>NZ_JBSGAH010000020.1:0-113514 GCF_053600675.1 Streptomyces sp. NPDC005004
GGAGTCCACACGTCTGCTCTAACGATCTCCCGCCCGGCCGGTGGGCGCCCCTTCCTGTGTGCGCGTCAGCTACGGGGGTCGCGCGAGGTCACCGTGAACTGCGCCCCGTCCGGGTCGCGCAGCACGGCCTCGGTCGCCTGCTCGCTCAGCACGCTGCCGCCGTGCTTCTCGGCACCGCGCGCGCAGCGGGCCACGTCGGGCACCGCGAAGTGGACCTGCCAGTGCGGCCGCACGGAGGGGTCGGGCGCCGCCTCCACCGCGCCCGAGTCGATGCGCGCCACCACGTCGCCCTGGCTGCGCAGCACCACCTCGCCGCCCTCGTACTCCACCTCGCAGCAGCCCGGCGCCCCGGTCGCCCAGTCCAGCACCTCGCCGTAGAAGATCGCCGCGTCGAAGGCGTTGCGGGTGTGCAGCCGGATGAAGGTGGGGGCCGAGCGACGCCAGGTCTCCCAGTTGGAGACCAGCTTGCCCTGCCAGACGCCGAAGGTGGCGCCGTCGCGGTCGGCCAGCAGGGCGGCGCGGCCCGGCGGGAAGGACAGCGGACCCACCGCCGCCGTGCCGCCGCGCTCGCGCGCCCGCGACACCGCCACGTCCGCGTCCGGCACCGCGAAGTACGGCGTCCAGGCCACCGCCGTCTGCCACATGCCGGCCACGGCGGCGATTCCGGCCACCGGCACCCCGCCCGCGAGCGCGACCCGGAACCGGTCGCCCAGCTCCGCCTCGCGCCAGCTCCAGCCGAGCACGGCCGTGTAGAACTCCTCCGTGGCCTGCAGGTCGCGGCTGGTCAGGCTCACCCAGCAGGGCGCGCCGAAGAAGGAATGCGTCGAGGGGGCGTCGTTCCGCTTCCTCGGTTCACCGCTGACGGCTGTGTCGTGATTCATGGCAGTCGCGTCCTGCTCTCGGGGCCGGGCGGCCACCGGTCCGCACCAGTGTCCGGCCGGACGGGTGTCGATTGCCTCCCGAGTACCCCCGCGCGGCCCGGGCAGGCAGGGGTGTCCGGCACTGCCGTCCCACGGCTGCAGGCGAGCGCGGTGAGACCAGGGGCGGGTAGTCCGAACGAGTGAAAGAAAGCGAAGGGAGGGGGTGACGGGGGAGGCCCGAAGGGGTGAAATCGCGGGGCGGATCGGCGCCCGCCTCCGCTCGGCCCGCTTCCGGTCCGGCGTCCGTCTCAGCCCGTTTCCGCGAGCAGTTCCTCGCGCAGCCGGTCGAAGCAGCCCGTCAGCAGCCGGGACACGTGCATCTGCGAGATCCCCAGCTGGTCGGCGATACGGCTCTGGGTCATGCCCCGGAAGAACCGCAGATAGAGGATGGTGCGCTCGCGCTCCGGCAGCGCGGCGAGGAACGGGGTGACCGCCACCCGGTCCACGACCAGGTCGAACCCGGGGTCCGGCTCCCCGAGACAGTCGCCGAGCGCGAAGCCCTCGGTGCCGGCCACCTCGGCGTCCAGGGAGAGAGCGGAGAAGCACTCCAGCGCCTCCATGCCGGTGCGCACCTCGTCCTCGGTGAGACCGGTGCGCTCGGCGATCTCCTCTACCGTGGGGGCGCGGCCCGAGGTGGTCTGGGCAAGCTCCTTCCACGCGACGCGGACCCGGTTGCGCAGGTCCTGTACGCGCCGGGGGACGTGCAGCGTCCACATGTGGTCACGGAAGTGCCGCTTGATCTCGCCGGTGATGGTCGGGACCGCGTACGCCTCGAAGGCGCGGCCGCGTTCGGGGTCGTAGTGGTCGACCGCCTTCACCAGACCGAGCGCCGCCACCTGGTAGAGATCCTCCAGCGACTCGCCGCGCCCGCGGAAACGCACCGCGATCCGCTCGGCCATGGGCAGCCACAGC
Organism: Streptomyces sp. NPDC005004; assembly: GCF_053600675.1. Taxonomy (NCBI): domain Bacteria; kingdom Bacillati; phylum Actinomycetota; class Actinomycetes; order Kitasatosporales; family Streptomycetaceae; genus Streptomyces; species Streptomyces sp. NPDC005004. The sequence goes on from NZ_JBSGAH010000020.1 coordinate 1,833, forward strand.
CGCACCAGCTCGTCCCGCAGTGCCCGGCGCCGTGGTCCGTCGGGCATCGCCGCGAGCCGCTCGAAGGCTTTCGCCGTGTCGGGGGCGTCGTCATGGGGGTGAGTCTTCGTGCTGCCAGTGACAGGCATTGCGCACTTCTCTCAGCGGGTGCTGGGTCACGGGGGTGCCCTCCGGGGCACATGGGGTCCGCCTTCCCGAAGTCCGGCAAACCAAAACAAGTATGTACACAAGCCGCCAAACGGTGCGAAGTGCTTGACCGGTCCTTGACTCCATTACCTCTGTAGCAGAGGTAATCTCCAGGAGTGACAGAGAAAAAGGCGCAACCCGACGCCTTCCCGGAGGAGCTGGCCGACACGCTGGTGGGTGTCCAGCGGCTGATCCGGCGGCGGCTGCGCGCCGGGCTCGCCGCGCCCCGGCTGCGCGGGGCCGAGGTCGAGCTGCTGCGGCTGGTCGAGGAGCGGCCGGGCCTTGGCGTCTCGGAGGCCGCCCGCGCCCTGCACCTGGCCGGGAACTCCGTGTCCACCCTGGTCAACCGGCTGGTCCGGGAGGGCTTTCTGCTCCGCGAGACCGACCCCGCCGACCGCCGCGCCGCCCGGCTGCGGCTCACCCCGGCCGCGTCCGGACGGCTGGGGGAGTGGCGCCGCCGTCGCGCCGAACTGGTCGGCCGGCAGGTGGCCGCCCTCGACACCGACGACCGCGAGGCGCTGCGCGCCGCGCTCCCCGCGCTGCGCAGGCTGGCCACCGCCCTGCACGAGGAATCCGAGGGCACCGGCGCGGACCGGCAGGCCCCGGGGGAGACCGAGGAACCATGGTGAGCGACGACCCGGCCGCCCCCGGCGCGGCCGTGAACTGCACCGGACTGACCTACGCCTTCGGCGGCACCCGAGCCGTCGACGGGCTCGACCTGACCGTCCGCGAGGGCGAGGTGTTCGGGCTGCTCGGGCCCAACGGCGCGGGCAAGACCACCGCCATCCGCTGCATCACCACCCTGCTGCCGGTCCCCGCCGGTGCCGTCCGCGTCTTCGGGCACGACGCGGCCCGGGAGCGCATGGACGTACGGCGCGTGATCGGCTACGTCCCCCAGCGGCTCTCGGCCGACAGCGGGCTGACCGGACGCGAGAACGTCGTCCTCTTCGCCCGCGTCTTCGACGTGCCGCGCCGCGAGCGGGCCGAGCGCGTCGCCCACGCCCTGGACGCCGTCGGCCTGAGCGACGCCGCCGACCGGCTCGCCGGCACCTACTCCGGCGGCATGGTCCGCCGCCTCGAACTCGCCCAGGCCCTGGTCAGCGAGCCCCGGCTGCTCATCCTCGACGAACCCACCATCGGACTCGACCCCATCGCCCGCACCGGCGTCTGGGAGCACATCGACTCCGTACGCGCCGCCACCGGCATGACGGTCCTGCTCACCACCCACTACATGGACGAGGCCGACCAGTACTGCGACCGGGTCGGCCTCATGCACCACGGCCGCGTCCGCGCCCTCGGCACCCCCGCCGAGCTGCGCCGGGGTTTGGCCGAACGCCTGGGCACCGACCCGGTGCCCACGCTGGAGGACGTCTTCCGGGACGTCGCCGGAAGCGGTCTCGACGACCGAACGGGAGGAGATTTCCGCGATGTCCGGAGCACCCGCCGCACCGCGCGCCGAGTCGGCTGAGCGCGTCCCCGCGCCGAGCGGGCCGCCCCGCCCGCGATCCGGCCTCCTGCTGCTGCCCACCCGGGTGGCCGCGATGTGCGCCGTCGAGCTGCAGAAGCTGCGCCACGACCGCACCGAGCTGTACACGCGCGCCGTGCAGCCCGCTCTCTGGCTGCTGATCTTCGGCCAGACCTTCACCCGTATCCGGGCGATCCCCACCGGGGGCATCCCGTACATCGACTTCCTGGCGCCCGGCATCATCGCCCAGTCCGCGATGTTCATCGCGATCTTCTACGGCATCCAGATCATCTGGGAGCGTGACGCGGGCACCCTGGACAAGCTGCTCGTCACGCCCACCCCGCGTTCGGCGCTGATCACCGGCAAGGCGTTCGCCGCCGGGGTGAAGTCGCTGATCCAGGCCGTCGTCGTGATCGTGATCGCCGCCCTGCTCGGGGTCGCCCTGACCTGGAACCCGCTGAAGCTGCTAGGGGTCGCCGTCGCCGTGATCCTCGGCGCCGTGTTCTTCTCGTGTCTGTCCATGACCATCGCGGGCATCGTGCTCAGCCGAGACCGGCTGATGGGCTTCGGTCAGGCGATCACCATGCCGCTCTTCTTCGGCTCCAACGCCCTCTACCCCGTCTCGGTGATGCCGGGCTGGCTCCAGGCCGTCAGTCGGGTGAACCCGCTCAGCTATCAGGTGGACGCCCTGCGCGGACTGCTGCTCGGCACGCCGGCCCACCTTCCGGCCGACTTCGGCGTGCTCGCGCTGGCCGCCGTCCTCGGCATCGCGGCCGCCTCCTCACTGCTCGGCCGGCTGGTGCGCTGACCGGAGCCGGGCCTGGCCGCGCGGCGTGTCGGCCGGGCCCGGACGTGATGTGCGGCACGCGATGCCATCGGCATGGAACCCCCTCCCATGCCGTTCCTCCTGCGCAGGGCTTGATCACCGATCAAACCGGGCGAACCGCCAGGCCACGCCGTATTCCGCTTATTTGACAGTGCGCTCGGCCCACAGATAGACAGCAGCTCCCGGATGGTCGAGAGGGGAACCGTGTACGAGCCGAACGTGGTCGGTGACTGGCAGGAGTACGAGGACTTCGCCGGTCTGCGGGTCCGCGTCCACCGCCTGGAGCGCACCGAGCCGCCGCGTGGGCGCGACGACGCCGCCGCCGGGCTCACCTACTTCGGTCTCCGGGTGACCTTCGAGAACCGCGGCACGCGGCCCTACGGCGTGCAGCTCGAGGACGGCCAGATCGACGTCCGCGTCGGCCCCGACGGCGAGGGCGCCTTCATCGACTGGCGCAACTCCCAGTTCATCGAGGGCTTCGACATCCACCCGCTGCGCCGGGCCACCGCCGTCCTGTGCGCGGCGGCACCCGAGACCGCCCTCACCCACGTCGACGTCCAGGTGCAGCCGCGCGTGGAGGAGGAGTGGGCCGACCGCCGGCTGTGGACCGGGGGCGTGGGGATCACCGAGACGCAGCCGACCGCGACCGCCGCGAGCGCCGGGGCAGCGAGCCTCGCGCACGAACTGGCCGCCTTCCTCAGGGAGCAGGCCGAGCCCGGCGGCGCCTGAGCACTTCTCACGGACAACAGCCGTCACGAGGGGCGGTTCACCGGCAGCGGTGAACCGCCCCCGGTCTGTCAGGCGTTCGGGTCGAACGGAATCCCGGACGGCTTCGCCGCGGTGAGGTGCGAGGCGAAACTGGCGTCCTTCAGCGGGAAGTTGGCGCTCCCGAAGTCGTAGGAGCTGAGCTTGTCGCGCAGCCCCGGCGGGTAGCCGTTCCAGCCGACGAGCGGCGGGTACTGCCAGGTGTGCTTGTCGTTCTCCGGCGGCTCGTCGTTGGAGTTGGCCAGCCTGAAGCAGTGGGTGCTGATGCCGTCCTTGTGGTAGACGGCCTTGGCATGCGTGCCCTCGAAGCGGACCTCGGAGACGGGGTGCACGGTGAACTTGCCGTGGTTGGACGTCGAGACGTACTTCACCTGGCCGTCCTGCACCCAGACGGCCACGTGCTCCCAGTCGTTGCGGTGGCCGCCGAGGCTGATGCCGGGCAGCGCCTGGTCCTTCTCGAAGTACAGCGTGTACAGGTAGCCGCACCAGCCGTTGTTGCACTTGTAGCGCGAGTAGCTGTTGGTGTTGTCCAGGTCGGACGCGTCGTGGCAGTTGCCGTTGAGCGCGCCGGTCGGGTTCAGGCCCGGGTTGATCGTGCCGTCGGGGCCTATCGCCGGGGTCGAGTAGCAGCCGTCGGTGTCGTAGTCGAAGGCGGGCTGGTACTTGAGCTCGTCGGCCTCGGCGTTCTGCGGCAGGGCCTGCGGCGGGCCGCCGGCGGCGAAGGCGGGGGTGGCGAGCACGAGCGTGGCGGCGCCGGTGAGCGCGGCCAGCCATCCGCCGCGTCTCCGTGGGGACGTGAACGAAGCCACTGAGTCTCCAACTCGGTTGGGGGGTAAGGGAGTTCAGCATCCTGGCACAGGTGTGCGCTCCCGTGTCACCCCGGGTGTCCCATCGGTGAACCCTGGCCGAAGGAACACCCTTCGCCTCAGTCGGTGCCCTCCGGCACATCCGCCGCCGACTCCTCTGGTGTCAGGTCCGGGCGCATCCGCAGCCACGTCGGCTGACGCAGCAGTCCCGCGCGGGTGCGGGTGCTGTAGCCGACCTCGCCGACCAGCCGGGGCAGCACCCAGCGCGCCTCCGTGATCCTCGGTGCCGGGTCGAAGGGGCACTGGCTGCTCGCCAACTCCGACAGCAGCGCGGCCAGTTCGACGCGTTCCGCCTCGCTCCAGCCGGTGCCCACCCGGCCCGCGTACCGTAGCCGCCCGCCGCCGCGCTGACCGAGGAGCACCGCGCCGGGCAGTCCCGTCAGGCGTCCCTTGCCGGGCAGCCAGCCGCCCACGATCACGTCAGCGCTGCGCTGATTGCGGATCTTGATCCAGGCGCGGGAGCGGACCCCCGGCTCGTACGCCGAGTCCAGCCGCTTGCAGACCACCCCCTCAAGACCGTGCTCGCGGGTCGTGCGCAGCGCCTCGGCGCCGTGCCCCACCACCGCGCCCGGCACCGACCAGTGGGGCCCGTCGAGTCCCAGGTCCTCCAGCGCAGTCCGCCGCCGCGCGTAGGGCGTGCGCAGGAGCGGGGCGCTCAGGAAGGGCACGTCGAACAGCGCCAGATGGACCGGCACCTGACCGGCCCTGCGGGCCGCGAGCGCGGGGGAGTGGGCGAGGCCCATCCGGCCCTGGAGCAACTGGAAGTCGGCCCGGCCCTGTTCGTCCAGCGCCAGCACCTCGCCGTCCAGCACGGCCGGGGTGGAGCCCAACGCCGTTGCGAGCGGGGCGAGTTCAGGGTAGGCGGCGGTGATGTCCTCGCCCGAGCGGGCGCGCAGCCGCACCGTGCCGTCGCCGGGCAGGTACACCATCACCCGCTGGCCGTCCTGCTTGGTCTCGTACGCCCATCGGTGGTCCTGCGCCGGGGGCGGCAGCGTGCCTGGAGAGGCGAGCATCGGCGCGACGAGGGGCAGGGTGGTCACGGCTGAAGATCTCGACCGCAGGAGGCGCTTCCACGCACGTCAGGGCGCGGTTTCCCCCGAACGGCCCGCGCCGGGTGACCCCACGCGGTGCCCCGTGATCCGCGCAGTGACTACCGTGCAGTAATATCCGGCGTCAGGTCACCTGGAGGAGGCACCATGCCCCGGTCCGAACGCTCACCCCTGCTGCTGGCCGGTCTCCTGGCCGCCGCCGGGGTCGCCCACTTCGCCGCCCCGCGCCCGTTCGACGCGACCATCCCGAAGGCGTTGCCCGGCTCCCGCCGGGCCTGGACGTACGGCAGCGGAGCCGTCGAACTCGCCCTCGCCGCGGGGATCGCCGCGCGCCGCACCCGGCCCGTGGCGGCGAAGGCCGCCGCCGCGTTCTTCGTCGGGGTGTTCCCCGCCAACGTGCAGATGGCCGTGGACTGGCGGAACCGTCCCGCTCCGCAGCGCAACGCCGCCCTCGCCCGGCTGCCCCTCCAGGTGCCGCTGGTGCTGTGGGCCCGGGGTGTCGCCGCCCGTGCCGGGGAGGGACGCGCATGAGCACCGAGATCCGGATCGGCGACACCGTCGAGGACTTCGAACTCCCCGACGAGACCGGCGTCACCCGCCGACTGAGCGACCTGCTCGCGGACGGCCCCGTGGTGCTCTTCTTCTACCCGGCCGCCCTCACCCCCGGCTGCACCGCCGAGGCGTGCCACTTCCGCGACCTCGCCGCCGAGTTCGCGGAGGCGGGAGCGCGTCCCGTCGGCGTCAGCGGCGACGAGGTCGACCGGCAGCGGGAGTTCGCCGACAAGCACACCCTCGGGATGCCGCTGCTCTCCGACGCGGACGGCACGGTCCGCGAGCGCTTCGGCGTGAAGCGGGGCTTCTCGCTCGCCCCCACCAAGCGGGCCACCTTCGTCATCGGGCCCGACCGCACCGTCCTGGAGATCGTCCGCAGCGAACTGCGCATGAACACCCACGCCGACCGGGCGCTGGCCGCGCTGCGAGCCGCCCGCGCCCAGGGATGACCGCGCGGATACTCCTTTGAGGCGGAACAGCGCCTCCGGGGGTCGCCGCGAAACGGGTGAAGCCCGCCGGCCTCGATCTTGGCCAGGCGGGCTGTCACGCGAGATCATCGGATGGAACGGTGCTTCGCCATTCCCCCGGACCGGGAGAGAGGGGACGCCGCCTCAGATGGTCGGGGTGTCGTCGACAACCGGCCGGTGCACCTCGACGACCGGCTTCCAGCCCGCGGTGAATTCGATGAAGTCCGCACGGGTGGGGTAGGTGTCGATCGCGCGACGGTCACGCTTGGGGCTGTCGCCCCCCTTGCGCCCCCGGGGAATCTGCTCCTCGAAGATGTCGACCTTGACGTCGGGAACCTCCTTGAGGCCCTGGCGCCAGATCTGCACGACGTCGGCGCCGAACGCCTGCCGGGCCGCGGCGTAAAGGGCCGAGAGGGCTCCCTTGTCCCCGCCGGGGACGAAAAGCGCCAGGTCCAGCACGACGCCGGCGGACTGGAGAACCTCGATGGTCGCCGGGCCGTTCTCGTCGGCCAGGTAGATCCCGGCTTCGTCCTCGTCGTCGGGAAGGCAGGAGACCTCTTCCTGGAATACGGTCCTCGCCGTTATCGAGCCGCCCTCGAAATCCTCACCGGACTTGGTCAGAAAAGCGGGGACATAGCAGCCGGGAAGCTTGAGTTCTGCCGTGTCGGCGGAAACGAAGAGCTTGTCCTTCACGCCGAGCTTCGTCACTTCTTCCCAGGAGAGGCGGCGAGCGGCGATTTTCTCCGTGTTCACGATTTCCCTTTCAAGTTGCTCTGTCCCTTCGGGCAAGGACACTACCACGAAACCCTGAGGTCAACTGGCCAGTAATCGCTGGGTAAATGGGCCTCCGGGGGCTGCGTCGGCGGTTGCTTTTCGGTGCGTTGGGTGGCGTGGAGGAAGTAAAAGAGAGTTTGCGGTAGATGTCGCCCATTGCGCCTTCGAGGGCGACGTAAGACGTGTCATTCGTCGTGCGTCTCGAAGGGCGCGGCGGAATACCCGTGCCGGAGCCGCAGTCGTGCCCGGACACCGTATCCCCGGGCACTGTCGCCAGAAAGGGCGTCCGGCTGACACGATCACCCCGGGACCACGGACGAAGGCCAGGGAGCGGCACATGACGACGGACAACGCGGTGGACCCGGTCAAGGGCGTGCAGCTCCTGCCCGTGGCCGGGCACATCGGCGCCGAGATCACCGGCGTGGACCTCGCCGCGCCGCTGGACGACGCGGTGGCGGAGCTGATCAGGGAGGCGATGCTGCGCTGGAAGGTGGTGTTCTTCCGCGACCAGCACCTCGACCACGCCGCGCACGTCGCCTTCGCCCGCCGCTTCGGTGAGCCGGTCGTCCTCGGCCGCCGGGGCGGCGCCTCGCCGGAGGGCCACCCCGAGGTGGAGACCACCGCCGACCGGCTGGAGCTCGGCGGCCGCTTCGGCATGGAGCAGGACGAGTGGCTGCGCCGCCGCCGGCACACCCTGCTGCGCGGCTGGCACTGCGACCACGGCGCCCGCGTCGACCCGCCCGCCGCCACCGTCCTGCGCGCCGAGACCGTGCCGCCCTACGGCGGCGACACCACCTGGGCCAACCTGGCCGCCGCCTACGCGGGCCTGTCCGCGCCGGTACGCGCCTTCGTGGACGGTCTGCGCGCCGAACACCGGCTCGGCGTCGGCTACCAGCCCCGCCCGGGCGACGACGCCTACCTCCGCCGTCTCCTGGACCACCAGGTGGCCTCCGTGCACCCGCTGGTCCGCGTCCACCCGGAGACCGGCGAGCGGGTGCTCTTCGTCAACGGCTACTACGTCGAGCAGATCGAGGACGTCTCCCGCCCCGAGAGCGCCGCCCTGCTCCAGATGCTCATGGAGCAGGTCGTACGGCCCGAATACACCGTCCGCTTCCGCTGGGAGCCGGGCAGCGTCGCCTTCTGGGACAACCGGGCCACCGTCCACCTCGCGCCCAGCGACAACGCCCACCTCGATCACCCCCGGATCATGCACCGGGTGATGCTCGCGGGCGACGTGCCGGTCGGGGTGGACGGCAGGCCGTCCGAGGCGCTGACGGGTACGGAACCCGGTCGCTGGTGATCAGCCGCCGGCCGGGAGGTCCGGCGCCGGGCGCCCCAGCGCCGGAGCGAGTTTCGTCGCGATGTCGGTGAGGATCTGTACGTAGTCCTCGTGCCGGAAGGTGAACGGCAGCGCGAACGCGACCTCGTCCACCTCGCGGAACGCGGCGTGCGCGTCAAGGCGCTCGGCGATCTCCCCGCTGGTTCCCACCAGGTCCGGCGCGAACAGCAGCCGCGCCGGACCCTGCGGCGAGGCCGTGCGGGGCAGCCGGGCGGCGGCGAACTCGGCGTATCTCGCGCGCTGTTCGGCAGTCGCGGAGTCGGTCGGGATCACCACCAGGCCCTGGGAGACCCGGGCGGCGTCCCCCTCGGGGTGCCGCGCGCGGAACTCCCGGATCTGGGCGAGCTGGATCGCCGCGAAGTCCAGCGGCGCGTCCGGGACCTCGGCCTTCACGACGCTGCTGGTGAGCAGGTTCATGCCCTGCTCACCGGCCCAGCGCGCCGAGGCCAGGCTGCCGCCGCCGTACCACATGCGCCGGGCGAGACCGGGGGAGTGCGGCTGGACGACGTCGGAGTACTCCTCGAAGCCCTCGGCGCCCTTGAAGTCCGTGGCCGGCTCACCCGCGACGAAGTCGAGCAGCCGCCGCACCCGCCCGTACCCGAAGTCCTCCGCCTCGGCGGAGACCGGATAGAGCGCCTCCTTGACCTGGTCGTAGTGGATCGGCGGCCCCACGCTGATCCCGGCGTTGAGACGGCCGCCGGAGAGCACGTCCACCGTGGCCAGATCCTCGGCGAGGCGCAGCGGGTTCTCCCAGCCCAGCGGGATCACCGCCGTGCCCAGCTCGATGCGCCGGGTGCGCTGCGAGGCGGCCGCCAGCACGGCGACCGGCGACGAGATGCCGTGCTGGAGGTGCCGGTGCCGCACCCAGGCGCTGTCGAAGCCCAGCCGTTCGCCCAGCTCGATGATCTCCAGCGTGTCCGTGTGACCCCGGGCGGGGTCCGCCGGGTCGAACAGCCCGATCGTCAGAAACCCCAGCTTGCGCAGCGGACGCGACATGGACGTCACGGCCTCCTCCACCACTCGTACGGCACTCGGAGAGCGCTCCGACCCGTTCGGCCGGGAACGAGCCGATTCTCGCAGTTGAATGTGACAACAGTGTGATCGGAAAACTGGCGCGCGGGTCGGTCACGGGCTCCGGGGGCCGCTTCCCGCCGACCCCGCGTCCCGCGCCCGGCGCTGCCACACTGGAGACATGAGCGGCGTCAGCGGCGACCCGAAGGAGCTGGGCAGCTATCTGCGGTCCCGGCGGGCCGAGCTGGACCCGGCGCAGGTGGGGCTGCCCGACACCGGCACCCCGCGCCGGGTGGCGGGCCTGCGCCGCGAGGAGGTCGCCCGGCTGGCGTCGATCAGCACCGACTACTACACCCGGGTCGAGCAGGGACGGATGCGGGCCTCGGCGCCCGTCCTCGACGCGCTCGCCCGCGCCCTGCGGCTCACCGGCGACCAGCGCGCCCATCTGTTCGGGCTGGCCGGACGGCCGCCGTTCGATCCACCCCCGGGGCCGGGCCGCGCCGTCGCCCCGCACACCCGCAGGCTGCTGGACCAGCTCACCGCGTCCCCCGCCCTGGTGCTGTCCGGGACCATGGACGTGCTCGCGTGGAACCGGCTCGCCGCCGCCCTGTTCACCGACTTCGGCCGGCACCCCGAGCGGGACCGCAACTACGTCTGGCTGCTCTTCTCCGACCCCGAGATGCGCGCCCGCTACGACGACTGGCGTGCCGGGGCGCGGGCCTGCGTGGTGTATCTGCGGATGCACACCGCGCGCCGTCCCGACGACCCCCGGCTGCGCGCGCTGCTGGCCCGGATGTCCGCCTACAGCGACTTCCAGCGCTGGTGGCAGGCGCGCGAGGTCGCCGTCCAGGGCTCCGGGAGCAAGGTGTTCCGCCACCCCGTGGCCGGCATCCTCGTCCTCGACTGGGACACGCTGACCAGCTCCACCGCGCCCGACCAGCACATCGTCGTCTGGACGGCCCGGCCCGGCAGCTCCTCCGAGGAGGCCCTGCGGCGCCTCGCGCAGTCCCCGGCCGCGCGCCGCGCCTGACCGTCCCCGCGCGCCGCGCCTGACCGTCGTTCCTCCCCCGCCCGTCTTGCCATTTCTTTGACGAGCCGTCACAGAGGCTTTGCCGACAGAGGTTTGAGGATCACCGGCGTGTTACGGGCGCTTTGCGAGCCCTAGGGAAAACCCTAGGTTGCCCTCGCCGTGGATGACATGTGCTGGTCAACGGTGCCATTCTCGCCCGGTACGCACATCCTTCCCACGCTCTTCACGCTTCACGTCTCGTCGCACAGCACGGTCCCGCACAGCTCAGCTCGCCCGGGCAGCACATCCGTCTGTCCGGTCTGTCACCGGCCGCGCCCCCGGCGGCCGCAGCAGGAGGAGTACGAGTGAGACGCCTTCCCCACGGACGCCTTTCCCGCAGAGGCGCCACGGTCGGAGCCGCCCTGGTCTCCACCGCGGCCTTCCTGGCCGTCGGCATCCAGGCGAACCCCGCGGCAGCCCGGCCCGCCGCCCCCCACCCCAGCCCGCTGCGCACCGGCGGCCTGGAGGCCAAGCTCACCCCCGCCCAGCACGCCGCGCTTCTCAAGAGCGCCAAGGACGGCACCGCCCAAACCGCCCGCACCCTCGGCCTCGGCGCCAAGGAGAAGCTGGTCGTCCGGGACGTCGTCAAGGACAACGACGGCACCGTGCACACCCGTTACGAGCGCACCTACGCGGGCCTGCCGGTCCTCGGCGGCGACCTCGTGGTGCACACCCCGCCCGCCTCCCTGGCCAAGGGCACGGTGAGCACCACCTTCAACAACAAGCGGACCATCAAGGTCGCCTCCACCACCGCGGCCGTCACCAAGTCCGCCGCGCAGTCGACGGCGCTCAAGGCCGCCAAGTCCCTGAAGGCGGACAAGCCCGCCGCCGACAGCGCGCGCAAGGTGATCTGGGCCGGCTCCGGCACCCCGAAGCTCGCCTGGGAGTCCGTGATCGGCGGCTTCCAGGACGACGGCACGCCCAGCAAGCTGCACGTCATCACCGACGCCACCACCGGCAAGGAGCTGTACCGCTACCAGGCGATCCAGACCGGTATCGGCAACACCCAGTACAGCGGTCAGGTGACGCTGACCACGGCGCAGTCGGGCTCCAACTACACCCTCACCGACAGCACGCGCGGCGGCCACAAGACGTACAACCTGAACCACGGCACCTCCGGCACCGGCACCCTGTTCTCCCAGACCAGCGACACCTGGGGCAACGGCACGACGTCCAACGCCGCCACGGCCGGCGCGGACGCCGCCTACGGTGCCCAGGAGACCTGGGACTTCTACAAGAACACGTTCGGCCGCAGCGGCATCAAGAACGACGGTGTCGGCGCCTACTCCCGCGCGCACTACGGCAACGCGTACGTGAACGCGTTCTGGGACGACTCCTGCTTCTGCATGACCTACGGCGACGGCACGGGTAACAACGACCCGCTCACCTCGCTGGACGTCGCGGGCCACGAGATGAGCCACGGTGTCACCTCCAACACCGCCGGGCTCAACTACACCGGTGAGTCGGGCGGGCTGAACGAGGCGACCTCCGACATCTTCGGCACCGGCGTGGAGTTCTACGCCAACAACACGAGCGACCCCGGTGACTACCTCATCGGCGAGAAGATCGACATCAACGGCGACGGCACGCCGCTGCGTTACATGGACAAGCCGAGCAAGGACGGCGCGTCCAAGGACAGTTGGTCCTCCAGCCTCGGCGGCCTCGACGTGCACTACTCCTCGGGTCCGGCGAACCACATGTTCTACCTGCTCTCCGAGGGCAGCGGCACCAAGGTCATCAACGGCGTGACCTACAACAGCCCGACCTCCGACGGCGTCGCCGTCACCGGGATCGGCCGGGCCAAGGCGCTCCAGATCTGGTACAAGGCGCTGACGACGTACATGACGTCCAGCACCAACTACGCCGCCGCCCGCACCGCCGCCCTGAACGCGGCCACCGCGCTCTACGGCGCCAACTCCGCCGAGTACGCCGCCGTCGGCAACGCCTTCGCCGGGATCAACGTGGGCGGCCACATCAACCCGCCCGCCGACGGAGTGACCGTCACCAACCCGGGCAGCCAGTCCGCCACCGTGGGCAAGGCGGTCAGCCTCCAGATCCAGGCGAGCAGCACCAACAGTGGCGCGCTCAGCTACAGCGCCTCGGGGCTCCCCGCCGGACTGTCCATCAACAGCTCCACCGGTGTGATCTCCGGAACGCCCACCACCGCGGGCACCTCCAACACCACCGTCACGGTGACCGACTCGGCGGGCAAGACCGGCACCGCCGCCTTCTCCTGGACGGTCAGCGCCACCGGCGGCGGCTGCTCCTCGACCCAGCTCCTGGCCAACCCCGGCTTCGAATCGGGCAATACCGGCTGGACCGCGAGCAGCGGCGTCATCACCACCGACAGCGGGCAGGCCAGTCACGGCGGTTCGTACAAGGCGTGGCTCGACGGCTACGGCTCCTCGCACACCGACACGCTGTCCCAGTCGGTGACGATCCCCGCGGGCTGCAAGGCGTCGCTCACCTTCTGGCTGCACGTCGACTCGGCGGAGACCACCACCAGCACGCAGTACGACAAGCTGACGGTGACCGCCGGTTCGACCACGCTGGCGACGTACTCGAACCTCAACAAGGCCTCGGGCTACACCCAGAAGACCTTCGACCTGTCCTCGCTGGCGGGCCAGACGGTCACCCTGAAGTTCAACGGGGTCGAGGACTCCTCGCTCCAGACCAGCTTCGTCGTGGACGACACCGCCCTCACGACGAGCTGACCTCCGCACAGCGCGACGCGGCCCCCGCACACGGAACCTTCCGTGTGCGGGGGCCGCGTCGTGTGCGGGTCGTGTGCGCTCAGCTCAGCGGGTCGAGCGTGAGGTACGCCGTCTGCGGGTTGCCGTCGTTGACGAGCGACTCGTGGTTGCCGACGTCGTCGAACGCGAACGCGTACGCCTTGCCGTCGGCCATCTGGGAGTGAATGGCCTTGGCGTACTGGTTCGTCACCCCGTCCTGGTAGAAACCGGCGTCCGAGGAGTCCGGCTGGTTGGGGTTGGTGAGCAGGGTGGAGCGGTTGTAACCGGCGCACAGCGTACGGGAGATGGGGCCCCGTACCTGGTCGTTGGGCGCGTCCAGCAGGTTGTGGCAGCCGAAGATGCTGCCCGCGTCCGGCTTCTGGAAGCTGGTCACGACCGCGCCGGAGGAGTTGGTGAAGTTCATGACGTTGCCCGAAACCCGCCCGAAGTACTTGGTACCCGGCTGGTCCGTGAACGGCGTGACGGTCAGGGTCTGCGAGGAGTACTTCTGCCAGACCCGGTTGACGTAGTCGTCCATCACGTTGGAGGGCAGCGCCCCGGTCTCCACGCCGTACAGCGGGGAGAGCGCGCGCAGCACGGTGCCGTCCGAGCGGGTCTGGACCAGACCGGACCAACCGGACTTGCCGCGCAGTGTGTTCAGCACGTTCGTGTAGCCGCCGGACTTGAGGTGGCCCGTGGTGACGGTCGACCCGTCACCACGCTTGACCCCGACCGCGTACGGCGCCGAGAACATGTCGACCTGCGTGCTGTTGAGCCACAGACCGCCGTCGTTGAGCGTGTACTCGGACCAGCTGAACAGGGTGTCGCGGTTGGGGTCCGAGGGGTTCTGCACGGCCGGCTGCACCAGACCGCCGGTGGTGAGCCGGAAGTCGAGCTTCTTGCCGTAGGAGAAGTAGATCCGGCCGGAGAACTTCGGTATCCGGATCGTGGCGGTCTGGCCGGGTCCTGGCCCGGCGATCGAGGCGTCGGGCGCCGGGGTCGGCGGGTTGCCGCCCGCGGGCCAGGCGTGGAAGCCGCCGTTCGCGTCGGCCCAGCCCTGGCGTCCCGAGGACAACTGGGTGCCCAGGTCGTAGATGTAGACCTGGTCACCCCGGCCCGAGTTGTTGGTGATCTGGAGCGGGATCGTGTCCGGCACCGCCGCACTGGCGTGCTGCGGCGCGCCGAACACGACCACCCCGCCGACCATGGCGGCCACAGCCGCCGCGCTCGTCGCGAACCGCGGGATTCTTCGAGTCAACTCTCCACCTCCGTGTGGGGATCGGGGCGGAACGGAAATTGGTCCGTACCTGCATGAGAGCGCTCTCAGAGTGCTGGCGGAACGGGGGACTGTCAATTACTCCGGCCGGACACGTTCCGTGATCATGCCCTCGTCGTCCCACCGAGGCACCGTCAGGCTGCCGTTCTCCCAGTCCCGCCGGAGGATCGCGTACCCGACCGCGTCGTGCACCGAGCCGTCGGCTCCCGGCCACGCGTCCCGGTAGTGCGCCTCCTTGGCATACCCGCACCGGCGGAAGGCGCGCCGCATCGCCGCGTTGTCCTGCCGGGTGGTGCCCTCGATGCGCCGGACGCGCGGGAACTGCTCGAACAGGTGGCGAGTGAGCCAGGTCAGGGCGGCGCCGCCGACACCCTTGCCACGCCAAGGGGACCGGACACGGAGGTCGAACATCGGGGTGTCGTCGGTGAGTTCCGTCAGGCGGACGAGCCCTGCCGTGTCGTCGCCCACCGTGATCCAGAAGGTCCGGTTCTCCTCGCCGTCGAACCCGCCCTCGGCGATCCACCGCCGGACCTCGTCCCGGCCGGGCGTGGCCGAGGCGTGGAACGGCCAGGTGTCGCCGGTGAGGAAGTCCACGAGGGCGTCGGTCTCGGAGCAGGCGAAGCGCCGCAAGGTGAGGTCCATCGCGGCACCCTACGGGGCGTGCGGGGCCGGCCGGTATCGGATGGTCCGTGGCCGGCCCGGTGTCAGAACGTCCGGCGCAGCAGGTCCAGCAGGGCACGCCAGTGGCGTTCGGCGGCCTCCTCGTCGTAGGCCGACGTGTCGGACTGGGTGTAGCCGTGGGTGGCGCCCGGGTAGACCTCGGCGGTGTGGCGGACGCCCGCCCTGGTGAGGGCGTCGTCGAGGCGGTCGATCTGTTCCCGGGGCAGGGAGTGGTCCTGGTCGGCGTGGCCGAAGTACAGCTCCGCGGTGATGTCGTCGGCGCCGAGGTGGGGGCTGTCCGGTTCCTCGGTCGCCAGGTTGCCGCCGTGGAAGCCCGCGCCCGCGGCGACGCGGTCCGGGTGGGTGGCCGCGGTGCGGAGCACCAGGCGGGCGCCCATGCAGTAGCCGACCAGGGCGACCGGACCGTCCGCGACCAGCGGGTCGGTGGCCATCCGGTCCAGGAAGGCGTCCGCGTCGCGCTCCGCCTGCTCCGGCGTCAGGGAGCCGACGAGCGGGCCGAGGCGCTGCCAGATGGACGGATCGGCGCCCGGGTCGATGAACTCGGGCAGCTCCACGACCGGCGCCCGGCCCGAGCGGTAGAACACGTTCGGCACCAGGACCGTGTACCCCTCGGCGGCCAGCCGGTCCGCCATCTCCCGCAGCCGGGGCCGCAGTCCGTAGGCGTCCTGGTAGAACAGGACGCCCGGGTGCGGCCGGCCGTCCGCGGGGTGGACGAGATAGGCGTCGGCGACGCCGTCCTTCGTCGGGATCTCCACGTTCGTGCCCTCGACGGCGGTCATCGCTTGAAGCCTCCTGGCGTCACCGGCGCCCGGCGGGATGCCCCGGCGCCCCTCGCCGCTCATGCTGCCACGCAAGATCCGCGAGGGAGCGCCCGGCCCCCGCCGCCTCACTCGAACAGCGACACGTCCCCCGCGCCCCGGCGCACGATCTCCGGCTCCCCGCCGGAGAAGTCCACCACCGTCGTCGGCTCCGTGCCGCACTCCCCGGAGTCCACCACCACGTCCACCACGTGGTCGAGCCGGTCCTTGATCTCCCAGCCCTGCGTCGGCGGCTCCGCCTCGTCCGGCAGCAGCAGCGTGCTGGACACCAGCGGCTCGCCCAGCTCCGCCAGCAGCGCCTGCGTCACCACATGGTCCGGGATACGCACCCCCACCGTCCGCTTCTTCGGATGCAGCAACTTGCGCGGCACCTCACGCGTCGCCGGCAGGATGAAGGTGTAACTCCCGGGCGTGGCCGCCTTGATCGCGCGGAACACGTCGTTGTCGATCTGCACGAACTGTCCGAGCTGCGCGAAGTCCCGGCACATCAGCGTGAAATGGTGCCGGTCGTCCAGATGGCGGATGGAGCGGATGCGCTCCATGCCGTCCTTGCTGCCCAGTTGGCAGCCCAGCGCGTAACAGGAGTCCGTGGGATACGCGATCAGCGCCCCCGACCGGACCGCGTCGGCGATCTGCGCGACGGCGCGCGGCTGCGGGTTCTCGGGATGCACGTCGTAATACTTCGCCATCCGCCGAGCTTATGCCGTCCCCGCGCTCCGCACGCGCACCCCGCCCGCGCGGGGCCGACCGCGCCGTGTTCTGCGGCACACACAGGCGTCACACGCCCGCGCTTCGGGTAACGTCCACCGACGAAACCCGAGGTCAGCAGCGATATGAGGAGCGAAGCGACGTGGCCGCCCGAGCAGCCGACGGCCCCCGGGAGCCGTACGGCACCGACGCCCCCTGGGCGGAGCAACTGCTCGACCAGCTCCGCCCCGCCGCCCGCGACCCCCGCCGCGTCGTCGCATGGCTCGCCCGGACCGTCCACGCCTCGGTCAGCCTCCAGGACGCGCACGGCACCGTCCTCGCGGGCGACCCCCTGCCGCTCGACGCCGCGCTCGTCGGCCGCGTCGCCCGGGGCGGTCTCTCCTCTGCCGCCCTGGCGGAGAACGGCCGCCACATCCGGCTCACCACGACCACCGGCGCCGCCCTGGCCGTGGCCCGCGCCGAACCCTTCGACCGCCGCGCCGCCGAGATCGTCCACCGCACCGCCACCGTCCTCGCCCTCCTGCTGCGCGAGGCCGAACTCGCCGACGCTGGACACCGGTTGCGCCGCGCCTCCGCCGACCTGCGGCTCGCGATCCTGCAACTGCTCATGGTCGAGGAGGTCGTCTCCGCCCGCCGCGTCGCCGCCGGACTCTGGCCCGGCCTGCTCGAACAGGACACCGCCCGCGTCTACGTCGTCGAGGCGTCCCCCGCCGAACGCGACGCCCTCGCCGAGGGCTGCGCCCGGGCCACCGAGGGCGGCGCGCTCGTCGTGCGCTGCCCCGCCATGGACGGCCACGTCATCGTCGTCAGCCCCGCGCCCGCCGCCGGGCAGCGGCTGCGCGCCCTCCTCGGCGACCGCCCCGGCGTCTACCTCGGCGGCAGCACCCGCCAGCGCCTCGCCCGCACCGCCACCGCCTACGGACAGGCCGTCAGCGCCCTCGCCGTCGCCCGCCACCGGCCCGACCGCAGCGCCGTCTACGCCGAACGCACCCACCCCGAGCGGCTGTTGGACCCCGCCGCTCTGCGCGCGTGGTCCGCCGCCCTGCTCCGCCCCCTCGACACCCTGCCCCACCACATCCGCGCCGAACTCCTCGCCACCACCCGGCTCGGCCTCGACTTCACCGCCGTCAACGCGGCCAAGGTGCTCGGCGTCAGCCGCAACACCGTCCGCGCCCGCATGGACCGCGTCGCCGCCCTGCTCGGCACCGACCTGACCGACCTCACCGCACGCGCCGCCGTACGTCTCGCCCTCGTCACCGAGGCCGCGCACGGCCCGTACGACCCCGCCGCCCGGCTTCGCACGCCCGCCGGACTGGGCGGACTGCTCGGCTCGCCCGCGCTGCGCGAGTGGGCCCACACCCTGCTCGGCCGCCTCGACGACGACGGCCGGGACCTGCGCGGCACCCTGCGCGCCTGGATCGCCGCCGGGGCCAACGCCGAACGCGCCGCCCGCGAACGGGGCGTCCACCCGCAGACCGTGCGCGAGCACGTACGGGCCGCCGAACCCGTCCTGGAACGGCAGTTGCTGGCCGGCGGCACCGATCTGTACGAGGTGGTCCTCGCCCATCTGGCCTGCGGCGACCTCCGCCCGCCGCCGCACGACGGTTCGAACGGGGACCAAGCGGACGCGCCTGTGCACGAGTGAGTGGTCCCCGACCCGGACCGGGCACGGACGCGATGGCCACCGCCGCGCGCCGCGCGTAGATTCGACGGTCGGCGGGGCACGACCGGAGCGGGGGACCGGTCGGGGCCCCGCCGGCCTGCTTCCGGCTACGGCGGCTCCCCGCTCCGGCTCAGCGCTCCCGGCTCAGCGCGCCGCGGGTTGCGCGGGGAGGTCGAAGACGTGCCCCGGGGAGATGATCCGCGTGATCGCCTGGCCGAACAGCGTGCTCGGCTCCTGACCGTCGTGGTCGATGTCGGTGTTCAGCAGCACCACCAGCGTCGTCCGCGCCGACGGCAGATAGACGGTGAGCGACTCGTACCCCGGCAGCGAGCCGTTGTGACCGATCCAGCCGCGCACGTCGAAGATGCCGAGCCCGTACCCCGCCCCCGGCACGCCCGTCGGCGGGGTCACCAGCCGCTGGCGCTGCGTGGAGGCGTCGAGCATCCGTCTGCCGTCGGGGAGTACACCGGTCGCCACCGTGGGCGCCCACACCCGCAGATCGTCCAGCGTGGAGACCATCGCGCCCGCCGCCCAGCCCCAGGACGGGTTCCAGCCCGCCGTCTCCTGGACCTTCCCGTCGGCCGTCTGGTTCGTGTACCCCTGCGGATGCGGCTTCGGGAACTCCGCGCCGGACGGGAACGACGTCCGCTTCATCCCGGCAGGGTCCAGGACGTTCTCCCGGATGTAGTCCCCGAGCTGCCGGCCGCTTCGCTGCTCCACGACCAGGCCGAGCAGGATCAGATTGGTGTTGGAGTAGTCGAACTTCTGCCCCGGCTCGAAGAGCGGCGGGTGCTTGAAGGCGTAGTCCAGCAGCTCGCGCGGGGTGAAGGAGCGCTGCGGATCGGAGGTCAGCGCCTTGAAGAACTCCGGGTCGTCCGAGTAGTTGTACAGGCCGCTGCGCATCCCGGCCAGTTGCCGCAAGGTGATCCGGTCGCCGTCGGGGACACCGCCGATGTACTTCGCGATCGGGTCGTCCAGCGAGACCTTGCCCTGGTCCACGAGCTGGAGCAGCGCGGTCACCGTGAACGTCTTGGTCTCGCTGCCGATCCGGGTGTACAGGTCCGGGGCCATCCGGCGCCCGTCGCTCTTGTCGGCCACCCCGAAGGAGCGGACGTAACTGCCCTCGTCCGGCGTCCAGATGCCGACCGTCACCCCCGGAACCCGCGCCTCGTCCATCACCTTGCGCACGGCATCGTCCAGTTGGTCCGCCACCTCGGGCGTCAGCTCGCGCACCCCACTGCCGGCGCTGTCCGACGGGGAGGGGCTGGGCGCGGCGGCCGGTGCGAACAGCGGGGCGGCTCCCGCCGGAGCGGCGGTGAGCGGCAGGGCGAGCGCCACGGCGGCCAGAGCGGCGGTCACCCCCCGGCGCGTACGTACGGGCGAACGGGGCATGGGCTGCCTCCAAGCACCTGGGACACGACCGTGCGGTGGGCGAGACGTCGACGACCCGGAAGTCCCAGCATAGGAGCGCTCAGCGGGCCCCGCCCGTCGGCACCGGGGCCAGCGCCAGCACCGTGGCGTCGTCGCGGACCTCGTACCCGAGCCGCCGTACGTCCGTCCACAGCGCGCTCGGCAGCTCGGGCGCGCCGTGCCAGGAGAGCGCGGCCAGCCGCTCGGGCACCGGATAGAAGGCGCCGTCGGCGTTGCGCGCCTCCCACAGCCCGTCGGAGGCGAGCAGCAGCCGGTCGCCCGGCCGGAGGTCCACCGTCACCTCCTTCGGCGGATCGACCCCGACCAGGCCGATGCCCAGCGGCGGCCCCGGTGTCACGGTCGTCTCCCAGGCGCGGCCGGCGCGCAGCAGCACCGGGGGCGGATGACCGCACGCCACCACCCGCACCGACCGCATGTCGGCGGAGAACTCCAGCAGCACGGCCGTCGCGAACAGCTCCGCGTGCCGCACCCCGGCCGAGTCCACCGTCAGCCTGCGGTCCATCCGCGCGGCCACCGCCTCCAGGTCCGGCTGGTCCAGCGTCGCCTCGCGGAACGCCCCGAGCAGCGCGACCACCGTGGCCACCGCCTCGAGCCCGTGCCCCCGTACGTCCCCCATCACCGCGCGCACCCCGTACGGTCCGTCGCGCACGTCGTAGAAGTCCCCGCCGACCAGCGTCCCGCCCTGCGCGGCCCGCGAGAACCCCGCGCACGCCACGGCGCCGACGCGCTCCGGCAGCTCGGGGAGCACGGCCCGCTGCACCGCCTCGCCGATCGCGCGCTCGGTGCCGAGCTGCGCGTCCCGGTGGCTGCGCACATAGGAGACGAACACGCTCAGCACGGCGACGAACACGATGGTGAGCAGATCGGTGTCACCCGGCCGGTTCAGATGGGTCACCGGCAGCAGCAGCGCCACCACCACCAGCACACCCAGCAGGGCGGTCGCCAGCGGCCCGTACGACAGCACCGCGAGCGGCGGGATCGCCCCGAGCATGAAACCCAGGTCGCCCGCGTGCGGGGTCACGAACGTCGCCAGGGACACGGCCACCAGAAGCAGCACCGGAAGCACCCGCACCCAGCTCGGCGGCGGCGCACCCCGCAGCCAGCCGCGACGTTCCCGGCTCCGGCGCCCTGACCGGCCGCGCAACGATCTCACACGGCCACGCTACGCCGGGGCGGCCACCGGGGCCTTTTCCGGACACCCGGCCGGGGCAGGCGCCCCCCGACCGGCCCCGGCGGGAACCGTCCGCCCGGGCCCGCGGGCCCGGCCGACTCCGCCCCGGTCGATCCCGCCCGCCCGTCGCCCAGGGGGAGACGCCGACCAGGGCCTGTCTGACACTTCTCGTCTGCCGCGCGACGCCGTGCACGCATTCTCGCCGTGCCGGCCCCAGACCCCGGTACGTCCAAGTACGGGGGCCTGGGGCCGACACGCCGAGAGCACGCACCTGACGCCGCGCGGCCGCCCTCCGGGCGACGACGGGAATGGTCAGACAGACCCTAGCCCGCCGGCGCGGCCGTCAGCCGGGTCTGCGCCGCCGACAGGATCTCGGTGATCCGCAGACCGAACGCCGCGTCGCAGGGATGCGGACGGCCCGTGCGGGCGGCGTCCCGGAGCGCGTCGACGGCCCGGACGAGCGCGGGCACCGCGCCCTCCGAACTGCGGGGGAGGAGGGACACGCCCGCCTCGCCGCGCAGCTCCACGTCGGCGCCCGCCGCGGCGGGGGGTGCCGTCAGGCTCAGGGTCAGCGTGCTGGACGCGCCCGTCGCGTGGTCGAGCACCAGATGAACGGTGTCCGCGGGGCCGTGCACCGCCGACAGGACCTCGCGCACGTCACCGAGGACCGGCAGCAGCACCGACAGCGCGTGCGGGCCCACGTCCCACAACGCCCCCTTCTCACGCCGCCACGCCGAGGCCGCGAACGGGCTGCCGGTCGTGAACACCGCGCCCAGCCACTGCGCCCGCGCCGTGAACCAGCCCGACTCGGCCGCCTGTTCGTCGATCCACGCCTCCGGCTCCTTCTGGAAGCGGGTGGTCAGGAACACCACCGAGGCGACCCCGGCCCGCTCCACCGCCCCCACCACCTCGCGCGCCTCGGCGACGTCCACCGCCAGCGGCTTGTCCAGGAGCAGATGGCAGCCCGCACGGGCCGCGCGCACCGCGAGCCCGGCCTGCACCGACGGCGGCAGGGCCAGCGCCACCGCGTCCACGTCGGCCAGCAGGGCGTCCACGTCCTCGTACACCGGGACGTCGTACTCCCCGGCCAGCTCGGCGGCCGCCTGCGGGCGGCGCCCCCACACCCCGGCGAAGTCCACGGCCGTGTGGGCCGCGAGTGCGGGGGCGTGCGCCGCCCGCGCCCAGGGGCCCGTCCCCAGCAGTCCGATGCGCATGTCGGGTTCCTCTCCGTCGAGCCGGTCCTCACGGCGTCAGGGCGCCATGTCCCTCTCGCCCCTCAGATACGTCCGCCCCGGCTCTCCGTCTCCGGCCAGCCAGCGCGCGATGGTCCGGGCGATCGGCTGACCGGTCTCCAGCTCGACGAAACCGAACTGGCCCGACTGATTGCACTCCAGGAACCACCACACCCCGTCCGCGTCCTCCGCGAAGTCGAAGGCGCCGTAGGCCAGTTCCGCCTCGCGCAGATAGCGGTGCACGGACTCGGCCACCCGCGCCGGCACCTCGGCGGGAAGCCAGGGTGAGACGGAGGGAGCGAACCGTACGTCCACGTCGTCGGGGTGGGCGTCCGGGTCGGCCGGCTTGCGGGCCGCGAGCAGCCGGTTCCCGACGGCCGTCAGCCGGATGTCGGCCCGCTTGGCGACACGCTGCTGGAGCAGGGTCGGGCCGTAGGCGACGGCCGTGAAGTCGGTGTCCGGCGCGACCCTGCTGGTCGGCACCGCACGCGGCGGCTCCTGCGGATGCGCCCCGGAGACCGGCTTGACCACCAGGTCCGGGTGGCGGTCCGCGAACTCCCGCGCCGCCTCGGGGAGCGTGGTGATGAGCGTGGCGGGCACGGCGAACCCGCTGCGCCGGGCCACGTGCAACTGCCAGGGCTTGTACCGGGCGCGCCGGGCCGCGTCCGGATGGTTCATCCAGCGTGCCCCGGCGCACCGCAGCATCCCGTACAGCGCCTGGGTGGACTCCTCCGTCAGCCAGTCGGACGGCCGGGCGGCGCGGGCGGCCGCCCGCCCGGGGCGGCGCACCCACACCGAGCGCAGCGCGCCGACACGCACCAGACGGCCACCGACGGACAGCTGCCCGTCGGTGGAACCGCCCGTCAACTCGCCCGACAACGCCACCCCGTTGGTGAGATCGGCGGGATCCAGCCGGACGACGGGCACGCCCGTCTCGCCCAGGTGGAGGACCACCATGTCCGCCGTCACGTCCTCGTCACTGGTGAGGATGAGCACGGTCATCGTCCGGGGCCCGCGCTTCAGTCGTCGAAGTGGGTCTTGGAACCCGCCGTGGAGGTGGTGGTCCCCAGGGCGTGCAGCGTGGCGTGGTCGGTGGCGGCGATCCTTCCGTCCGGGAGGACGTTCAACTGGAGCCCCGAGTCATACGCGTACGGGGCGGGGACATCCAACTGCACAGCGGGTCGTGCGTAGTTGAGCGTGAACGGTTGCATGGTCGTCCTCCCTGATTCGTTCTTTCACGTCCTTATACGAATCGAACGATTGGTTGGTTTCCTCACACTCCGTGACCGGCGTCCGGAGGCGGTGCGGGCAGCGCCCTTCGGCGTCAGCCGGAAAGACGCCGGGGGCGGGGAAGTGGCTGCGTCAAATCGTCGCGGGTTCGGCGGAGTTCGGATGCCCGCGCGGCGACTCGCCAAGCCTGGGAGCCGGTTCAGCCGGTCAGGGCCGTACGGGCCGCCGTCAGAGCCTGATCGGCGTAGGAGCGGCCGAACAGCACCGCGTGCACGAGCAGCGGGAAGAGCTGATGTATGCCGACCCGGTCGCGCCAGCCTGCGGCGAGCGGGGCCGTCCCCTCGTACCCGGCGAGCACCCGGTCCCACTCGGGACAGCCGAACAGCGTCAGCATCGCGAGGTCGGTCTCCCGGTGCCCGCCGTGCGCGGCCGGGTCGATGAGACGGACGTCACCGTCCGCGCCCCAGAGCACATTGCCCTGCCACAGGTCGCCGTGCAGCCGCGCGGGCGGCTCGGCCGGCCCCGCCAGTTCGGGCAGCCGCTCGCACACCGTCTCGACCACGGACGCCTCGCCCGGCCGGATCGTGCCCGCGTCCACCGCCGCGCGCAGATACGGCAGCACCCGGTGCTCGGCGTACCAGTGCGGCCAGTTCTCGCCGGGGACGTTGCGCATGGGCGCCCGGCCGATGAACGCCTCCTCGGGACCGTCCGGCGGCGCCGCGCCGAACGCGGGCGCGCCGGCCGCGTGCAGCTCCGCCAGCGCCTGGCCGAAACGCAGCGCGGCTCCGGCGTCGGGACGCCCGGTCGGCACGTGCTCGGTGACCAGCCACCGCTCGTCGGCGCCGAGCACCTCGGGCACCCGCACCGCCCCGGCCGCGCCGAGCCAGCGCAGCCCGGCCGCCTCGGCGCGCACCGCGCCCGGGGCGTCGCCGCGCTTGACCATCACCGCCGTACCGTCCTCGAGCATCACCACCGCGGGCGACCCGGACGGAGCCCGGCCGTTCGCGGGACGGCGCCCGGTGAGCCGGGACGCCACCGCCCCTGGAGCCTCGCCTCGCTCGATCACGCCCACAGGGTACGACCCGTCAGAGGTGCCACATGGGCGGAACTTCGCGCTTTACTACGACGAAAATCGGCCAAAGTCGTGTCGTCGCGGCGAGACCCTCCGCCTCCGGCGTGATCACCGTTGACCCGTCCGGGGGCGCTCGCGGCGTGTCGCTGGGACAGACGGGTGGAGAGGTGACCCGGCTGGGCGGCCTGGATCGCGCGCCGGGGCGGGCTGATCGACGGTTGTCGTGTCGGGGCCGGGTCCTGACAGCCGATGAGGTATCCGCTGCCCGGCCACGGCGGAAGGACACCGATATGCGTTCTGCCCGCATTCTTCTCGCCACGGCGGCCGCATCCGCCGCCCTCGCCCTCTCCGCTCCCGGAGCCGCGTTCGCCGGGGACGACGGTGGCCGGGACGGCTCCTCGTACAACAAGCAGGACAGCGGCTCCGGCAGTGACCACGGCAAGGGGTCCGGCAGGGGCTCAGGCGACGACCAGGACAGGGGCTCCGGCAAGGGTTCCGGCAGCTCGGGCGGCGGCTACGGCGACGACGGCGGCTACGACGAGCCGCGCGGCGGTATGCACACGGGCGGCGGTGCCCTCGCCTCCGTCCTCAGCAGCGGCAGCTCCAGCGGTAGCGGCAGCGGCGGCGACTGGAGCTCCAGTGGCAGTGGCAGTGGCAGCGGGAGCGGCGACAGCCGCTTCGACCCGGAGACCTACAAGGACAAGGGGGACAACGGCAAGAGCGACTCCGGCTCCGGCAAGGGAGACGGAGGCAAGGGAGGCAACGACGACGAGCCGCGCGGTGGAATGCACACCGGTGGCGGTGGCCTCGCCGACGACTCCGGGATGTCGTCGGGCGGCCTGGCGGTGCTCGTCGCGGGCGCGGCCGGGGCGTACGCGCTGCGGCGCCGGAAGGTCGCCCGTTCTGCCTGACCGGCCCGCCTTCCCCGCCCCTGTCGTCGGACTCCCCGCGTCCGCCCGCCGCGGACGACGGGAGTCCGGCGACAGGGACAGGGGCCACGGCCGCCGGAACCCACCCGGTCCGGCGGCCGGCGCCCCGGCCTTGAACCGCGCTGCCGTGACCGAGTGAGGTGGTGTTTGATGGCAGCAGATCCCTCCGCGCACCGCGCCGACGAACAGGGCGCCCGCGGGGGCCGCCTGACGTTGTGGAGCGTGGCGATCGTCGTCCTCGTGCTCAGCGTGCTCGGCGGCCACCACGGCACCGGCACCGTCCCGGGCGCTGCTCGCGCCGCCGGTACGGCGGCCGCCACGGGCCCGGCGGGCCCCGAGCTGCCCCGGTCCGCTCCGACCCGGCTGATCATCCCGAAGATCGGGGTGGACGCCCCCTTCACCGCCCTGGTCCTCGGCTCCGGCGGCCGTCTGGAGCCCCCGCCCGCCGACAACACCAACCTGGTCGGCTGGTACAGCAAGGGCGTCTCGCCCGGCGAGAAGGGGACCTCGGTCATCGCCGGACACGTGGACACCAAGACCTCCGCCGCCGTCTTCGCCGGTCTCCAGGCACTGCTCCCCGGCGACCGGTTCACCGTCGAGCGGGCCGACGGTCGCTCCGCGGAGTTCGTCGTGGACAGCGCCGAGACCTTCGAGAAGGACGCCTTCCCCAGCGACCGCGTGTACGACGACGCCTCCCGCCCCGAGGCGCGCCTGATCACCTGCGCGGGCCCCTACGACCACTCGGCCAAGGACTACACGGAGAACCTGGTGGTCTTCGCGCATCTGGTGTGACGCTCGGCGGGCGCGGGCGCGGGCGTGTTCGGCGGTTGCCGACCGCGCTCAGCGGGCCCGCGCCGCCAGCGGGCCGCCCGGGGCGAAGGCCAGTGAGGCGAACCGCTCCCCGATGCGCCGGTGGGTCGCGCCGTCCGGGTGCAGTCCGTCGGGCAGCGGCAACTCCGCGAAGTCGGCCCCGCCGTACAGCTCGCGCCCGTCGAGAAGGTGCAGGTTCCCGTCCTCGGCGGCACGTCGACGCACGATGCGGGCGAGCTCCTCGCGGATCACGTTCAGCGTCAGCTTTCCCTGCTCCCGCTCCGCCGGATCACCGACCGCCCGGAAGGCGAGGCGTCCCTCGCTCAGCGCGGTGAAGTCGGGCAGTGTCGGTCCCGGTGTGTCCTCGTGCATCGGGCACAGGATCGGCGAGACCACGAGCAGCGGTGTGTCGGGGTGGCCCTCGCGGATCGTGTCGAGGAAGCCGTGCACGGCGGGCCCGAAGGCGCGCAGCCGCATCAGGTCGGTGTTGACCAGGTTGATGCCCAGCTTGACGCTGATCACGTCCGCGGGCGTGTCCCGCAACGCGCGGGCGGTGAACGGGTCGAGGAGCGCGCTGCCGCCGAGACCGAGGTTGATCAGCTCCACCCCGCCGAGCGCGGCGGCGACGGCCGGCCAGGTGCCGGTCGGGGACGCGGCGTCCGAGCCGTGACTGATCGAGCTGCCGTGGTGCAGCCACACCGGGCGCTCCCGCTCCCGTACGGCCGTGACGGGCGCGTCGGCGCGCAGCGCGACCAGCTCGGTCGTCTCGTTGTGCGGCAGCCAGATCTCCACGACCTTGTCCTCGGGGGACAGTCCGGTGAAGCGCGCGGTGCCCACCGGTCCGGGACGCTGTTCGGCGGTACCGGCCGCCATGTCGATCAGCAGGGTGTTCCCGCCCGGGACGGAGGCACTGCCCGCCAAACGGCCGTCCACCAGCAGGTCGTAGACGCCCTCGGGTCGCGGCGGCGCGCCGACGTAGACCCGCTTGGTGGGCACGGTGTCCAGCTCGACGGTGGTGGCGCGGGTGCGGAACACCAGCCGTACGCCCGCCGGTTGGGATTCCACCATGTGCAACTGGGGGTCGGCGCACTGGGCGCGGGCCCGCGCGGGCAGCCGGTGGGGGAGCAGCCCCCGCTCGGTGCGCTCCAGTTCGAGGGCGCCGCGCACGAGGTCGTCGGTGAGGGGCGTGGTGGTCAGGTCGTCGGAGACGGTGGTCATCGGCACTGCCTGTCGGATAGGGAAGGAGGGTCTGCGGGTCGGGAAGCGCGCGGGGGCGCGATCAAGTCGCTCGGGTGGACGGCCAGTTGCGCAGCAGTGCGTCCAGCGCGTCCAGGCTGCGGTCCCAGGACTCCTGCGAGCCGGGGGAGCTGTGGTCGAACGCGCCCGCCGACTCCAGTCCGACCCAGCCGCTGAACACGCTGCCCAACAGCCTTACCGCATGAGTCTGTTCGGGCTCGGGGAGGTCGTAGCCGCGCAGGATGGCCCGGGTCATCCGCGCGTGCCGTCCGCCCGCGCTCGCTGCGGCGTCCTCCGGGTCGAGCCGGTACGAGGCCGCGGCGAAGCGGCCGGGGTGCGCGCGGGCGTAGTCGCGGTAGGCGTTGGCGAAGCCGGTCAGGGCGTCCTTGCCGGCCCTGCCCGCGAGCGCCTCGGAGGCACGGTCGGCCAGCTCCTCCAGCGCGAGCAGGGCGATCCGGGTCCGCAGGTCGTGGTTGCCCCGCAGGTGCGAGTACAGGCTCGCCACCTTCACGTCGAACCGCCGGGCCAGCGCCGACACCGTGACCTGGTCGAACCCGGCCTCGTCGGCCAGCTCCGCCCCGGCCCGGACCAGCCGCTCCGTGCTCAGACCCGCACGCGCCATGGGACACCTCCTGGGAAGACAGGACGATTATGCGGGTGCCTAATCTTATTAGGCAAATGCGTATGAATGTTAGCCGCGGAAACGGCACGACGGCCGCCGACCGGGGCTTCCGGTCGGCGGCCGTCGCAGGGGATCGCCGGTGTGGGCGCGGTCGGAGTGTCAGACCGTGGTTGCCGGGAACGTCGGGTACTCCACGCCCGACACGTGCTGGACGATCCGGACCACCTGGCAGGAGTAGCCGAACTCGTTGTCGTACCAGAGGTACAGGATCGCGTTGTCCCCGTCGACCTTGAGGGCGCCGCCGTCGACGATCGAGGCGTGCCGCGAGCCGATGAAGTCGCTGGAGACGGCGTCGGGCGCCGTGGTGAAGTCGATCTGCCGCTTGAGCGGGGAGGTCAGCGACACCTCCCGCAGGTAGTCGTGCACCTCG
This sequence comes from Streptomyces sp. NPDC005004, assembly GCF_053600675.1. Taxonomy (NCBI): domain Bacteria; kingdom Bacillati; phylum Actinomycetota; class Actinomycetes; order Kitasatosporales; family Streptomycetaceae; genus Streptomyces; species Streptomyces sp. NPDC005004. Next base: position 30,243 of record NZ_JBSGAH010000020.1, read on the forward strand.
TCGCGGGTGGTCTCGCGGCCGAGCCGGAGGTTCAGGATCGCGATCGAGACGTCCGGCACCGGCACGCGGATGGAGCTGCCGGTGATCGGCGCCTTCAGGTCCGGCAGCGCCTTCGACACGGCGGACGCGGCACCGGTCTCGGTGATCACCATGTTGAGCGGCGCGGACCGGCCCCGGCGCTCGGCCTTGTGGTAGTTGTCCAGCAGATTCTGGTCGTTGGTGAAGGAGTGGACCGTCTCCACGTGGCCGCGCAGCACACCGAACTCGTCGTCCATCGCCTTCAGCGGGGGCACGATGGCGTTGGTGGTGCAGGACGCGCAGGACAGGATCCGCTCGTCCGGCTTGATCGTGTCGTGGTTCACGCCGTGCACGATGTTCGGCACGTCGCCCTTGCCGGGCGCGGTCAGCACGACCTTGTCGATGCCGGGCCGCAGATGCTTCGACAGCCCCTCGCGGTCCCGCCAGTTGCCGGTGTTGTCGATGAGGATGGCGTCCCGGATGCCGTACTCGGTGTAGTCCACGACCGACGGGTCGTCCGCGTAGATCACCTGGATCGTGTTGCCGTTGGCCACGATCGTGCCCGCGTCCTCGTCCACCGTGATGGTGCCCTGGAACTGGCCGTGGATCGAGTCGCGGCGCAGCAGCGAGGCGCGCTTGACCAGGTCGCCGCCCGCCCGGGCGCCGCCGCCGCGCACGACGACCGCGCGCAGCCGCAGGCCGTTGCCCGACCCGGCCTTCTCGATCAGCAGCCGGGCGACGAGCCGGCCGATGCGGCCGAAGCCGTAGAGCACCACGTCACGCGGCTCGCGGCGCTCGATCCTGTCGTCGCCGGTGGCTCCGGCGACCGCCTCGGCGGTGAACTCCGCCACGCTCAGTCCCCGGTCGTCCGCCTGGTACAGCGCGGCGAGCATCCCGAGGTCGATCTGGGAGGGCCCGAGGTCGAGCCCAGCCAGTGTCTGGAGGAACGGCATGGTCTCGGTGACCGACAGCTCCGCGCCCGCGATCTGGCGGGCGAAACGGTGCGTCTTGAGGATGCTGACCACCGACTTGTTCACCAGGGAGCGGCTGTGCAGCAGAACGGTCACGTCCCGCTCGCGGTGCAGCTTCCCGATGATCGGGATCATCGACTCCGCGATCTCCTCGCGGTTCTTCCAGTTCGTGAACGAGTCGTCGTTGACAGTCACAGATCTATCTTTCGAGCTAGGCGGCGCTCATATGGTGAACACACCCTACTTCTACCTGTTCACGGCGCTGCCGGGGGGTGCCTCCGAACACCCGCGACCCATTCGGCATCCGGCGAAACGTCCCTGAACCAGGGTGATCGTTCCTGAATCAGAGTGGAAGACGGGGCGACACCCGAGCCGCGCGTTGCACCGCCCCCACCCCGTGTCCAAGGTCGGAACGTGATCACGTCCTCCGTGCCGCGACCCGAACCGGTCGCCCCCCTCCGTCCCCCGCGCACCCGCCCCCTGCGCGCCCGCGCCCTGCCCGGCGCCGTCCGCGCCCGGATGCCGGACGGCGCCCTCACCGCCCTCGCGCTGTTCGCGGGCGTCCGGCTGGCCGGGATCGCCGCCGTGGTCACCGGCAACCTCCTCGCCGGGCGCCCCCTGGTCCGCGACCTCGCCCACGCCTGGGACGCCCGCTGGTATCTGCACATCGCCGGGCACGGATACGGGCGTCTCGTCTGGATCACCCCGACCGGCGGCGTCCAGACCGACTGGGCCTTCTTCCCGCTCTACCCCGCGCTGATCAGGGCCCTCACCCAGGTGTTCCCGCTCGCACCCGGCGCCGCCGCCCTGCTGATCTCCTGGACCGCCGCCCTCGTCGCGGCCTACGGCGTCTACCTCGTCGGCCATCTGCTGCACGGCCGCACCGTCGCCACCGCCCTGGTCGGGCTGTGGGCCGTCCTGCCGCACGCCGTCGAGCTGACCGTCGCCTACACCGAGTCCCTCTTCGCCGCGCTCGCCGCCTTCTCCCTGTACTGCGTACTGCGCCGCCGCTGGCTGTGGGCGGGCACACTCGCCCTGCTCGCCGGGCTCGCCCGACCCACCGGCTTCGCCGTGGCCGTCGCCGTCTGCGTCGCCGCCGCGCACGAGGCGTGGCACCGGCACGGCCGGGTACCGCCCGCACTCTGGGCCGGCGCCCTGCTCTCCCCGCTGGGCTGGCTCGGCTACGTCCTCTGGGTCGGCCTGCGCATCGGCGACGTGCCGGGGGGCTACTTCACCGTCCAGAGCGCCTGGGGCTCCCGCTTCGACCTCGGCGCGGGCGCCGTCCGCTTCCTCGGCGCCCTCATCGCCCACGGCGGCAAGTTCGTCTACCCGGTGGCCCTGCTCGTCGTCGTCATCTCGCTCGTCCTGTTCGGACTGCTCTGCCTGGACCGTGCCCCGCTGGTCCTCGTGGTCTTCAGCGGTGTCCTCGTGCTGCTGGTGATCTGCGGCTCCGGCTCCTTCTCCTCCAAGCCGCGCTTCCTGCTGCCGGACTTCCCGTTGCTCATCCCGCCCGCCCGGGCACTGGCCCGCGCCTGGGGACCCCGCCGCCACCAGGTCCTGCTGATCGGCGGCGCCCTGGCCGCCGTCTCCCTGGTCTACGGCGCCTACGTCATGCTGGCCCACGCCCCGCTGTGACCCGAACGGCCGCCAGGGCTGTGCGAGCGCCGCGATCGGGGGTAGGAGGGCAGGCCCGAGGAAAGGAACGCCATGACCACGTACGTCATCTCCGTGCCCGGTACCTTCACCGACGGGATCGAGCCCGACGCCCGCGCACGGCTCGGCCGGGCCCTGCGCCCCGCCGACCCGCACACCACCACCATGGGCAGCGACGAGGACCTGGACGCCCTCACCGTCAACGACGACGACACCTTCACCCTGCGCCTGACCGTCGAGGCGGACACCGGCCCGCACGCCGAGCAGGAGGCGCGGCGCCTGGCCGACTCGGCCCTGCGTACCGCCGGGCTCGACGAGCGCACCGCGCCGCTCGGGCCCGCCGTGATCACCGGCATCGATTCGCAGGTGCGCTGACCGGCCGTTCCGGGTATTCACCCTACGAGACGACAAGACGCCAGGAATCGCCCAAAGGGTGCCCCGGACGTCTCCGCCCAGCCGGAAGTGACCGATGTTCCGCAAGCGCTCCACGGACGACGGCGACGAACTGCTGGCCCGACTCGGGTCGCTCACCGCGCAGGCGCGCGAGCGGGCGGAACTGCAGCGCACCCAGGTCGAGCTGGCCATCGCCCTGCAACGCGGCATGTTGCCCCGAGACCTGCCCCGCCTGCCCGGCCTCCATCTGGCGGTGCGCTACGCCCCCGCCTACCAGGGCCTGAACGTCGGCGGCGACTGGTACGACGCCTTCGCCATGCCCGACGGCCGGATCGGCCTGTCCATCGGCGACGTCCAGGGCCACAACATCGAGGCCGCCGCCTTCATGGGCCAGGTCAGGGCGGCCCTGCGCGCGCTCGCCTCCGTCACCAGCGAACCCGGCGAACTCCTCGCCCGCACCAACGACCTGCTGCTCACCCTCGGCAGCGACCTCTTCGCCACCTGCACCTTCCTGCGCCTGGACCCGGTCACCGGTGTCCTGGAGAGCGCGCGGGCCGGACACATCCCCTTCGTCTGGGCCACGGCGGACGGCAAGTCCGGGGTCGTCCACGACCTCGGCGGACCGCCGCTCGGCATCCAGAGCGGCATGGAGTACCGCGTCACCCGTCACCGGCTGACCACCGGGGGAGTGTTCGTCCTGCTCACCGACGGTGTGGTGGAGGGCCCCTCGCTCAGTATCGACGAGGGGCTCGACCAGGTCGTACGGCTCGCCGGCATCGCCGCCGTCGCGGGCCTCGAGGTGCACGCGCTCGCGGCCGCCGTGATCAAGGGCGCGGAGAACATCGGGCACGAGGACGACGCGGCAGTGCTCGTCGTCGGCCACGACGGCCCCGACGACGCCGCGTAGGACGGAACGCCTTGTGTGTGGTGGGGGCGACGCCACGCGGGACGGCCGCTTCGACGGCGCAGTGGACCATACGGCCGCGCCGTTTCAGCCGTAGGGCCGGTCGGCGCCCCTCTCGCGTGGCCGAGGGTGCGGGGCCGGTGTGAAAGTGCTCGTGTGGTGGCATTCCTGGACGCGCGCCGGGCGGCCGGCCCGGCCCTGCGCATCCTGGCCGTCGCCGCCTGCTACTTCACGGCGGGCTGGCTCGGACTCATGCGCCGCCTCGTCGTGGACGGCGTCGTCGTCACTCCCATCTGGCCGCCCACCGGCGTCGCCGTGGCCGCCCTGCTCCTCCTCGGACTGCGCTGCTGGCCGGGGATCACCCTCGGGGCGTTCCTGGTCGTCGCCCACCTCGGCGCCCCCGCGCCCTACGCGCTCGGCTACATGCTCGGCAACACCGCCGCACCCCTGTGCGCGGCCGTGCTGCTGCGCCGCACCGGATTCCGCACCGACCTGAGCCGCCTGCGCGACGGCGTCGCCCTGGTGTTCCTCGCCGCGCTCGGCGCCATGCTGATCAGCACCACCACCGGCGTCGGCCTGCTCGTCGCCACCGACGCGCTGCCCCCGAACGCGTTTCCCACCGTCTGGCTCGCCTGGTGGGTGGGCGACGCGATGGGCGTCCTGCTCGTCACCCCGCTGCTGCTTCTGCTCCGGCAGGCCCGCAAACCACCGACCACGCGCTGGAAGGAGGCCCTCGCGCTCGCGGTGGCCGCCTGCTGTGTCGTGCCCCTGGCCGTCTACAGCTCCTTCAGCCTGCTGTTCCTCGTCTACCCGGTGATCATCTGGGGCGCGCTGCGGTTCGAACTGGCCGGCAGCGTGGGCTGCGCGCTGCTCACCTCCGTGCTGGCCGCCCGCGCCGCGACCGAGGGGACCGGGGCGTTCGCCGAGCTGAACCGCGTGGAGGTCATGGCCAAGCTCCAGGGGTTCAACGGGACGATGGCGCTGACCGCGCTCCTGCTGTCCGCCGTGATCACCGAGCAGCGGCACACCCGGCGCTCCGTCGAGCGTGCCTGCCAGGAACTGGTGGAGGTGCTGGAACACCTCACCACCGGCGACGGACCGCCGCCCAGACCCGCGCCCCAGACCCCCTACGCCCCGGAGCGGTCCACACCGCCGGGCCCAGGACCCTGACTTGGGAGCCTCGGCGTTCCGCCGGGACCGTCAGTGCTTGGCGGGCACCGTCAGGGGGAGCGTCGCGGTCACCTGCTTGCCCCCGCGCTGCGGAGTGACCTCCCAAGCGGCGCACAGCAGCGTCACCAGCCGCAGCCCGTGCCCGCCGATCCGCCCGGGGTCCGGTGGCTGGGGCCGGGGCGGATCGGGGGAGCCGTCCTTGACGCCGATGCGCAGCGCGCCCCCGTCCGGGGACAGTTCGAGGAGCAGCGCGAAGGGTCCCACCGCGTGCTTGAACGCGTTGGTCACCAGCTCACTGACCACCAACTGGGCGTCCTGCACCACCCGGCGGGCCGGTACCGGCCGCACCCGGGCCAGCAGCGCACCGACCGCCTCCCGCGCCTCGGAGAGCGAGGGCACACCGGCGTCCCACTCCCGCCTGACGCGCAGGGGCGTCGCCATGCCGCTATGTGCGGGCAAGCGTGTCCCCGTCGTCGTCTGCGTCCTGAAGGGGAGGTCCATGGGTCGTCGCCCTTCTCCTCAGGGGCCGTCCCGATCCCTTCCTCGCGATCACGGAAGGCCGTGCCGTCCCTGTTGCGGTTACCCGCTGTGCCGCCGGACAAGAGCATCCGGCCGTCAATCGCCCCATCGCACACCTGTCCCAGGTGAGCGCCCCTGTGACCGGCCCGCGGTCGCACACACGGGCGGGCCCGGAACCCCGTGAAGGGAACTCCGGACCCGCCCGGCACCGGTGCGGTGTGGCGCCGGTTCAGTGTTTGAACGTGTCCTTCGCCTTCTCCTTGGCTTCGCGGGCATCCCCGCGCGCGCCTTCCATACGCCCCTCGGCTTCCATCTTCTCGTTGCCGACGGCGTGGCCCATCGTCTCCTTGAGCTTGCCCTTGGCCTGTTCGGCCTTGGCCTTGGCCTTCTGGTCGCCAGCCATGGGGTTCACATCCCAACGTGTCTCGGGTCCGCTGTCCCCCTCCGCCTGTCCGCTCCGCCCGGGTCCAAACCCGTACGGCACTTCCGTCCCCGCCGGAACATCCCGTGGACCGGCTTCCGGCGCGGTCAGCGATGCCGACGGCGCCGGACCACATGGCGTACGACCAGTGCCGCGACCACCACGGCCACGCCGATCAGCACATAGCGCTGGTAGCGGACGATCTCGTCGTACACCGTCGTGATGTGGCTGCCCGCCACATAGGCCACCGTGCACCACAGGCCCACCCACAGGGCCGCGCCGAGCGCGTTGAAGGCGAGGAAGCGCGGCCAGGGCATCCGGGTGGTGCCCGCGATCACCCCGTTGGCCTGGCGCAGTCCCTCGACGAACCGGGCCACGGTGACGATCTTGCCGCCGTGCCGGTGGAAGAAGTCCTCGGCGGCCTGGAAGCGCTTGGGCGTCAGGAAGACGTATCTGCCCCACCGCTCCACGAAGACCCGGCCGCCGGTACGGCCGATCAGATAGCCGAGGTTGTCGCCGAGCACGGCCGCGACGAACGCGACGCAGCCCACGGCCACGATGTTCAGTTCGCCCGCGCCCGCGTAGACCCCCGCCGCCAGCAGAATCGTCTCGCCCGGCGCGGGCACCCCGAAGTCCTCCAGGAACACGACGGCACCCACCGCCCAGTAGCCGTAGTGACCGAGCAGCGGGGCCAGAGCGGCCAGCGGGCCGGGCAACGGAGGCGACATGCCCCAACGGTACGCCGCACCGGCCCGCTCGCCCGCACTGACCTGCGGGAAGACCGCCCAGGGGGCTCCGGCGGGCCCAGGTTCCGCCGGTCTTCGCCCCCTAGGCACGGCACCTCGCCGCACGGCCGAGTCGCCCACGTACGTCCCGTACCAGGGCGACTCGGCTGCACGCCCCCTTAGGCGCGGCCGACCGGGTCCGCGGCGGGCTCCGCCGCCTCGGCCGCCGCCTCCACCGGCGCCGGGCGCGTCCGCCGCCGCCCGGTCAGCCGCATCGCGACCGCGTCGGTGTAGCGGGCGGTCAGCGGGCCGACGACGACCAGGATCAGCACGTACGCCGTGGCCAGCGGACCGAGCCGGGAGTCGATCCCCGACGTGACGGCGAGACCCGCGATGACGATTGAGAACTCGCCCCGCGCCACCAGCGTGCCGCCCGCCCGCCACCGGCCGCGCACGGACACCCCCGCTCTCCGCGCCGCCCAGTAGCCCGTGGCGATCTTGGTGAGCGCGGTGACCACGGCCAGCGCGAGCGCGGGCAGCAGCACCGGCGGGATGCTCGCCGGGTCGGTGTGCAGCCCGAAGAACACGAAGAACACGGCCGCGAACAGATCCCGCAGCGGCGCCAGCAGATTGTGGGCACCCTCGGCGACCTCGCCGGACAGCGCGATGCCCACCAGGAAGGCGCCCACCGCCGCCGATACCTGGAGCTTCTGCGCCACGCCCGCGACCAGCAGCGTCAGACCCAGTACGACGAGGAGCAGCTTCTCCGGGTCGTCGCTGGAGACGAACCGGGAGATGACCCGGCCGTAGCGCACCGCGACGACCAGGACGAGACCGGCGACGCCGAGCGCCACGGCGAGCGTGACGCTGCCCGCGGCGAGGCCGGTCCCGGCCAGCAGCGCGGTGATCACCGGAAGATAGACCGCCATCGACAGGTCCTCGAGGACCAGGATGCTGAGGATCACCGGTGTCTCACGGTTGCCGAGGCGCCCCAGGTCGCCGAGGACCTTGGCGATGACGCCGGAGGAGGAGATCCAGGTGATGCCCGCGAGGACCACGGCGGCGATGGGGCCCCAGCCGAGGATCAGCGCCATCGCGGCGCCGGGCAGCGCGTTGAGCGCGGCGTCCACCAGCCCGGCGGGGTACTGCGTCCGCAGATTGGAGACGAGATCGCCGGCCGTGTACTCCAGTCCCAGCATGAGCAGCAGCAGGATCACACCGATCTCGGCGCCGATCGCCACGAACTCCTCGCTCGCGCCGAGCGGCAGCAGACCGCCCTCCCCGAAGGCGAGACCCGCCAGCAGATAGAGGGGGATGGGTGAGAAGCGCAGCCGCGCGGCGAGACGGCCGAGCAGTCCGAGGGCCAGGATGATGGCGCCGAACTCGATCAGGAAGACCGCGGAGGAGTGCATCCCGATCACTCCCTGCCGAGGATGGCCGCGGCCGCGTCGACGCCCTCGCGGGTGCCGATCACGATGAGCGTGTCCCCGCCGACCAGCCGGAAGCCGGGGCCGGGGGAGGGGATGGCGTCCGCGCGGCGCAGCACCGCCACGATCGACACGCCGGTCTCGGTGCGCATCCGGGTCTCGCCGAGCAGCCGTCCGTTCCAGTGCGAGACCGAGGACAGCGCGATCCGCTCCGCCACCAGGCCCAGCTCGGTCGTGGACAGCAGGTTCGGGCTGTGGTGCGTCGGCTTCAGCGCCCCGGCGAGCGCGTCCGCCTCCCCGCCGGTGAGCTGGACGGAGAGCGCGCAGGCGTCGGGGTCGTCCTCGCGGTAGGCGCTGAGCGTGCGTGACCCGTCCCGGTGGGCCACCACCGAGAGACGGCGCCGTTCCTTGGTGGTGAGGTCGTACCGGACGCCGATTCCCGGCAGTGGTGTCCTACTCGTGCGTGCGGCGCCCATGGCGACCCCCCTGACGAATTTGACTCTTTCTTGAAGTGGCCATTACCGGCACCTTATCTTGACGGTGCGCGGCCGCGGAGGAAACGGCCTGGTCAGGGGGTATATGTGCCAGTTCGTCCCCCCTGTTTCGGAGGTCGGCGATTCAGAGGTCGGCCGACTGCCGCAACAGGGGGGAAACGCCCGGACGCCCGGAGCCGGAGGGGCTCAGCCGCCCATGGTGCCCAGCCGGGCCTCCCGCCACAGGTCGACGCCACCGTCGGTGGCGTACTTGTCGATCTCGGCCAGTTCCTCGGCGGTGAACTCCAGGTTCTCCAGGGCCGCCACGTTCTGCTCCAGCTGCTCCACCCGCGAGGCGCCGATGACCAGCGAGGTCACCCGCTCGTCCCGCAGCGCCCACGCCAGCGCCATCTGGGCCAGGGTCTGACCGCGCCGGGCAGCGATGTCGTTCAGGGCGCGCAGCCGGCCCCGCATCTCCTCGGTCAGCCAGGCCGGGTCGAAGGACTTGCCCTGCGCGGCCCGCGAGTCCTGCGGCACGCCGTCGAGGTAGCGGCCGGTCAGCAGACCCTGCGCCAGCGCCGTGAAGCCGATGACGCCGAAGCCCTCCTCCTCGGCCGCCTCCAGCAGCCCGTCGGTCTCGATCCAGCGGTTGAGCATGTTGTACGACGGCTGGTGGATCAGCAGCGGAGTGCCCAGCTCGCGCAGGATGGCCGCGGCCTGCCGGGTGCGCTCGGCGTCGTAGGAGGAGATGCCCACATAGAGCGCCTTGCCCTGGCGGACGGCCGTGTCGAGCGCCCCCATGGTCTCCTCCAGCGGGGTGCTGGCGTCCAGCCGGTGGGAGTAGAAGATGTCCACATAGTCCAGGCCCATACGCTTCAGCGACTGGTCCAGGGAGGCCAGCACATACTTCCGCGAGCCGCCGCCCTGACCGTAGGGACCGGGCCACATGTCCCAGCCCGCCTTGGTGGAGATCACCATCTCGTCGCGGTACGGCGCGAGGTCCTGCTTCATCAGCCGGCCGAAGTTGATCTCCGCCGAACCGTAGGGCGGACCGTAGTTGTTCGCCAGGTCGTGGTGGGTGATCCCGAGGTCGAAGGCGCGCAGCGCGATCTCGCGCTGGGTCTCGAAGGGGCGGTCGTCGCCGAAGTTGTGCCAGTAGCCCAGGGAGAGCAGGGGGAGGTCCAGCCCCGAGCGGCCGGTGCGCCGGTAGCGCATGGTGCCGTCGTAGCGAGCGGGGTCCGCGACGTGGTTCATCGGGTGTTCTCCGGGTGGTGCCGTAGGGGTGCCCCGAGACAAAGAGGGGCTGGTCCACCCTGCGCCTTCAAGATTCGGAAGTCCAACCGTCGGCTGTCATGAAATTGAGCGCCCCGGCTTCTGAATCGCCTGTGTGCGACCGGCACCGCATCCTCCGCCCGCGAGTGTGCGGTTCGCCCATGTGCCTGTTGCCGGTGTGACGCGCGGGGTGCTGGGCAGCAGGATGACGCACAGGGCAAAGCCCGGTGCCGCCGGGGTGCGCGCACGACGGTGGCACCGGTGGTGAAGGGAGCGGCACGTGAGCGATGCGACGTCCGACGGCGACAGGCCGCACAGGACGGGGGCGAAGGCATCGCAGGCCGTCACGGCACTGCCCCGCCAGGTACGCGAGGAGCTGACCCGCAGACTCCGCCGCAACCGGGGAGCCTTCGGCAAGGAGGACGTCCAGGTCGTCGAGCGACCGCTGCTCAAGCGGGCCGTCGGCGCCTCGGCGCTCGGCAACTGCATGGAATGGTTCGACTTCGGGGTCTACAGCTACCTCGCGGCCACCATCGGCAAGGTCTTCTTCCCCGGCGCATCCCCGGGCGCCCAGGTCATCTCCTCGTTCGCGACCTTCGCGGCCGCGTTCGTCGTACGTCCCCTCGGCGGCCTCTTCTTCGGCCCGCTCGGCGACCGGGTCGGCCGGCAGAAGGTGCTGGCCACCACCATGATCATGATGGCGCTCGGCACCTTCGCCATCGGCGTCATCCCCGGCTACGCCACGATCGGCATCGCGGCCCCGATCCTGCTTCTGGTGGCCCGCATGGTGCAGGGCTTCTCCACCGGAGGCGAGTACGGCGGCGCGACCACGTTCGTCGCCGAGTACTCACCGGACCGCAGGCGCGGTTTCCTCTCGAGCTGGCTCGACTTCGGCACCTTCGTCGGCTACGCCCTCGGCTCGGCCCTGGTCACGGGGCTGAACCTGTGGCTCACCGACGCCCAGATGCTCTCCTGGGGCTGGCGCATCCCGTTCCTGGTCGCCGGACCGCTCGGGATCATCGGCCTCTACATGCGCCTCAAGCTGGAGGAGTCCCCGGCCTTCCAGCAGCAACTGGACGAGCACGAGAAGAGCCTCGCGCAGGAGTCGGCGGGCAGCGAGTTCAAGGACATCATCCGGCGGCACTGGCGCGGACTGCTGATCTGCATGGGCCTGGTCCTGCTCTACAACGTCACGAACTACATGGTCACCGGCTATCTGCCGACCTACCAGACCGAGACGCTGAAACGATCCAGCAGCTCCGCCGACGTCCTCGTGCTCGTCGGCATGGTGTGGATCGTCATCCTGATCACCTTCCTCGGCCGCCTCAGCGACCGGGTGGGCCGACGGCCGCTGTACGGCTGGGCCGCGGCCGCGATGATCGTGCTCGCCATCCCGGCGTTCCTGCTGATCAAGGCGCACGGAACCTGGCTGCCGATCCTCGGCGTGCTGATCCTCGCCACCCTGCTGGCCTGCTTCGCCGCTCCCAGCGCGGCAACCCTGCCCGCCCTCTTCCCCACCGCCGTCCGCTACGCGGCCATGGGCATCGGCTTCAACTTCGCCGTCGCGGCCTTCGGCGGCACGACCCCGCTGGTCACCGCCGCGCTGGTCGACGCGACGGGCGACGACCTGATGCCCGCGTACTACCTCATGCTGGCGGGCCTCATCGGCCTGATCACCGTCAAGTTCCTCCCCGAGACCGCCCAGGTGCCACTCAACGGCTCCCGCCCGATGGTCGGCTCGCGCGAGGAACGGCGCGAGCTGATCACCACGTCGAAGGAGCTGTACGCGCTGGCGGAGGAACGGGCCGGGACGGGGCGCGGCTGACGCCGTCGTACTGGTCAGGCTCCCGACGGGGTGGCGGCCTTGAGCCGCCACCCATGGCCACCGCAGTCGTGCCGCAGCGGCGGGAAGCGGTGGCCCTGCACATCGGTGCTGTACTGGTGCGCCCGCCCGCAGTCGCACTCGTAGATCCCGGAAGTGGGGACCACGTCTCCGGGGTGATACAGCTCGGCAGGCGGCTCGTCGCTCATGAATTCTGTGTACAGCCGGGCGTCGGGCGGCGCGAGCGGAGCGAGGCGCCTCAACCCCGCCGGCAGTCGCCCGAGCACACGCCCGACGTGCCACGCCGCCCTCCTGGGACGACGTGCTCGGCGTGGTGGAGTACTGCCACACCTGAACTTGCCCTCGTTCGCCCGCCGGACTGACCTTCGACCGGGGGTGGTGGCGGCTGCGGCTGAGCTGCGCTGGTGGTCGGGCCGCACCGGATCGAGGCGGACTGGCGGTGACGGAGCCGAACTCGTGCCACTCGACCGGGGTGTGGGGCAGAACGACTTCGGGGGGCGGGTCGTTGGGTCTTAGGCAGGTGGATGTCGTGTCTCCGATGGGATGTGCCGGTGGTGTCGAGTTCGCTGCGGGAGCTGATCAGGAGTAGATTGGATCGTTTTGGCTGGTCTTATGGTGATGTGGCGCGACGCGGAGGCGTCTCGCGCTCCACGGTGCATCACCTGGCGACGGCGACGCGGCTCGCACGGATGCCGCAGGAGGCGACGCTGGAGGGTCTGGCCCGGGGCCTCGGCGTTCCGGTGGAGCCCCTGCGGCGCGCGGCGGCCGAGGCGGCGGGCGTCAGCCTCTACTACGAGTCGGTGTCCGAACAGGCCGACCCCGAGGTGGAGATCCTCATCGCGAGCGTCTGCCGGCTCAGCGCGGCGGACCGCCGACACGTGGCGGTGCTGGTGGAATCGCTGCTGACGGCGGGAGCGGAAGAACCGACGGAGGAAGAGGCGGGGTAGTCGGGGGTCCGGCCGTGCGCGGGCCGGTGATCCAGCCGATGACCGTCTGGACGGTGGCCGCGTCGAGTTCGGCGATGTCGAAGACGGCCTGGACGTCGGTGGCCGCGAGCGGTGCGCGCAGGGTGTCGAGCGCACGGTAGAGACGGATGCGATGGGCCTGGGGACCGGCGGAGTCGGGCACGGGCTGGACGGGGAGGTACGGGTGCGCTGTACCGAGCGGGGCTGCTGCTGTGTTCATGTTGTCCGTCAGGGGTTGGGGGCGGCGGTGCGACCGGTCCTGCCGTGGATGCGGGCCTGCCGCATGAGGTGTTCGACCGTGCCGTGGCTGACCGAGACGCCGTAGCGGTCGTGGAGTACCTGGTGGATGCGGCGGTAGCCGTAGGACGCGCCCGACTCGTGATGGATCGTCAGGATGAGCTGGGTGAGCCAGGCGTGGCGCAGGGCGCGGGGTGACGGCGGCCGTTTCCGGTAGGCGTAGTAGCCCGACTCGGAGACACCCAGGAGGGCGACGAGTCTGCTGATCGGGTGTCCGTGCGCGGCTACTTGAGAGACGACCGCGTAGCGCCTTTTGGGGGCATCGCGTCTTTCAGGGCCTCGATCGTCCGGCGGTGCATGAGGATCTCCCGCTCCAACTCCGCGATGCGGCCGCGGGTCTGCGCCGCCTCGGGGCGGGGGACGCGGGTGCGGCGCCAGCGGTAGACGGTCTGCGGCGAGATCCGCAGACGTTGCGCGATCTCCCTGGCCGGACGTCCTTGCGAGAGGAGTTCCATGGCGAGGTCACGTAGCTCGGGGTGGTGTGGGCTCACGGGGTCACGTCTCCGGTGTCGGGGTTCATGCCGGTCGCCCGCGCTCGTACGGGCGGAGCCTGACTTCTCTTCCGGGTCGGGTGGTGGCGGGGCGGGCCGTGCCGGGGCGGACGGCCTCCGGCGGCCGGGCAGGTGCCGGGCGGGCGGGGGCCGGCATCGCGTCCGCGGTCACCGGACCCCGCTCGGGGAGACACCCCTGGGCCGTGTCCGCAAAGTCCCGCCTGGCCCGCGGGCAGACGACGCCGCTCTGCGGACACGACCTGGGGCCGGCCGGGGTCAGCGGATGTGGCGGTGCATGGTCACGGTGGGCGCGAAGTCGGTGCGCGGGTCACGCGCGTCGCCCCGCGGAGCACGCGCCGTCTCGCGGTCGAGGATGACCTTGACCTGCTGCGCGAGCGCGTCCGCCCGCTCGCGGATCCGGGCGATGGGCAGCCGCGAGGTCCGCAGCGCGTCCACCTGCCGCTGGATGTCGAAGAGTTCGGACCGCGACGCCCTGCTCAGATGGAACTCGCGCGGAGTGGCCACCACGAACTGGTAGGCCGCCGACAGGGTTTCGCAGCTCGGGCAGTGCTCGTTCGACGCCCGGCTGAGGTTGGTGGCGTTGACGAGGCGGGCGTTGCTGCCCGCTGTCGTCACGATCTGGAAGGACAGCGCGACCGAACGGCACGGGGCGTCGGCCGAGCAGCCCACCGACATCGCCGTGGCACGGTTGTTGGCGGTGACGGCGACCGTGGGGCCGTACTCGTGGATGCGGAAACTCTCGTCGAAGTCGTACATGTGGGTCCTGTCGGCACGGGAGTTGGCGAGGTCCACCGCGATCGCCGCCCGGCCGGCCGCGCCGCTCGGGGCGGTGGGCGCGGTCGGGAGGGTGACGGCGGTGGCGGGAACGGTGGCGGTGGCGGCCAGCGCGGCGGTGGCCGCCACTCCGATCCCGGCCACCCGGCTCCTGAGAAGGCCGATGTGCGGCTTGCGGTGTTTCATGACTGGCTCCTGTCGTCGGGGCGGTGTCCGTCCGGCGGTCCGGTCGGGCTCGCGGGAGCGGACGTGGGCGGGTCGGTGGTCGGAGAGGGTGACACCGACGCCGAATCGGAGGGGTCCGGCTCGTCCGAGGAGGACGGCGAGGGCCCCCTGGGAGGCGCGGTCGTGGGGCGGGCCGACGCGGATACCGGCGGCTCGTCCGGTGTCGCCGTGGCGGTGACGGATGGCGCGGCCGGCCGTGCGGTACGGCGCGGGGCCACGGTCGTGCGGCGCGGGGGCGGAGGAACGGCGGAGGCACGCGCCCCCGGCCGCGACGCGGAAGGAGAAGGGGAGCCGGACGGCTCGGGCGTGGGTTGCGGGGTCCGGTGTGTGGGCGGGCCCGGTTGGAGGGCGGGGGTGACCGGCGCCGCCGCCGGGAGCGGTCGCGGGGTGATCCCCTGCCACCACGCGAACGTGAGACCGAGGACGCCCGCGCACACCGCGGCCGTCAGGAGCAGCCGCTTCGCGGGCCGGTCCCGGGTCGCCCGGAGCGCGGCACGCGCCAGACGGACACCGATCCGGCAGGCCAGATAGATGCCGCCGGCCAGCGGGCACAGCAGCATCAGCGTGCCGACGACCCCCACGACCCCGGCGCCCGGACGGCCGTCGGCGAAGGCGGCGTACGTGCCCGCGCACTGGTGGGCGAGACTGCGCAGCGCGGTGGTCAGCAGCCGGGGCAGGTTCCACAGGACGTACGCCGTCTCGGCGGCGAGCACCGGGATCACCGCCAGGACCCAGGCGGTGACCGTGACCCGGGCGGGGCGGTTGAGATCGTGTGCCCCGGCGCCCGTGCGACGGCGGCGGCCCGGCACCATGTCCAGCAGGACCGGCTTGATCCTGCCGAACAGGTCCGGCACGCCCGCGAGGTCCCCGAGGATGTAGTAGCCGTCCAGCCGGACGACCGGCATCAGTTGCTCGAGGACCTCGAAGTGGGTGAGGTAGAGGGCGGCGAGAAAGACGGGCTGCCCGGTCAGGGCGTAGCCGGCCGCCAGCCCCAGCATGAACACGGCGTTGAAGTACACCCCGCCCAGGCCGGTGCGCAGCCGCCCGGCACGGCCCGCCCGGTACACGTCGGTCACGTCCGTGTACATCGACGGCCAGATCAGGAAGATGCCGCAGCCGATCTTCCCCGGCTCCGCCCCGCTGTAGCGGCAGGCGGAGGCGTGCCCGAACTCGTGGAAGAGCAGCGAGGCCACGGTGAGCACGAACAGCGTGATCATCCACACCGGCTGTTCCAGTACCCGCAGCAGCGGGGTGATGGCACCGTGGACGGCGAACAGCCAGACGTCGATCGCGGCCACCCCGGCCAGCACCAGCACCACCACCGGCGGCCAGTGCAACCACGCCAACGCCGAAGCGATCCGGGCTACTTGCCCCTCGCGGAAGATCACGCGGTGACCGCGCAGCGCCAGCATCAGATCGGAGCGCGGAAGCTTCGCCTCCTGCACCTCGCCGGGCCCGGGGAGCGTGACCCCGAGTGGAGTGAGCCGCCGCTCCACCAGATACATGACGTTCTGCGCGGTGACCTCGGCGCCGTAGCGGCCGCTGACCCGGTGGGAGACGGCCTCGGCGGTGCGGACACCGTCGACCGAGCCGACGACCAGGTACAAAAGCCGGGACAGCATCAGCATCTGGCCGTCCGCCCGCCGCACCATGTACTTGCGCTCCGTGAACCCCGATCCCCGGTACTCACCGAGCAGTTCGAGACCCGGGCTGGGGTGGGGGACGTGGAGGGCGGCGAGGTCGGGATCGGGCATGGGCTCCGCCGTCGGGAGCGTCACGGTCGGGGCCGGCCGCTCCGCCACGAGCCCCTCGCCGCGGGAGCCCTGCTCGTCGCCCTGGTTCTCGCCCCGGTCCTGGACCAGGTCCGGGCCGGGACGGGGCGCGGGTACCCGCACCCTGCCCATGAGCGGGTCGTCTCCGGACGGCGTCATGGTGGTCTCCACTGCGGGGGAAAGTCGAGGGGCGCGTGATCCGTTGCTCCGCGCCCGGGGGCGATGCCCGAACGGTTCTCCTCCGGGGCCGCCCCGGTGGGCAGGCGCGAAGGAGAACCGTTTACGCGGGGCAGCGCCCCTGCTGTCGAGCAGCACTCGGAAGGGCGGTGCGAGGGCGGGCCGGGCAGATCCGTTTCCTCGCACCGCCCGGCTTGTTACTGGTTGACGCTGATGCCCTGAGCGGCCGAGGACTGGGCCACGGCGAGCGGCGAGTACTGGTTCACCGCGGCGGACTCGTTGTGGGCGTCGATGGTCGCGACCTTCTTGGTCACGCTCGTCAGCTTGGTGAGGTTGAAGGAGAACCGGCCCAGCGCCTCGCGGGACGGAAGCAGTTCGGCGGTCTCGGCCTCGAGCTGGTCGATGTTCATCTGGATACACCTTTCATCGTTGAACGGATGTGTATGCGAAAGGAGTTGGCCCAGTGGGGACGCATCGGCATCCCCGCCTGTCCTGTCGCGCCGCCTCCCGGCGCCCGCCGCCCGACCGGTCCGCCCAGGGGGTAGTGGGCGAGCCGGCGGACAGCGGCGGACGAACCGGGACGCGGCCCTGCCTCCCCCGCGACCGGGCCATAAGGTGCCCGGCCGCGGGGGCCTGAACGGCGAATCTGCGAGAAGGGAACGCGCAGAAATGCAGCCAACTCGCCGTCCAGAGTCTCTGGACGTTTCGTCCGGAGGCGTCGGACAGTACCGAAAGGGATCTGACAGTGCAAATCCTCTATATCGGACATAGTTTCAAAGTAGACACTCTGTTCCCTTCGATGGTGGAGGCTCCGTGGGCGGACCCCGCCGGCACTCCCGCCGACATCTCCGCCACGCCGACGCGGCGCCGTTCGGGAACCACCCGATTCGCCGGTGAGGTACGAGGGGTGACGGGCCATCGGACAACGGTGAACGCACCTCGGAAAACAAAGGGCGATATCTGCGCGGACCTCTCCGCGTGACCATTCACTTTCTCGATCCGATACTTCACGAAACTCGGGGTGATGAAGTGATCCAATTCTCCTGGGGATTCGCCGCTGGCCGACCCCGTGGAAGTGGCCGGGTCATTCCCGGATTCACCTGCTCGGACGCTGTGTGTCGAGTGGACGGGGGAGTCCGGGGAATCGGCCCGAACCCGCCGCTGAGCTGCTCATTTCACGCCCAGGCTAAAGGTTCTCGCGAAAAGAAGGTCCCCACGCGACTTGCGAAGAACGAAAGAAAGGTGAGGTAGCGTCAGCCGCATCAACAGGGCCGAACCCGAAACCCTGATGTCCGAAAGGAATTTAGGTGAAGACCTTCGCTAAGGCGGTGGCCGGAGCAGTCTTGACGGCCGGCGTTGTCGTGGTCCCGCTCTCGACGCAGGCGGCCGCAGCTCCCCTCTCCGCCGCTTCGACCCCGGTGGCGTCGGCGTACCGCACGCTGCCCGCGCAGCACCACGACCACTGGCGGAACGACGACTACCGCCACGGCCGTTACTACTACAGCGGCCGTGACTGCCGCCGGTACGACGACTGGCGCCGCTACGACGACTGGGGCCGTCACTGCGACCACCGCGACGGCTGGGACCGATACGACAACTACCGGGACTGCTTCCCGCGCTGGCGCCGGTAACCCGGAGAAGGCCCGCGCCGCCCGCAGCCGGAGACTCCGGCTGCGGGCGGCGCCGTCATGCGGGAGAACGCCTTCGCTCGCGTACACGCGGCAGGCTCAATCCTCAGTCGACCCGCACCTCGAAGACGGACAGGACGTTACCGTCCGCCGCCACGAACCTGTCGGGAACTCCCGTGTCCCATCCCGACGTCACTTTCTCGAACACGCGGAATTCCGCCGCGTCCAGAACGGCGCGGGCCGCGTTGACCAGATCCGTACGGTGTGATCCGGAAGCCGCCGGAAACGGCTGTCCCGAGATCAACACCACCGGCTCACCAGTACTGCCGCGGACCACCGCCGTCACCGAAGCTCCGTGCACGAACAGCACGAGCAACCCCTCTCGCCGGAACGGAAATTCCCGAACCATCGATCCCGGCAACGCAAGAGAATAGCCAACAGGTGGCCGGAAACAGAGCAAACGGCGCAACAGGCCCCCGATAAAACACACAAGCGATTCCGCTTGTGTCCGTAGGCGGCACCGTACTCAGGACTGCGGGGCGGCGTCCTCCCCGAAGAGGTGCCGCACGGTCGAGCGGTGGGTGGCGCGGACGTGAGCCAGGGCGTGCGCGCGGGCGCGTTCCGGGTCGCCGGATGCGATCGATTCGTACAACTCCCGGTGCTCCAAAAGAAGTTCGGACCACTTCGTGTTCCGGCGGGTGAGCCAGCGCAGCCGGCCGTCGACCGGTTCCATGACCGAGACGAGCAGGGTGTTGCCCGCCGTGGCCAGAATGCGGTCATGGAAGCGGGTGTTGACGTCCGTGATCGCCTCGGCGTCGCCCTCCGCCGTCGAGGTCGTGGCCTCGTCGAGCAGCTCCCGCAGCTCCTTGAGGTCCCCGCTCGTGGCCCGCGAGGCGGCCAGCCCGGCCGCGTACACCTCCAACGCCTCGCGCAGTTCGAAGAGTTCACGGACGCCCTCGGGAGTGAGGCGGCGTACGACGCTGCGGCGCGCCGACTCGAAGAGGACGAAGCCCTCGGAGACCAGGGCGCGGATCGCCTCGCGCACCGGGACCCGCGAGACCCCGAACCGCTCCGCCAACTCCCGCTCCACCAGCCGGTCGCCGGGGCCGAGACGTCCGGCGATGATGTCTTCGCGCAGGGTCGCCAGCACACGCTCGCGCACCGTGCCGAGGGGGCCGGCCTTCGCCGTGGGGCTCATGAGGTCATCTTCCTTGCCGGGTACTGCTTTTACGGAGCCGTAACGGCCGCGCAATCCCTCCGAACGACCGGCGACGGGACCATGACGGCCTGTTTGGTATACCAAATGATCGCCGCCCTCCGTCCCCCCGGTCCATGGAGGCCCCGTGTCCCTCGCAGACCGCGCCGAAGCCGCCGGTGCCCTGGCGTACACCCCCGATCCCCGCCTGACCAACGAAGACCTCGCCCCCGCCGGGCAGCGCAACTGGAAGGTCTTCGACCTCTTCGCCCTGTGGATGTCCGACGTCCACAACCTCGGCAACTACACCTTCGCCGCCGGTCTGCTGGTGCTCGGCATGAACGTCTGGCAGGTCTTCACCTCCCTGCTGGTGGGCTTCGTGCTCATCTTCGTCGGGATGAACCGGATGGGCCGGATCGGCCAGCGCCACGGGGTGCCGTTCCCGGTGGTCAGCCGGATCGCCTTCGGTGTGTGGGGCGCGAACATACCGGCCCTCATCAGGGCGGTGATCGCCATCATGTGGTACGGCATCCAGACGTATCTGGCGTCCGTCGCCGTCGACGTGATGCTGCTGGCGGCGTGGCCGGACCTGGAGTCGCTGACGCACCGCTCCCTTCTCGGGCTCGACGCGCTGGGCTGGATCTCGTTCCTCGCCCTCTGGGTGATCCAGGCGCTGATCATCAGCCGGGGCATGGAGTCCGTGCGCAGGTTCCAGGACTTCTGCGGCCCGGCGATCTGGCTGGTGATGATCGCGCTGGCGGTGTGGGTGCTGGCGAAGGCCCACTGGAGCATCTCGCTGACCACCACCCCGCACCCCGTGTCCACCGGGGAGCAGTGGCGGCAGTGGTTCGGCGCCGTCGGCCTGATCCTCGCGACCTACGGCACCCTGATGCTCAACTTCTGCGACTTCTCCCGCTTCGCACCCGACTACCGCACCGTCCGGCGCGGCAACTTCTGGGGTCTGCCGGTGAATTCGACCGCGTTCGTGGTCGTGTCCGTGATCGTCACGGCCGGTTCGCTGAAGGTGTTCGGCAAGGCCGTCACGGACCCCGCCGAACTGGTCGCGAAGGTCGGCAACACCTGGGTCCTGGTGGCCGCCGCGCTGACCTTCGCCGTCGCCACCATGGGCGTCAACATCGTCGCCAACTTCGTCTCCCCGGCCTACGACCTGGCCAACGTCTGGCCGCAGCGCATCACCTTCAGGACCGGCGGCATGATCAGCACCGTCGCCGCACTGGTCGTCACGCCCTGGAACCTCTTCTCCGACCCCACCGTGGTCAACTACTTCCTCGGCGGCCTCGGCGCGTTCCTCGGCCCGCTGTTCGGCGTCATCATGGTCGACTACTACGCCGTGAAGAAGGGCCGGGTGGACGTCGACGCCCTCTTCGACGCGGGCCCTGGCTCCCCGTACCACTACCGCAAGGGCGTCAACCCAAAGGCCCTGTACGCCTTCCTGCCCTCCGCGGCGGTGGCGGCGGTACTCGCGCTGGTGAAGTCCTTCGACACCGTCGCCCCGTACTCGTGGTTCGTCGGCGCGGCGATGGGCGCGGGGCTGTACGCCCTGCTGTGCCGGGGCGAACGCACCGCGAGCGCGGTGGAGGTCTGAGGGGAGTGCGGGTCGTCGTCACCAACTGCAACACCACCGCGGTCATGACGGAGGAGATCGTGGGCGCGGCCCGAGCCGTGGCAGCTCCGGGTACGACGGTGACCGGGCTGACCCCCGCCTGGGGGCCGGAGTCGGCGGAAGGCTGGCTCGACAGCCACCTCTCCGCGGCCGCGGTCCTGGACACGCTGCGCACGTACGACGGTCCGTCCTACGACGCGGTGGTCATGGCCGGCTTCGGCGAACACGGGCGCGAAGGCGTAAGGTCGTGGACATCACGGAGGCCGCCGCCCACCTCGCCTGCCTGCTCGGCCGGCGCTACGCCGTGGTGACCACCCTCGACCGGTCGCGCGGCCAGATCGAGGACAGTCTGGAGACGGCGGGAGTGGCCCGCAACTGCGCGGCGGTGATCGGAACCGGACTCGGCGTCCTGGACCTGACCGACGACCCGGAACGCACCGAGGCCGCGCTTCTGGCCGCCGCCGAACGGGCCGTTCGGGCGGGAGCGGAGGTACTGGTCCTGGGCTGCGCCGGAATGGCGGGACTACGGCGGGAGTTGGGCGACCGGCTCGGTCTGCCGGTGGTCGACGGTGTCGCGGCGGCGGTGAAGCTGGCGGAGTCGCTCGTCGCGCTGCGGCTGACGACGAGCCGGGTGGGGAGTTACGCCAAGCCCCTCGCCAAGCGGCGGACATGGGGCCGCCCCGCGCCGTGACGGCGCGGGGCGGTTCGGACTGGCCCGGGCGTCAGACCGTGGAGGCGGCGGCGAGGCGGCGCAGCTCCTTCTTGTCCGGCTTGCCCACGTCGGTCAGGGGCAGTTCGGACGGGAAGGTGATGCGGGCGGGCTCGTACATCGCGCCGCGCGTCGCGCGGACCATCGCGCGCAGCTCGTCGGCGCCGGTGGTGGAGCCGGGGGCGAGCAGCACGGCGGCGTGGACCTGCTCCATGCGGTCCTCGTCGCGGACGCCGAACACCGCGCTCTGCCGGACGTCGGGGTGGCTGTTGAGCAGGTCCTCCAGCTCGGTGGTGTACACATGGCCGCCCACGACGACGATCATGTCCTTGATGCGGTCCACGACGGTGAGGTAGCCCTCGTCGTCGCGGAAGCCGATGTCACCGGTGTGCAGCCAGCCGTCCTTCAGGACCTCGGCGGTCAGCTCGGGCTGCTTCCAGTAGCCCTCCATCGCCATGGCGGAACGGACGCAGATCTCGCCGTGTTCGCCGTGGGGCAGCACCTTGCCGTTCTCGTCGCGGATCTCCACCTCGACGCCGGGCAGGATCCGCCCGGCCGTACGCAGTCGCTCGGGGCGGTCCGGGTCGTGGTCGGCGGGGGAGAGGATGCTGATGATGCCGGCCTCGTTCTGGCCGTAGCCCTGCATCAGCACCGGACCCAGGCGCCGTACCGCCTCGGCGATCCGGGTGGGCGACGCCTGGCAGCCGCCGTACACCACCTGGCGGAGCGACGATGTGTCGGTGCGCTCCATGTGGGGGTGGTCCAGGAGCTGGTACAGCAGGGGAGGCAGCAGCCACATGTGGGTGATGCGCTCGCGCTCGATGGTGCCGAGCACCTCGCCGGGCGCGAAGTCGTCCAGCAGGACCACGGTGCCGCCGGTCTCCAGCACCCCGTCGGCCAGCATTCCGGCAGCGTGCGCGATGGTCGTGACGATGAGCTGGCAGGGCGGCGTGCCACCGTCGTCGTCCGGCCGGGCGGCACGCTGTTCCCGCACCTGCCGGTAGGTGGTGCATATCCCCTTGGGATGGCCGGTGGTGCCGCCGGTGTGCCGGATGGCGCAGATGTCGTCGGGCTCGGCCCGGCTGGGGAAGGGCTCGGGGGACTGGAGGGCGGCCAGGGCGAGCAGGTCCTGGGTGTCGGGCGCGTCCTGATCGGGGCCGGCAGGGCCGAGGGTGAGGACGGACTTCACGTCGACGGCCTCGACGATCTCCTCCGCCCGCCGCGTCATCCGGGGGTCGACGACCAGAGCCCGGGTCTCCACGTCCCGCACGATGGCGGCCTGCACGTCCGCCGCGAGCTTGTTGTACAGGTGATTGACCTGCGCGCCGATCAGATTCGCGGCGTACCGCAGCGCGATCGCCTCGGGCAGGTTGCCGCTGAGCAGGGTGACCGTCTGTCCCCGCTCGATTCCCTGCGCCTGAAGCGCCCACGCCATCCGGTGCACGAGGTCGTGGAACTCCCCGGCACCGATACGGCGATCACCGTGCACGAGCGCTTCCCGGCCGGGTTCGTCCCGCAGACCCTCGAGGATGTCTTCCACATGGCTGCGGAAGCGGGGGGAGACGTCGGACATCTGCTGGACCTCCTGAACCGGCCCGCCGCCTCGGCGCGCCGGTCTCCATAACTGTTCTGTGTGGGGGGAATGGTGGCCCTGACCTGCGGAAAGGTTGCCCAGGCCAACCAAGATCGACTTTATGCCGAGGGGGTGGGGGCTGGCCAACTCGGTGGGGGTCCGGCGTCGGTATTCGGCCCGGTGAGGAGAGGGGAGAACGCGTCACGAGGCCGCGCGTCAACGGCTGTTCGTGACCTGTGGCAGGGGCGGGGAGCGGTTCGAGTGTCCGGAATCATGCGATGCGGTCGGGCCGGGCTCCGGGGGCGGAGGTCTGTCGAAGGACGAGGACGAGTACGCGCACGCCCGAAGGCTGGGTCTCATCACCGGCACCGATCACCGCGCCGTCGACACGGCACGTGCCGAGGTCCTGGCCATGGCGGGGGAGCGGCGGGGCCGTTGGGGGACGGGGGGCGTGGTCGATGCGGCGGTGGGAGGGGGCCTGGCCGACTCCGCGCCTGCCACGGTGAACGGAGGAGGGTCAACGAAAGCGCGCTTAGGCGGAGTCGAAGTCTCCGTGAGGCAGGGACCGGGCGAAGTCGGCGAGTGTGTGGAAGTCGTCCTCCCGCAGGCCGATCCGCGGGTTGACGTGGTGCAGGAGACCGGGGCCCTGGTGGTGGGCGGTCACATACGTCTGGTCCAGCCCGCTCTGCTCGTCGTCCACCCAGGCGAAAGGACGGCCGTCGGCGTAGTCCACCAGCGGTCCGGTCTTCCAGTGGACTCCGTCAGGGCGCTCGCGCAGCAGGAAGTCGCCGAAGTCCACGAAGGGAAGTTCCGGAAGGCCGAGGACCGGTGCGATCCACCGGTTCGCGTCGGCCGTCCACGAGGTGGCCCAGCACAGCTCGAAGCCGAGCCGGAGCAGGATTCGTCCATGCTCTGGGTTGAGCCAGACCCGCAGGGGCCGTCGGGGCGAGAGGCCTCTGCCGTCCTGATGGGCGTCCCTCCGGGGGACCCTGAGCGTGGTGTAACCGTCGGGACGCCTCTCCGGCTTGGCCGCGTAGGGGTTGAGCGGCCCGTCCACGTCGAGGAACAGCAGTGGTCGGTTCACGTTTCCCCCGCTGGTTCTTCTGGAGTGCGGGTGGCACCCGCGATGACGGCGGTCGTCAGTATCCGGTCGAAGGTGATCAGGATAGGGGCTGAGTCACTGGAGTCCGGGCCCGGGCGGGAACCGGGCGCCGGGGCTGACACGACGCCGCTCCTCCTCGCCCCGGCTCGTAGACTCCGGGGGCGAGGAGGAGCGGTGGAGATCACGGTGCAGTGGGTCAAGACGTCCTGGACGAAGGAGTCTCGGGGCGGGGATGCCGCTGCCGTCAGGAACGCGGTGCCTGTCGGGTTCCCCGTGCCGGAACTTCCGCCCAGGCACGCCCACTTCGTGCGGATGTCCGAGCGCGACGGGTTCGAGCCGCGCTCGGGGGAGGCGCCGCTTCGCGAGGTCGGCGTCAGCCTGCGGAACGAGGGCGACCGGCTTCGGGTGCTCGCGAGGGTGGAGCCGATGTTCGGGGTGCCCCCTCGCCATCGCAGACCACCGGCGGTGCGGCTGCTGCCCGGCCAGTGGGTCCGGTGGCAGCTCAACTACCGGTTCAGCAGTGCCCTGGGGATCAGGGGCTGGTCCTACTGGCTCGACACGTTCAACATCGCCTACGGACCCGTCGACCCGGACGTCTTCCTGTCCGAGCCGACCGTGCTGGTCGACGAGCGGGGACCGGTTCGGTAGAGGGGGCAGCGGTGAGCCCCCACCGCGCCACCGGTGAGGGCCCAAGTGCGACGACCGGATGCCGGTCGGTCCCGCTACAACTCCTTGATCCGGACGTCCCGGTAAGAGATCACGTCCGACGTGCTGTGCACCTGCAGTCCGATGTAGCCCGTCGCGTAGCGCCGCCCGTCCGTACCCGGGTCACCGTCGCGTGGTGGGGTGAACACCTGGCCGCCGACGTTGTCGAACTCGTTGATGACGACGCCGTTGCGCAGGATCGTGAAGTGCTGGCCCTCCGCGCGGATCTCGTAGTCGTTCCAGGTGCCCTTCGGGGTGACGCCCGCGCCGCCGAGGCCCACACGGTCGAAGCCGTAGACCGAGCCGGTCTTGTACATGTCGCCGGTCGGGCTGTCGAGGATCTGGATCTCGTGGCCGTAGTTGATGGCGACCCACTCGGGGCGGGACTCCTCGGGATGGTCGTGGACGTTGGGGAAGCGGACGAAGACGCCGCCGTTGGCGTTGCCCGTGCCCGGCGCGTCGTCGCGGAAGCGGAGCTTCAGCGAGAAGTCGCCGTACTTGCGCTCCGGGAACCACAACATGCCCATGCCCTGCACGGTCGTGCTGCTGGTGAGGGCGCCGTCGCCGGTGAGGGTGAACTGCCCGCCGCCGACCTGTTCCCACTTGGCCAGGGACGCCTCCGTGCCGTCGAACAGGTCGCGGTACCCCGTCGTCCGACCGGGCTTGCCGATCTTCGACTGCTTGGCGGCCTTGGTGATCTTGTTGAACTCGCGCTGGTCGATGACGTTGTCCGCCAGGAGCCCGTCGAGCACGCCGTCGACGTGCTTGAGGAACAGCGCCTGCGACGACCAGTCCTTCTCGTCCTCGATCAGCTCGTTGATCGTGCACCGACTGCGGGTCATCCGGTTCGGCACGCCCGAGTCGACGGTGCCGACGATGACGGTCAGCCGCTCGTCGTACTCGGGGCAGGCCGGCGCGGGGACGCCCCCGCCCTGCGCGACCGTGAAGGTGACGCTCTTGGCGGCGGAGGTGTTGCCCGCCTTGTCCGTCGCCCGGTACGCCACCGTGTGGAACCCGAGCCGGTCCACGGCCACAGGCGCCGAGTACTCCAGATACGCGCCCCCGTCGAGCGAGTACTCGACACGGGCCACCCCGGAGGCGGAGTCCGAGGCGTTGACGGTGACCTTGGCGCTCGTGACGTACGCCCCGTTGGAGTTCCTGGTCCCGCTCAGCGTCGCCGAGGTCTCGGGCGCCGTCGTGTCCTGCGCGGGCGGGGCCACGACGGTGAAGGTCAGGGACTTCGCGGCCGCCGCGTTGCCCGCCTTGTCGGTGGCCCGGTAGCGCACGGTGTGCGTACCCACCTCGTGCACCATCACCGGCGCGGTGTACGGCTGCCAGGCACCGTCCGAACCGAGCGCGTACTCGATGGTGTTGACGCCGGACCCGGTGTCCGAGGCGGTCACGGTGACCGTCGCCATCGTGAGGTAGTTCCCGTCGGCGTCCTTCTCGCCGCTCACCGTCGCCGAGGTCTCCGGCGCCGTCGTGTCGTCCGTCGGCGGGGCGACCACGCTGAAGGTCACGGACTTCTCTGCGGCCACGTTGCCCGCCTTGTCGGTCGCGCGGTAGCGCAGGGTGTGGGTGCCGACCTGGTCGACGACGACCGGCGCGGTGTACGCCTGCCAGGGGCCGTCCGCGCCGACCGCGTACTCGATCGACTTGACGCCGGACGCGTCGTCCGACGCGGACACGGTCACCGTGGCCGAACCGACATAGGCACCGTCGGCGTTCCTCTGCCCCTCGGCCTTGGCCGTGACCGTGGGAGCCGTGGTGTCGTCGCCGCCGGGCTCGGTCACCGTCAGGATGCCCTGCATCTGGCCGTGGCCGGGGATGCTGCAGAAGTAGCGGTAGCGCCCGGGCGTCAGCGTCACGTCCACGGTGTGCCTGCCCCCGCTGTCGTCGCCGGGGTTGGCCAGGATGTTGACCGGTACGTCGTGGTTGTACTCGGGGTCCGACACGTCGAAGGTCAGCGTGTGCGGCATCCCGATGTCGTTGCCGGTCGCGGTGCTGTTCTCGAAGACGAGGGTCGCGGGGCCGGCCACCGCCGTCGTCGGGAAGCTCGCGTACCGGTCGGTGCGGGAACTCGCCGTCCACGTCAACACCTGGGCAGCGCTCGCGCGGTCGCCGTCACGCCCGTACGCGGCCGTCGAGGTGAGCCCCAGCATCAGCAGCAGCGCGCCCAGCAGCGCGGTGTACAGGCGCAGAGGTCGATGTCTCACTGTGCCGCCTTCCTGGCCAGATCCTTCGCGGCGGGAGTGGCCGCGCCGCCGGTGTACGTCACGTGCCACAGCGCGGACTGCGAGTCGGAGGTGAAGAAGCCGCGGCCGTAGTCGAGGACGTAGAGCGAACCGTCCGGCGCGAACTTCCAGTCCATCAGGTTGCGGATGCCGCCCTGTCCGACCGGGACGATCTTCTTCAGCGACTCCGCCGTGACGGGCAGACCGCCCTTGCCGACCGTCTTGGGGTCGGTGAGCACCGCGTGGCGCGGGTTGTCCGCGTCGTAGAAGTCACCGACGAACCACTTGCCGTCCCAGTACTCCGGCCACGCCCCGGCGCCGGCCTTCGCCGCGTCGTAACGGTAGACCGGGCCGTCCATGGTGGCCTGGCCGCCGCCCTTGAGCCACGGCAGGAGGTAGGTGGCCTCCTCGTTCCTGTAGCTGGGCACACCCGCCGCGTTGCGCGGGAAGTCGGGGGCGCCTCCTTGAGGGGAGTACCAGATGGTGTTGCCGGTGACGGGCGGGAGGTTCACCAGGCCGTCGTTGTTCGGCGACTCGTTCTTCGGGGCGTCGCAGTCGTACCAGCCCAGCGGCTTGGCCGGGTCGGGCAGGTTGCGGTCGCGGTAGGGCTGCTTGTTGCCCATGCAGAACGGCCAGCCGTGGTTGCCCGCCTTGGTGATCGCGGCGAACGTGTCGTACTTCGCCGGACCCCACGTGGTGCTCGGCGCGCCCGCGTCGGGGCCGACCCAGCCCGCGTAGAGGATGTCGGTCTTCTTGTCGACGGAGATCCGCGCCGGGTTCCGTACACCCATCACGTAGATCTCGCCGCGGGTCTTCCCGCCGCCCTCGTCCTGCTCTCTGCCGGTGAAGAGGTTGCCCTCGGGCAGTGTGTACGTGCCGTCCGGCTCCGGGTGGATGCGCAGGATCTTGCCGTTGAGGTTGTGGGTGTTGCCCGCGGTGCGGCGGGCGTCGGCGAAGGAGAGACCCTTGTAGCTGGGCTGCGGGTTGTTGCCGGAGTAACCGTCGCTGTAACCGGAGGAGTTGTTGTCACCGGTCGCGATGTAGAGGTTGCCCTTGGAGTCCCAGGCCATCCCGCCGCCCGCGTGACAGCAACTGTGTACCTGTACCGGCCACTTGAGGAGGACCTTCTCAGAGGCGAGGTCGAGCCTGTCGGTGGCGCGGTCCAGCGTGAAGCGGGAGACGCGGCGTTCGGCCACCTGCTTGTCGCGGTCGAGACCGGAGTGCGGGGTGTAGTGCAGGTACACCCAGCCGTTGGACTCGAAGCCGGGGTCCAGCTCGATCCCGAGCAACCCCTCCTCGACCTTGGTGAGTTCGTCGCCGCCGCCCTTGTTCCCGAAGACGGTCAGGGCGCCCGCGAGCGTCACCTTCTTCGTCGCGGGGTCGTAGATGTGGATCTGGCCGGTGCCCTTGCCGATGTCGGGGTCGTTCCAGTCGGTGACGACGGGAGCCTCGTTCGTGCCGCCGCCCCGGCCGATGTACAGCACCCGGCCGTCGGGCGCCACGACCATCCCGTGCGGCTCGCCGATCTGGTCCTGCTGACCGGGCTGGTTCGGCCGAGTGACCCGCACCGCCGAGTAGTTGGCGTCGATGGTCGCCTTGCAGTCGGCGCGTGAGAGCCGGGTGGTCCACAGCAGCGCGCCCCGCAGATGGTCGCGGAAGTCGGTCTCCGCGAACGACTCGACCGTGCCGCCCATCGCGGTGTAGAAGGACCGGCCGCCGTCGTAGTCGCGACACCACGAGACGGGGTGGTCCGCGCCGTTGGCCCCGGCACCCGGCCGGTAGCTGCTCTCCCGGACCTTGGCGACGGTGTGCACCTTGCCGGTCGGGTTGCTCGTCCAGTTGAACCACGTGTCGGGCCGCTTCCACTCCAGCGGCAGGTCCTTCGTGGCCGGATGGCTCCGGTCGGGGACCTCGACGACGGCACGCTGCACGGCGGCCGGGCTCCCGCTCGCGGGACGGGCGCCGATCAGGCCGGTGAACCAGTCGGAGTACGGCTCCGTCCTGGCCGCGTCATGGATGCCGAGGAAGCCGCCGCCCGCCTTGAGGTAGGACTCCAGACCGGCTTCCTGTTCGGGGTCGAGGACGTCTCCGCCGCCGGTCAGGAAGACGACGGCGTTGAAGGTGCCCAGCCGCCTGTCGTCGGTGAAGACCGAGGCGTCGTCCGTGGCCACGGTCTTGAAGCGCTGTTCGGCGGGGCCGGTCAGGCCGATGGATTCGATGGCCTCGATGCCCGCGTCCACGGTCGGCGACTCCTCGGTGGCCGAGGCGTGGAAGACCAGGACTCTGACGTTCTTGCCCCCCGGCGGCGACGGCAGCGCCGACGCCTTCGGGTCCGGTAACGGCCGGGCCGTGGCGGCCGTGCCACCGCTCAGCAGGGATGCCGCCAGGGCCCCGGCCGTCAGTGCCGCGGCCGCCGCGCGCCGGGATCTCGACCGGTGATGTGGTGCGCTCTGCATGGGTCACCCACCCTCCGTGGTCTCAGCAACAGCGCCAGAAGCTAGACGGCTTTCAACGACCCGCCAATACCAACGGACGGAATCTCACCAACTTTGTCCTGAGTGTGGATAAACGAGGGTGACGGCTCTACCGTGGCCGTCCCCACGGGGAGCCAGGCCCCGCCTTCCGGATCAGGCCGGCTCGGACCGACGGCGCCCGCTGCCGGACCCCGCGACCTCGGCTTGATCCGGAACGCGGGCCCTGGCTCCCCATCCGTCTCCGCACAGCACGGGAGGGACCGGTATGGCTCTGGACAGAAGGACGTTCGGGCGACGGATGCTGGCCGGCGGCGTGGTCGCCGCGACCGGTACGGCAACGTTGTCGGTGGCCTCCGCACCCTCCGCCGCGGAACCGTCACCGCTCACGGCTCCCTCCGGCGGCCAGGTGCGCCACCTCAAGCTCTACGCCGAGAAACTGCCGGGCGGGCAGCTCGGGTACGGCCTGGAGAAGGGCAGGGCCACCGTGCCGGGTCCGCTCATCGAGCTGGTCGAGGGTGACACCCTGCACATCGAGTTCGAGAACACCACCGACGGGGACGTGAGTCTCCACGTCCACGGCGTCGACTACGACATCGCCAACGACGGCACCCGGATGACGGGCAGCCACGTCGAACCCGGCGGCACCCGCACCTACACCTGGCGCACCCACGCACCCGGCCGCCGCAAGGACGGCACCTGGCAGCCGGGCAGCGCCGGTTACTGGCACTACCACGACCACGTCGTGGGCACCGACCACGGAACGGGCGGCATCCGCAAGGGTCTGTACGGCCCGCTCGTCGTGCGCAGGAAGGGCGACATCCTGCCGGACAAGCAGTTCACGATCGTCTTCAACGACATGACGATCAACAACAAGGCAGCGGGCGAGACCCCCGACTTCGAGGCCACGGTGGGCGACCGCGTAGAGATCATCATGATCACGCACGGCGAGTACTACCACACCTTCCACATGCACGGTCACCGCTGGGCCGACAACCGCACGGGCCTGCTGACCGGGCCCGACGACCCCAGCCGTGTGATCGACAACAAGATCACCGGACCGGCCGACTCCTTCGGCTTTCAGGTCATAGCGGGCGAACACGTCGGAGCGGGCGCGTGGATGTACCACTGCCACGTACAGAGCCACTCCGACATGGGGATGGCCGGGCTGTTCCTGGTGGCGAAACCCGACGGCACCGTGCCGGGCCACTCGGGACACCACACCGCCGCGCACCACGACCACTGACGCCGCACGCGCGGCGGACGAGGGCTGCCTGGCCGACACCCCGCCTTTGTCCTGTGAGTGGAGAAAGTGGATACGAATTCCCGCGCTACTTCTTCCCACTCCCGGCGCCCGCTGCTACGTTCCACCCGAAAGAACGCGACGGACGGCCCCATCGAGGCGGGAGGGACTCGTGAGACGCATGACGGCACGACCCGCCAACGCCCACCAGGCCCGGCTGCTGCGGCTGTTGCGCGACCAGGGACCCAACTCGCGTGCGCAGTTGGGCGACCAGGTCGAGCTGTCGCGGTCCAAGCTGGCCGTGGAGGTGGACCGTCTCCTCCAGACCGAGCTGATCGTGGCCGACGGACTCGCCGCCTCGCGCGGCGGGCGCCGCTCCCACAATCTGCGGCTCGCCCCGAGCCTGCGCTTCCTCGGCATCGACATCGGCGCGACCTCGGTCGACGTCGCCGTCACCAACGCCGAGCTGGAGGTCCTTGGCCACCTCAACCAGGCCATGGACGTGCGCGAGGGCCCGGTCGCGGTCTTCGAGCACGTCCTCGCCATGGCGGCCAAGCTGAGGTCCTCCGGGCTGGCGGAAGGGTTCGACGGCGCCGGGATCGGCGTTCCGGGCCCGGTCCGTTTCCCGGAGGGGGTGCCCGTCGCTCCGCCGATCATGCCCGGCTGGGACGGCTTCCCCGTGCGGGAGGCGCTCAGCCAGGAACTCGGCTGCCCCGTCATGGTCGACAACGACGTGAATCTGATGGCGATGGGCGAGCAGCAGGCCGGGGTCGCCCGCTCCGTCGGTGATTTCCTCTGCGTCAAGATCGGCACCGGCATCGGCTGCGGCATCGTCGTCGGCGGCGAGGTGTACCGGGGAGCCACGGGCAGCGCGGGCGACATCGGGCACATCCAGGCGGTGCCCGACGGACGCCCCTGCGCCTGCGGCAACCGGGGCTGCCTGGAAGCCCACTTCAGCGGAGCGGCACTCGCCCGCGACGCGATGGAGGCGGCCGGGCAGGGACTCTCGGCGGAACTCGCCTCCCGTCTGGAGACGCACGGCACCCTGAGCGCCGTCGACATCGCCGCCGCGGCCGCCGCGGGCGACGCCGTCTCGCTCGACCTCATCCGGGAGGGCGGCACCCGCACCGGCCAGGTCATCGCCGGCCTGGTCAGCTTCTTCAACCCCGGTCTCGTGGTGATCGGCGGCGGGGTGACCGGCCTCGGCCACACCCTGCTCGCCGCGATCCGCACCCAGGTCTACCGCCAGTCGCTGCCGCTCGCGACCGGCAACCTGCCCATCGTCCTGGGCGAGTTGGGCCAGAACGCCGGAGTCATCGGCGCGGCCCGGCTCATCAGCGACCACCTGTTCTCCCCCGCGTGACCGCCCCCGTCCGGCACCGAGCCGCCGGACGGCCCGCAGGAACAGCGCCACGGACAGCACCGCCCGGAACCGCCTGAGCACCGCCCGGCACGTACCACGCAAGCGCACGTCCCCACCGCGCGAGCATCCACCGGCACGCCCGGCGCGCAGGCACCACCCGCACCGCGCACCCCCGCACCGCGCACCCCCGCGCCGCACCACCCGACCCGTCGCCGCACCGCCCTGAAACAGGCCCGCACGCCCGCCGAGGGGAACCCACATGGCATCGGAACCACCCCTGCTCAGCATGACCGGCATCACCAAGGCGTTCCCCGGCGTCCGGGCGCTCGACAGCGTCGACCTCGACGTGCAGGAGGGCGAGGTCCACTGCCTGCTCGGCCAGAACGGCGCCGGAAAGTCCACCCTCATCAAGGTCCTGGCCGGAGCCCACCAGCCCGACACCGGCGTCATCCGCTGGCGCGGCGACCCCGTCGTACTCCGCTCGCCGATGGCCGCCATGCGCCTCGGCATCGCCACCATCTACCAGGAACTCGACCTGGTGGAGCACCTCTCGGTCGCGGAGAACGTCCACCTCGGCCACGAGCCCACCACCGCCGGATTCGTCGTACGGGGCCGCACCGCACGCGCGAACACCACCGCGCTGCTGCGCCGACTCGGACACCCCGAGATCGAACCGGGGCGGCTGGTGGGGGAGTTGTCCGCCGCCCAGCAGCAGATCGTGTCCATGGCACGGGCGTTGTCCCACGACGTACGGCTCATCGTGATGGACGAACCGTCCGCCGCGCTCGACCCCGACGAGGTCGACAACCTCTTCCGCGTGGTCGCCGGGCTCACCGCCGAGGGCGTCGCCGTCGTCCACATCTCGCACCGCCTGGACGAGATCCGCCGCATCGGTGACCGGGTGACCGTGCTGAAGGACGGCCGGGCCGTGGCACGCGGGCTGCCCGCGAAGACGACTCCGACCCGCGAGGTCGTCACCCTGATGACGGGACGCGACGTCGAGTACGTCTTCCCCGACCGGCCCACCGAACTCCCTTCCGGAGAACCGGTGCTGGAGGTGCGGGGACTCTCCCGTGGCGGTGAGTTCGCGCCGTTCGACCTCGAGGTACGGCCGGGCGAGATCGTCGGTATCGCCGGGCTCGTCGGCTCCGGACGGTCCGAGATCCTGGAGACCGTCTACGGCGCCCGCAGGCCCGACACCGGTCAGGTACTGGTCGGCGGCCGGCCGGTGCGCCCCGGCAGCGTACGCGCCGCCGTGCGCGCGGGCATCGGCCTCGCGCCCGAGGAACGCAAGGCGCAGGCCCTGCTCATGCTGGAGTCCGTCACCCGCAACGTCTCGGTGTCCTCCCTCTCCCGGTTCGCGCGCGGTGGCTGGATCGACCGCAACGCCGAGCGGGGCGCCGCACGCGCCGCGACCCGCGAACTCTCCCTGCGCCCCGACAACCCCGCCGTCCCGGTACGCACCCTCTCCGGTGGCAACCAGCAGAAGGCCGTCCTCGCCCGCTGGCTGCTGCGCGGCTGCCGGGTGCTGCTGCTGGACGAGCCGACCCG
Source organism: Streptomyces sp. NPDC005004 (assembly GCF_053600675.1). Lineage (NCBI taxonomy): Bacteria > Bacillati > Actinomycetota > Actinomycetes > Kitasatosporales > Streptomycetaceae > Streptomyces > Streptomyces sp. NPDC005004. Next base: position 64,152 of record NZ_JBSGAH010000020.1, read on the forward strand.
GGGTGTCGACGTCGGCGCCCGCGCCGAGCTGTACGCCGTGGTGCGCGGGCTCGCCGACGAGGGTCTCGCCGTCCTGCTGGTCTCCAGCGAGGTCCCCGAGGTGCTCGGCCTCGCCGACCGCGTCCTGGTGCTGCGCGAGGGCCGCGTCGTCCACACGGCGCCCGCCCGCGAACTCGACGAGCACCGCGTCCTCGACCTCGTCATGGAAGGAAGCCCGGCGTCATGACGCAGCCCGCCTCCCCGCCCCGGTACGGCACCGGCAAGGTGCCCACCGCCGCCCCGCCCCCCGCCTGGCGCGCGCTCGCGGGCCGCGCCGACGTCCGCACCCTCTCCCTGCTCGGGGTCCTCGCCGCCCTGATCGTGATCGGCGGGGTCACCAAGCCCGACGAGTTCCTCGACACCCGCAACCTCCAACTCGTGCTCACCCAGGCGTCGGTGATCGGCGTCGTCACCGTCGGCATGACCTTCGTCATCACCTCCGGCGGCATCGACCTGTCCGTCGGCGCGATCGTCGCCCTCGCCTCGGTGTGGGCGACGACGGTGGCGACCCAGGACTTCGGGTTCGCGGGCATCCTCTTCACCGCCGTGATCGTCGGAGTGGGCTGCGGACTCGTCAACGGCCTCCTCGTCGCCTACGGCGGCATGGTCCCCTTCATCGCCACGCTCGCCATGCTGGCCTCGGCCCGCGGACTCGCCCTCCAGATCACCGGCGGGCGCACGCAGATCGTCACCGTCGACTCCGTCCTGAGCCTCGGAGAGCGCGACGCGTACGTCCTCGGCATCCCCCCGCTGGTCCTGGTCTTCGCCGTCGTCACCGTCATCGGCTGGCTGGTGCTCAACCGCACCACCTTCGGCCGCCGCACCGTCGCCGTCGGCGGCAATGCCGAAGCCGCGCGGCTCGCCGGCATCGACGTACGCCGCCAGCGCCTCTACCTCTACCTGCTGTCCGGGCTGTGCTGCGGGATCGCCGCCTTCCTGCTGATCGTCCTGTCCGGCTCCGGCCAGAACACCAACGGCAACCTCTACGAGCTGGACGCCATCGCCGCCGCGATCATCGGCGGCACGCTGCTCACCGGGGGACGCGGCACCATCACCGGCTCCGTGCTCGGCGTCCTGATCTTCACCACCATCACCGACATCTTCGCCCTCAACAACCTCCAGAGCGACGTCCAGCAGATCGCCAAGGGCGCGATCATCGTCGCCGCCGTGCTGGTGCAGCGCCGGACCGCGAACTCGGCCTGAGCACCACCGCACCCTCGACACGCGCAGAACCGAGCAGAACCGAGCAGACCGAGACACGACCCGAGACGCCCGAGCCCCGAGGAAAGGTTCACCGCCATGTCGCACCTCCCCAGTCGCAGAGGACTGCTGTTCGGGAGCGCCGCCGTCTCCGCCGGCGTCGTCCTCGCGGGGTGTACGAGCAACGAGCCCAAGGACGAGAAGACCGGCGCGAACGACCAGCCGGTCGCCGACGACAAGCCCGGCAAGCGCGTCACCATCGGCTTCGCCGGACCGCAGGCCGACCACGGCTGGCTCAACGCCATCAACGACAACGCCAAACGGCGCGCCGGGAAGTACGCGGACGTCACACTGGAGATCACCGAGGGGTCCAACGACACCGCCGCGCAGATCGGCCAGATCGAGACCCTGATCAACAAGAAGGTCGACGTGCTGGTGGTACTGCCCGCCGACGGCAAGGCCCTCACCCAGGTCGGGCTGAAGGCGATGCGCGCGGGCATCCCGGTCGTCAACCTCGACCGCGTCTTCAACAGCCCCCAGGCGTACCGCTGCTGGATCGGTGGCGACAACTACGGCATGGGCCTCAACGCCGGGCACTACATCGGCGAGAAGCTCAAGGGCAAGGCCAACGCCCGCGTGGTCGAACTGGCCGGACTCGACAACCTGGAGCTGACCCGGCAGCGCACCAAGGGCTTCGACGACGCGCTGAAGAACTACCCGAACATCAAGAAGGTCGCCCGCCAGGCCGCCGACTTCACCGTCGAGTCCGGCCAGGCCAAGATGGCTCAACTCCTCCAGGCGCAGCCGAAGTTCGACGCTCTGTGGAACCACGACGACGACCAGGGCGTGGGCGCGCTGCGCGCCATCGAGCAGGCCGGACGCGACGACTTCCTGATGGTCGGCGGCGCCGGTGCGCTCGCCGCGTTCCAGGCGATCAAGCGCGGCGACAGCGTGCTCAAGGCGACCGTCCTCTACCCGCCGACGATGGCCGCCTCCGCCATCGACCTCGCCCGCGCCCTCGGCCAGAACAAGGGCGTCGGCGGGCTCGCCGAGTTCGAGATCCCCGCCTCCATCACCCTCTACTCGGCGGTCGTGGACAAGGACAACGTCGACCAGTACATGCCCACCGGCTTCCGGTGACCGGGCCCTTGCCGCACCCGCACGGCACCACCCCGTACGAGGACGAGGAGAGGACCCACCTCATGGCACAGCCGCAGCAGTCAGCAGGGGAGCGGACCGGCGCGGACCGGGCGGCCGGGGACGAGGGCCGGCCGGCCGGGGAAGCCGATCGCCCGGCGGCACAAGAGGTTCGCCCCGCCGGGGACGGTGCCCGCCCGGCCGCCGGGAAACCGCCGCTGCGCGTCGGCATGGTCGGCTACGCCTTCATGGGCGCCGCCCACTCCCAGGGCTGGCGCACCGCGGGCCGCGTCTTCGACCTGCCCCGCCGCCCGGTCCTGTCCGTGCTCTGCGGCCGCGACGGCGCCGCCGCCCGCGCCGCCGCCGACCGGCACGGCTGGGCGGCCACCGAGACCGACTGGCGTGCCCTGATCGCCCGCGACGACATCGACCTCGTCGACATCTGCACGCCCGGCGACAGCCACGCCGAGATCGCGGTCGCCGCCCTCGCCGCGGGCAAGCACGTGCTGTGCGAGAAGCCCCTCGCGAACACCGTCGAGGAGGCGGAGGCGATGACTCGCGCGGCCGAAGAGGCTTACGAACGGGGTCAGTTGGCCATGGTCGGCTTCAACTACCGCCGTGTTCCCGCCGTCGCCCTGGCCCGGCGGATGATCGCCGAGGGGCGACTCGGCACCCTGCGGCACGTCCGCGTCTCGTACCTCCAGGACTGGCTGGTGGACCCGGAGTTCCCGCTGACCTGGCGGCTGCGCAAGGAGACGGCCGGATCGGGCGCGCTCGGTGATCTGGGCGCCCACATCGTCGACATGGCCCAATACCTGGCGGGGGAGACACTCTCCGGGGTCTCCGCCCTCACCGAGACGTTCGTGCGGCAGCGGCCCCTGCCCAGCGCACCCACGAGCGGCCTGGCGGCGGTCACCGCGGCCGGTACCGGCCAGGTCACCGTGGACGACGCCGCCGTGTTCACCGCCCGCTTCCCCTCCGGCGCCCTCGCCTCCTTCGAGGCCACCCGCTACGCCACCGGACGCAAGAACGCCCTGCGTCTCGAACTCAACGGTGGGCGCGGCTCGCTGGCCTTCGACCTGGAACGGCTCAACGAGCTGCAGTACCACGACGCCACCGAGGGCGCCGCGCACGCGGGCTTCCGCCGCATCCTCGTCACCGAGCCCGACCACCCCTATCTGGACGCCTGGTGGCCGCCGGGACACGGACTCGGCTACGAGCACACCTTCGTCCACCAGGTCCGCGACCTCGTGCACGCCATCGCCGAGGGCCGCAGGCCGGAGCCGTCCTTCGCCGACGGACTCCAGGTGCAGCGCGTCCTGGCCGCCGTCGAGGAGAGCGCGGCGAAGAACTCCGTCTACACCCCGATCGCGGTCTGAGGAGGGCCCCGCCATGCCCCGCACCTTCACCCTGTTCACCGGTCAGTGGGCCGACCTCCCCCTGGAGGAGGTCTGTCGCCTCGCCCGCGACTTCGGCTACGACGGCCTCGAACTCGCCTGCTGGGGAGACCACTTCGAGGTCGACAAGGCTCTCGCCGATCCGTCGTACATCGCGTCCCGCCACCAACTCCTCGACAAGTACGGCCTGAAGTGCTGGGCCGTCTCCAACCACCTGGTCGGACAGGCTGTTTGCGATGCCATCATCGACGAGCGCCACCAGGCGATCCTGCCCGCCCGCATCTGGGGCGACGGCGACGCCGAGGGCGTACGGAGGCGGGCCGCCGCCGAGATCGCGGACACCGCCCGCGCCGCCGCGGCCTTCGGCGTCGACACCGTGATCGGCTTCACCGGCTCGGCCATCTGGCACCTCGTCGCCATGTTCCCGCCCGCCTCCGAGGCGATGATCGAACGCGGCTACCAGGACTTCGCCGAGCGCTGGAACCCGATCCTCGACGTCTTCGACGCCGAGGGCGTGCGGTTCGCCCACGAGGTCCACCCGAGCGAGATCGCCTACGACTACTGGACGACGCGGCGCGCCCTGGCGGCAGTCGACCACCGCCCCGCCTTCGGCCTCAACTTCGACCCCTCCCACTTCGTGTGGCAGGACCTCGACCCCGTCGGCTTCCTCTGGGACTTCCGCGACCGGATCTACCACGTCGACTGCAAGGAAGCCCGCAAGCGCCTCGACGGCCGCAACGGGCGCCTCGGCTCCCACCTGCCCTGGGGCGACCCGCGCCGCGGCTGGGACTTCGTCTCCGCCGGACACGGCGACGTGCCCTGGGAGGACGTCTTCCGGATGCTGCGGTCCATCGACTACCGGGGTCCGATCTCCGTGGAGTGGGAGGACGCCGGCATGGACCGGCTCCAGGGCGCACCCGAGGCCCTGGCCCGCCTCAAGGCGTACGACTTCGACCCGCCGTCGGCCTCGTTCGACGCGGCCTTCGGCAACTGACCCCCACGACCGGCTCTCCGCCCCCACCCGCTCCCCCCACCGGGATGACGGCGCATCCCGGCGCACCCGCACCCGCCCGTACGACCCGCCCCATCTGGAGGCACACGTGCACGGGAAAGACCGCCCCACCGGTACCCCCACCCGGCCGCCACGGCTGCGCACCGCCCTGGCCCTGATCGGCGCCGCGCTGCTCATCGGCGCCGCCCCCGCCCTCACCGCACCCGGCGCCGCCGTCGCCGCCCCCGCAGACCGGGGCGGCAGGGCCGCGGCCGAGGACTTCCAGCAGGTCGCCCTCGCCCAGGGCGCGGCGGAGGTCGGTGAGCCCATGAGCCTCGCCGTCCTGCCCGACCGCTCGGTCCTGCACACCTCCCGCGACGGCGAACTCCGCCTGACCGACGCCACCGGCACCACCCGGACCGCGGGCAGGCTCGCCGTGTACTCACACGACGAGGAGGGACTCCAAGGCGTCGGTGTGGACCCGCACTTCACCGACAACCGGTTCGTCTACCTCTACTACGCGCCCCCGCTGGACACCCCGCCCGGCGACGCCCCCGAGACCGGCACCGCCGCCGACTTCGCCCCCTTCGACGGCGTCAACCGGCTCTCCCGCTTCGTGCTGAAGACCGACGGCACCCTCGACACCGCCAGCGAGAAGAAGATCCTGGACGTCCCGACCTCGCGCGGCATCTGCTGCCACGTCGGCGGGGACATCGACTTCGACAAGGACGGCAACCTCTACCTGTCGACCGGCGACGACTCCAACCCCTTCCAGTCCGACGGCTTCACCCCCATCGACGAACGCGCCGACCGCAACCCGGCGTTCGACGCCCAGCGCACCGCCGGCAAAACCAACGACCTGCGTGGCAAGATCCTGCGCATCAAGGTGAAGGACGACGGCTCCTACGCGATCCCCGACGGCAACCTCTTCGCCCCCGGCACCGCGAAGACCCGCCCGGAGATCTACGCCATGGGCTTCCGCAACCCGTTCCGCTTCAGCGTCGACAAGGAGACCGGCGTCCTCTACGTCGGTGACTACGGTCCCGACGCCGGTGCCGCCGACCCCGCCCGAGGACCGGGCGGCCAGGTCGAGTTCGCCCGCGTGACCGGTCCCGGCAACTTCGGCTGGCCGTACTGCACCGGCGAGAACGACGCCTACGTCGACTACGACTTCGCCACCGGGGCCTCCGGCGCCGCCTTCGACTGCGCCGCCCCCGAGAACGACTCGCCGCACAACACCGGCCTGAGGGACCTGCCCCCGGCACAGCCCGCCTGGATTCCCTACGACGGCGCGTCCGTACCGGAGTTCGGCGACGGCTCCGAGTCCCCGATGGGCGGCCCCGTCTACCACTACGACGCCGCCCTCGACTCCCCGGTGAAGTTCCCCGAGGCGTACGACGGGAACTTCTTCGCCGGTGAGTTCGGCCGCCGCTGGATCAAGCGCATCGACAGCGGTGCCGACGGAGCCGTGAAATCGATCAACGCCTTCCCCTGGACCGGCACCCAGGTGATGGACATGGCCTTCGGCCCCGACGGCGCGCTCTACGTCCTGGACTACGGCACCGCCTGGTTCGGCGGCGACGAGAACTCGGCGCTCTACCGCATCGAGAACGCCACCGACGGCCACTCGCCCGTCGCCAAGGCCGCCGCCGACAAGACCTCCGGGCAGGCCGCGCTGAAGGTCCGCTTCTCCTCGGCCGGCACCACCGACCAGGACGGCGACACCCTCACCCACCACTGGGACTTCGGCGACGGCACCGGTTCCACCGCCGCCAACCCCTCGCACACGTACCGCAAGAACGGCACCTACACCGCGACCCTGACCGCCGAGGACCCCTCCGGCCGCACCGGCAGCGCCACCGTCCGTATCGTCGTCGGCAACACCGCGCCCACCGTGACCCTCCAGCTCCCGCAGGACGGGCAGCTGTTCGGCTTCGGTGACGCCGTGCCGTTCACGGTGCGGGTCACCGACCCCGAGGACGGCGGGAACGTCGACTGTTCCAAGGTCACCGTCCACTTCATCCTCGGCCACGACACCCACGGCCACCCGCTGACCTCCGCCCAGGGCTGCACCGGCACCATCCAGACCAGCGCCGACGGCGGCCACGACGAGGACGAGAACATCTTCGGCGTGTTCGACGCCGAGTACACCGACAACGGAGGCGGCGGCCAGGCCGCGCTCACCTCGCACGACCAGAGCGTCGCCCAGCCCCGCCACCGGCAGGCCGAGCACTACACCGACTCCTCGGGCGTCACCCCGCAGTCCAAGGACACCGCCCACGGCGGCAAGACGGTCGGTGACATCCACGACGGCGACTGGATCTCCTTCACGCCCTACGCGCTCGGCAACGCCAAGAAGATCACCGCACGCATCTCCTCCGGCGGCGCGGGCGGCACGCTCGAGGTCCGTGCCGGATCGGCCAAGGGCACACTCCTCGGCAAGGCCACCGTGCCGGTGACCGGGAGCTGGGAGACCTTCCAGGACGTGAGCGCCGACCTGTCCCGCGCGCCCAAGGGCACGACCACGCTCTACCTGGTCTTCAAGGGCGGCACCGGCGCCCTCTTCGACGTGGACGACTTCACCTTCACCACCGGCTGAGCGGAGGGCACCCCCATGCGCACCACACGCCCGCGCACCACACGCCTGCTCACCACAGCGGCCGTCGGAACCGCGCTGCTGCTCGGCTGCGTCACCGGCCCGGCCGCCGCACGCCCCGCGGACAGCGAACGGGTCCTGGTCTTCTCCAAGACAGCCGGATTCCGCCACGACTCCATCCCCGACGGCATCGCGGCCGTCCGGCAGCTCGGCGACACCGACGGCTTCACGGTCGACGCCACCGAGGACGCGGGCGCCTTCACCGCCCGCAATCTGCGCCGCTACGACGCCGTGGTGTTCCTCTCCACCACCGGCGACGTGCTGAACCCCGCCCAGCAGCGGGCCTTCGAGGGCTACATCCACCAGGGCGGCGGCTATGTCGGCGTCCACGCGGCCGCCGACACCGAGTACGACTGGCCGTTCTACGGCGGACTCGCCGGGGCCTGGTTCGACTCGCACCCGGCGATCCAGCCCGCCACCGTCGTGGTCGAGGACCGCGCACACCCCTCGACCGCCCACCTGCCCGCCCGCTGGGAGCGCACCGACGAGTGGTACAACTACCGCTCCGACCCGCGCGCACGCGCCCACGTCCTGGCCTCGCTCGACGAGTCCACGTACTCCGGCGGCACCATGAACGGCGACCACCCCATCGCCTGGTGCCAGGAGTACCAGGGCGGCCGCGCCTTCTACACCGGCGGCGGCCACACCAAGGAGTCCTACGCCGACCCCGCCTTCCGCGCCCACCTGCTGGGCGGCCTGCGGTGGGCGACCGGCACCGCACAGGCCGACTGCCGCCCGGAGAACGGCTACCACCCGCTCTTCGACGGCACCACCACCTCCCTGGAGAACTGGCGGCAGGCCGGTCCCGGCTCCTTCACCCTGGCCGACGACGGCACCCTGACCTCCACCGGCGGCATGGGCCTGCTCTGGTACGCCGCCTCCGGCCTCTCCTCCTACTCCCTGAAACTCGACTGGAAGGTCACCGGCGACAGCAACTCCGGTGTCTTCGTGGGCTTCCCGCCCTCGGACGACCCCTGGTCCGCCGTGGACAACGGCTACGAGATCCAGATCGACGCCACCGACGTCCCGGAGAAGACCACCGGGGCCGTGTACGGCTTCCAGTCCGCCGACCTGGCGGCACGCGACCGCGCGCTGAACCCGCCGGGGGAGTGGAACACGTACGAGATCCGCGTGGAGGGCGAACACCTCCGCGTCTGGCTCAACGGCATACCGGTCAACGACTTCACCAACACCGACCCGGCCCGCAGCCTGCGCGACGGACACATCGGCCTCCAGAACCACGGAGCCGACGACCAGGTGTCGTTCCGTGACGTCCGGATCAAGGAACTGCCCGCTCAGGGCCGCTGACCGGCGGCGGGCGGGAGACGCCGTACTCCCGCCCGCCGTCCCCCCCACCTTCACCGCTGCCCGAGCGCTTCCGCGCCCGACAAGGAGGCCGACCATGTCCGCGTCCCGTTCCCGAGGCCCCGCCGGAGTGTGGCTCATCGGCGCCCGAGGCTCCGTCGCGACCACCGTCGTCGCGGGCTGCGCCGCGGTGACCTCGGGGCTGCACCCGCCCGTCGGCATGGTCACCGAGACCGCCCTGTTCGACGGCTGCGACCTGCCCGAACTGCCGTCCCTCGTCTTCGGCGGCCACGACACCCTTGACTGCCCGCTGCCCAAACGCGCCGAGGAACTCGCGGCCGACGGCGTTCTGCCACCCGACCTCCCCGGCGCCGTCGCCGCCGAACTCGCCGCCGCCGACCGCGAGATCGTCCCGGGCGGCCCGCTCCCCGGCGACCGCCGCGACGAGCGGCAACTGATCGACGCCTTCACCGCCCACATCCGCGACTTCACCGCCCGCCGCGCGCCCGCCGGGACCGTCGTCGTCAACGTGGCCTCCACCGAGCCCGCCGCCGAAGACTCCCTCCCGCCCAGCTCGCTCTACGCGGCGGCCGCCCTCCGCGCGGGCTGCCCCTACGTCAACTTCACCCCCTCTACCGGCCTCCACCACCCCGCGCTGGCGGCGGCAGCGGCACAGAGCGGTCTGCCGTACGCGGGCCGGGACGGCAAGACCGGCCAGACCCTGCTGCGCTCGGTGCTGGGGCCGATGTTCGCCCAGCGCGCGCTCGCCGTACGCGCATGGTCCGGCACCAACCTGCTCGGCGGCGGCGACGGCGCCGCGCTGGCCGACCCCGCCGCGGCGGCCGCCAAGAACGCGGGCAAGGAACGCGTCCTCACCGACACCCTCGGCACGCCGGTCCAGGGCGCCGTGCACATCGACGACGTGCCCGCCCTCGGCGACTGGAAGACCGCCTGGGACCACATCGCCTTCGACGGCTTCCTCGGCACCCGCATGGTCCTCCAGACCATCTGGCAGGGCTGCGACTCGGCGCTGGCCGCGCCGCTGGTGCTCGATCTGGCCCGGCTGGCGCTCCGCGCCCGGACGGCGGGCCTGTCCGGTCCCCTCGGGGACCTCGGCTTCTACTTCAAGGACCCGGTGGGGGAGGCACCCGCGGCTCTGGGCGAGCAGTACGCGGCACTCGGGCGCTTCGCCGACCGGCTGCGCGGTGACGCCGGGGGCGTGGGGGAGGGGCGGTGAAAGGCGACGGGGCCGGGGGCGGGCCGGTGAATTCCAGGGAGCTCACGCGGCCTGCGGGCGGATCAGTGGCGCCTGGTGGAGCCGTGGTGAGGAGCGGGGGAACCACGAGCAGCCCCGGGGGAGTCGAGGCGCCCGAGCGCGGCGTACTGGGCGCGACGGGGGCTCCCGGCGCGGCGTCCGCGAGCGACCTCACCGCGCGGACGGCCGACGTCGCCGACGAAGACCACCCGCCCGTCCCCGCCCCCTCGCGCCCCGGCCGGGGCAGCGGGCGCCGGTCCGCCGCCTGGGCCGAACTTCTCCGCATCCCCGCCCTGTTCACCGTCCCCGGTGACGTCCTGGCAGGCAGCGCCTCGGCCACCGGTTGCCCCGGTCCCCGCACCCTGTGGGCCATCGGCTCCTCCCTCTGCCTGTACGAGGCAGGCATGGTCCTCAACGACTGGGCCGACCGCGCCGAGGACGCCGCCGAACGCCCGCACCGCCCGCTGCCCTCGGGCCGCATCCGCCCCGCCGCCGCCCTCACCGCGGCCTGCGCCCTGACCGCCACGGGCCTCGCCCTCGCGGCCCGGTCCGGCCGACCCGCGCTCGCCGTCGCCGCACCCCTCGCCGCGACCGTCTGGGCGTACGACCTCGGCCTCAAACACACCCCGGCGGGCCCCGCCGCGATGGCGACGGCCCGCGCCCTCGACCTCCTGCTCGGCGCCGCCGCCGGCTCGGGCCACGTCCGGCCCGCCCTCCCTTCCGCCGCGCTGCTCGGCACGCACACCCTCGCGCTCACGGCGGTCTCCCGCCACGAGACGCAGGGCGGTGCCCCGCTGACACCGCTGGCGGCCCTTGCCACGACCGGTGTCCTGACACGCGTGGTGGGCGGAGGGCGCACCCCGATGAAGAGGGAACTGCTCTGCGGCGAGAGCAATTTCGCCTCCCTCAGACGGGGAGCGCTACCCGCCGCCTGCGCCCTCGCCTACGCCGCGACCGCCGCCCGTCCCTACCTGCACGCCGCCCTCAACCCCTCACCCCCGCTGACCCAGCGCGCCGTCGGCGGCGGCATCCGCGCCACCATCCCCCTCCAGGCCGCCCTCTGCGCCCGCTCCGGCGCCCCGGTCAGCGCGCTGATCACCGCGGCGCTGGCCCCGCTCGCCGCACGGTTCGCGAAAAGGGTGAGCGTGACATGAGTCCCGCGATCCGACGGTGTACAGGGAGCGAGCGGTCGCCCCATCGGGGCGCCCTCCGCCTCGGCTCCAACGCCGTTCCCGACTCGGCGCCGGTCATCGCGGCCCCGGCCCCGCTCACCGCCCGAGTCACCCAAGAAGGCGAGCGCGACATGACCTCCGCGACCCGACCCCGAACCGGCGACACCGAACGGCCCGCCACCCGCACCGCCCTCCACTTCGGCTACGGCACCAACGGCCTGGCCGACCTCCGCCTCGACGACGCCCTCGCTCTCCTGGCCGACCTCGGCTACGACGGCGTCGGCCTGACTCTCGACCACATGCACCTCGACCCGCTCGCCCCCGACCTCACCGCCCGCACCCGGAGAGTGGCCCACCGCCTGGCCGCTCTCGGACTCCAGGTCACCGTGGAGACCGGGGCACGTTATGTCCTCGACCCGCGCCGCAAACACGGCCCATCCCTCCTCGACCCCGACCCCGCCGACCGGGCCCGCCGTGCCGACCTGCTGATCCGCGCGGTCCGGGTCGCCGCCGACCTCGGTGCCCACGCGGTGCACTGCTTCAGCGGCACGCTCCCGCCCGGCACGGACGAGGACACGGCCTGGGACCGGCTGGCGGGGGCACTCACCCCGGTCCTGGAAGCCGCCACCGCCGCCGGCATCCCCCTCGCCGTCGAACCCGAACCCGGCCATCTGCTCGCCGGCCTCGCCGACTTCCACCGCCTCCGCCACGCCCTCGGCGACCCCGCTCACCTCGGTCTCACCCTCGACATCGGCCACTGCCAGTGCCTCGAACCCCTCTCTCCCGCCGACTGCGTCCGAGCCGCCGCGCCCTGGCTGCGGCACGTCCAGATCGAGGACATGCGGCGCGGCCGCCACGAACACCTGCCTTTCGGCGAGGGCGACGTCGACTTCCCCGCCGTCCTCGCGGCCCTGGCCGCCACGCCGTACCAGGGACTCACCGTGGTCGAACTGCCCCGCCACTCCCACGCCGGCCCCCACTACGCCGAGATCTCCCTGCCCTTCCTCCAAGCGGTCGCCACCCGGTCCTCCCCCTCCACGGAAGGGAGCAGCACATGACCTCCTCCCACCTCGCGCCCGACAGCGCTCCTCTCGACGCCGGCCCTTCACCCGTCCTGGACGACCTGCGCACTCGTCTCACCTCTCCCGCCCGCGACTGGCTGGACCGCGCCCTGGACGAAGCCGCCGACCCCACCGCCGCCCACGGCTCCCTCCCCGCCTGGGAGCTGCGCCTGGCTGAGGCCGGCCGACGATGTGGTCCCGCACACGCCGACACCGCCCGCGTCCTCCTTCTTCACGCGGCCCGCCCGACACCGGCCGACCTCGCCCGCCTCTACCACCAGGGCACCGCCGACGAACGCCGTGCCGTCCTGCACGCGCTGCCCCGCCTCGTACCGGGCCCCGACGCCCTCCCCCTGATCGAGGACGCGCTGCGCACCAACGACACCCGGCTCCTGGCCGCCGCCGTAGGCCCCTACGCCGCCCGCCGGCTGGACCCGCACCTGTGGCGGCACGCCGTCCTGAAGTGCCTGTTCACCGGCGTGCCCGTCGACCGCGTCGACCAGCTCGCCGCACGCGCCCGGGGTGACGGCGAACTCGCCCGAATGCTCACCGACTTCGCCGCCGAGCGCACCGCCGCAGGCCGCACCGTCCCCCCGGACCTGGACCACGTCCTGGCCCTGACCGAGCCCGGCCCCGCGCCGCACACCACGGACGACCGCGACCCCCACCGCAAGGAGTCCTGATGCGCATCTTCGACCCCCACATCCACATGACCTCGCGCACCACCGACGACTACGAGGCCATGCACAGCGCCGGTGTCCGAGCCGTGGTCGAGCCCTCCTTCTGGCTCGGCCAGCCCCGCACCTCCACCGCCTCCTTCCTCGACTACTTCGACTCCCTCCTCGGCTGGGAGCCCTTCCGCGCCGCCCAGTACGGCATCGCCCACCACTGCACCCTCGCTCTCAACCCCAAGGAGGCCAACGACCCCCGCTGCACGCCCGTTCTCGACGAACTGCCCCGCTATCTCGTCAAGGACCGCGTCGTCGCCGTCGGCGAGATCGGCTACGACTCGATGACCTCCGCCGAGGACACCGCGCTCGCCGCCCAGCTCCAGCTCGCCGCCGACCACGGCCTGCCCGCGCTCGTCCACACGCCCCACCGGGACAAGCTCACCGGCCTGCGCCGCACCCTCGACGCCGTTCGCGAGTCCGCCCTCGCTCCCGAACGCGTCCTGATCGACCACCTCAACGAGACGACGGTCAAGGAGGCCAAGGACAGCGGCTGCTGGCTCGGCTTCTCGGTCTATCCCGACACCAAGATGGACGAGGAACGGATGGTCGCCATCCTCCGCGCCCACGGCCCCGAACAGGTCCTGGTCAACTCCGCCGCCGACTGGGGCAGAAGCGACCCCCTGAAGACCCGCAAGGTGGCAGACCTGATGCTGAAGGAGGGCTTCGACGAGGACGACGTCGACCGCGTCCTGTGGCGCAACCCGGTCGCCTTCTACGGCCTCAGCGGGCGGCTGGACCTGGACGTCGCCGCGACCGAGCCCACTCACGAGGGCAACTCCGTCCTCCGTGGCGTCCCCCGGGACACGGCGCCCGCCGCCGACCCGGCCGCCGCAACCGCCGGGGAGGAGTGACCCGTGCGCTTCCGCCACCCCGACGGCTCGCTCATCCACCTCGCCTACTGCACCAACGTCCACCCCGCCGAGACCCTCGACGCCGTGGTCGCCCAACTGCGCGACCACTGCGAACCCGTCCGCCGCCGTCTCGGCCGCGACCGTCTCGGCATCGGCCTCTGGCTCGCCAAGGACGCCGCCCTCACCCTGGAGCACGACCCCTGCGCGGTCGGCGCCCTCCGCGCCGAACTCGACCGGCGCGGTCTGGAGGTCGTCACCCTCAACGGCTTCCCCTACGAGGGCTTCGGCTCCCAGCAGGTCAAGTACCGCGTGTACAAGCCCGACTGGGCCGACCCCGAACGGCTCCGCCACACCACCGCCCTCGCCCGCATCCTCGCCGGACTCCTCCCCGACGACGTCCCCGAGGGCAGCATCTCCACCCTGCCGCTCGCCTGGCGCACCGTCGCCGACCCGGCCCGCATGGAGACCGCCCGCACCGCGCTCCGCACCCTCGGCGAACGCCTCGACGCCCTGGCGGACATGACGGGCCGCTCCCTCCTCGTGGGCCTCGAACCCGAACCCGGCTGCGTCATCGAGACCACCGCCGACGCCCTCACCCCCCTCGCCGACATCGCGCACCCCCGCATCGGCATCTGTGTCGACACCTGCCACCTCGCCACCTCCTTCGAAGACCCGCACACCGCCCTGGACGCCCTCGTCCACGCCGGCGTCCCCGTCGTCAAGTCCCAGCTCTCCGCGGCACTCCACGCCGAGCACCCACACCGCCCGGAGGTCCGCGAGGCACTCGCCGCCTTCGCCGAACCCCGCTTCCTGCACCAGACCCGCACCCTCACCGCCACCGGACGACAGGGCACCGACGACCTCGGCGACGCCCTCCAGGACGGCTCCCTGCCCGACAGCGCGCCGTGGCGCACCCACGTCCACGTCCCCCTGCACGCGGCCCCCGCCGCACCCCTCACCTCCACCCTCCCGGTGCTCGGCACCGCCCTGACCCGCCTCGTCGGCGGCCCGCACCCGCTCACCCGCCACCTGGAGGTCGAGACCTACACCTGGCAGGCACTCCCCGCCACGCTCAGACCCCGCACCCGCGCCCAGCTCGCCGACGGCATCGCCGCCGAACTCGCCCTCGCCCGCGACCTGCTCACCGACCTCGGCCTGAAGGAGCTGCCGTGACCCACCACCCGGCACCCCTGCCAGAGCCCGCGCCCCACCGACCGACGGCGCCGCCCCGACCGGAATCCGGCCGCCCCGCGCCCCTCCTCGTCCTGGACGTCGTCGGCCTCACCCCCCGTCTCCTCCGGCACATGCCCCACCTCCGCGAACTCGCGGCCCAGGGCTCACGCGCCCACCTCGGAACCGTCCTGCCCGCCGTCACCTGCGCTGCGCAGTCCACCTTCCTGACCGGTCTCATGCCCTCCGAACACGGCATCGTCGGCAACGGCTGGTACTTCCGCGAGCTGGGCGACGTCCTGCTGTGGCGCCAGCACAACGGCCTCGTCGCCGGAGACAAGCTCTGGGACGCCGCCCGTCGTGCGCACCCCGGCTACACCGTGGCCAACATCTGCTGGTGGTACGCCATGGGCGCCGACACCGACATCACCGTCACCCCCCGTCCCGTCTACTACGCCGACGGCCGCAAGGAACCCGACTGCTACACCCGGCCTCCCGACCTGCACGACGAACTCACCGCGAAGTTCGGCACATTCCCCCTCTTCCAGTTCTGGGGGCCCGGCGCCGGCCTCGCCTCCAGCCGCTGGATCATCGACGCCACCCGCCACATCCAGCGCACCCGCCACCCCGACCTGACCCTCTGCTACCTCCCGCATCTCGACTACGACCTCCAGCGCCACGGCCCCGACGACCCGCGCTCCCTCACCGCGGCCGCCGACCTGGACGCCGCGGTCGCACCGCTCCTGGACGACGCCCGCGCGGAGGGCCGTACCGTCGTCGTGCTCTCCGAGTACGGCATCACCCGGGCCGACCGCCCCGTCGACATCAACCGCGCCCTGCGCCGCGCCGGGCTGCTGGAGGTGCACACGCAGGACGGCATGGAGTACCTGGACCCGATGGCGTCCCGCGCCTTCGCGGTGGCCGACCACCAGATCGCCCACGTCTACGTGCGCCGCCCCGAGGATCTGGACGCCACCCGGGCCGCCCTGTCCGGCCTGCCCGGCATCGCCCAACTGCTGGACGACGAGGGCAAGAAGGCCCACCACCTCGACCACCCGCGCTCCGGCGAACTCGTCGCCGTCGCCGAGCCGGACGCCTGGTTCACGTACTACTACTGGCTCGACGACGCCCGAGCGCCCGACTTCGCACGGCTCGTGGAGATCCATCGCAAACCCGGCTACGACCCGGTCGAACTCTTCATGGACCCCCTCGACCCCTACGTCAAGGTCAAAGCCGCGACCGCACTGGCCCGCAAGAAGCTCGGGATGCGCTACCGGATGGCGGTCGTACCCCTCGACCCGTCACCTATTCGGGGCGGCCACGGACGCCTTCCCGCGAGCGACGACGACGGTCCGCTCCTCATCTGCTCCACCCCCCGTGCCGTGGGCGACCGCCTCGCGGCCACCGATGTGAAACCACTCCTGCTCCGACTCGCAGGTCTCACCTGACGACCCGTCACCAGATGCGTCCTGTGCACCTGGTCCCCAGTGAAGCACTCACCACCGACAACGCCCGCCCACACCCCGGAGTTCCCACATGAGCCGCATTTCTCGCAATGATCCCGAACTCACCCACCGACTCTCCAGAAGGGGCATCCTGGGCGTCGCCGCCGGCGCCACGGCCGCCGCGCTGCTGGGTGCCGCCGCAGGCCCCGCCGCCGCGAGCACCACCGCGCCGACGGCGTCCTCCTTCGGCCGAGGCCGCCCCGTCCTCCCGCCCGGCCGCCTCGGCATCCAGCTCTACAGCCTGCGCGACAAGGTCGGCACCCTCGGTTTCGCCCCCGTCTTCGCCGAACTGGAGAAGTACGGCTACGACGAGATCGAGTTCGCGGGCTACACCCAGGGCTCGGCCGGCCCCATCACCCTCGCCCGCCTCAAGCGCCTCGCCAAGGACCACGGCCTGACCCCGATCGGCAGCCACGTCGGCTACTACTCCGACGACCCCAATGCCTACACCTTCGCCCAGAACCTCGACCAGGTCCTCGACGACGCCCAGGCCCTCGGCCTGAAGCACATCGGCACCGCCTCGGGTCCCTTCCGCTACGGCTCGACCGTCGACGCCTGGAAACGCGCCGCCCAGGAGTTCAACACCTACGGCGCGGCGGCCAAGGTGCGCGGCATGAAGTTCTACCAGCACAACCACTCCGACGAGTTCGCCTTCGCCGCCGACAACCCCAAGGTCCGCCTCTACGACGTCCTGCTCGCGGAGACCGACCCCGACCTCGTCTACCTGGAGATGGACATCTACTGGGCCTACGCGGGCCAGTTCCGCTTCTCCAAGCGCCCCGACGGCACCCCCGCCCCCTTCGAACCCCTCGACTACGTCCTCGCCCACCCCCACCGCTACCCCCTCTTCCACGTCAAGGACGGCGTCAGCGACCCGTCCGACGAGTTCGGCTACCGCATGACCGACGTCGGTGACGGCGACATCGACTACCAGCGCTTCCTCTCCGCCGTCACCCGCCTGCGCGGCGGGCGCCACGCCCACCACTGGCAGACCGAGCACGACAACCCCACCGACTCCTTCCGCTTCGCCCGCCGCTCCAGCGCGTACCTGCACTCGCTGCGCGAGAAGTGCTGACGCGGCACACCACGCACGCCTCCTCGCTCTTGAGCCCCGGCCGACCACGGCCTGGTTCCAGGCGATCCCGAACACACGGCGGACGCACGGCACCTGTGGTGACTCGGTGCCGTGCGTCCGCCGCGATCACGGGGTCCAGCCGGGGTGGAACAGGGACCGCCCGTCCGTGGATCGGCTAGGCGACGGTGCCCACGTGCATCGAGCCGTCGGGCAGTCCGGCCGTGTAGGTGTCGAAGATGTCACCGTTGCTGTCGATGTTCGTCGCGGTCGACCACGTGCCGGCGGAGCTGCGGGTGCGGTCCCAGACGCCGGAGCCCGGCACGACCGCGTCGACGTGCAGCGAGCCGTCCGGGAGGGCGGACGCCGACACGGAGGCGACGTCACCGTTGGCGTCGATCTGCGTGGCCGCACCGGCCCACGTGCCGGCGGAGCTGCGGGTGCGGTCCCAGACGCCGGAGCCCGGCACGACCGCGTCGACGTGCAGCGAGCCGTCCGACAGCGCCGTCGACGCGATGGCGGAGATGTCGCCGTTGTCGTCGATCTTGGTGGAGGAGCTCCAGCTCCCGGAGGAGCTGCGGGTGCGGTCCCAGATCCCGGAGCCCGGCACGAGCGACTGGACGTGCAGGGTGCCGTCCTTCAGACCGGAGGAGGCCAGCGCGGTGATGTTGCCGTTGGAGTCGATCTGGCTGCTGGACGACCAGCTCCCGGACGCGCTGCGGGTGCGGTCCCAGACACCGGCGCCCGGCACGAGGGTCTGCACGTGCAGGGTGCCGTCGGGCAGCGCGGCGGCAGAGACCGCGGTGATGCCGCCGTTGGAGTCGATCTTGGTGGCGGCCCCCGCCCAGGCGCCGGAGGCGCTGCGGACGCGGTCCCACACACCCGAGCCCGGGACGATGGTCAGCACGTGCACGGTGCCGTCCGGCAGCGTGGCCGACGCCACCGCGGTGACGGCGCTGTTGTCGTCGATCTCGGTGGCGTGTGCGTCCCAGCCGCCCGAGGCGCTGCGGGTGCGGTCCCAGACGGTGCCGGTCGGGGTGACCGGGTCGTCGACGATGTTCTGGTAGCGGTACGCGTCGTAGTTGCTGGTGGGCCAGCCCTCGATGCTCGACGAGTTGATGTTGGCGTGGGTCGGGCCGTGGGTGGGGTCGTTGGGGTTGCTCTCCGCGTAGTACGTGAAGTCGCCGTTCGCCTTGTTGGTCCAGCCGGCGAAGAGGAAGGTGTGGTCGGCGGTGTAGTCCATGATGTCGCCGGGCTTGAGGCTGGAGTAGCTCTCCTTGGTGGAGACGCTCGGCAGGGTCTGCGTCACCAGGGACGTCGACAGGTGCCAGGCCATCGAGACGTAGCCGGAGCAGTCTTCCCGGTAACCGCCCCAGTGGCCGCTCTGGTTGTAGGGCACGTGGGCGTCCACCCAGCTCTGCGCCCGGTTGAGTACCTCGCTTCTGGTGATGGAGCCGTCGACGCTGGAATCGGCGTGGGCGGGCAGGCCGGACGCGAAGGTCGTGGTGGCCGTGACAGCCACGAGGACGGCCAGGGCGCGCAGCCGGGAGGTGCGGGACTTGGGCATGGTGAACTCGCCTTCGGTGAGGGAAACACAGGTGGAAACGCGGTTACATGTGCTCGGCGATGGTGGACAGGTCCGCCCGGTCGCCGGAGTCCTGGTGGTGCGGGTCGGCCGGGGCGGTGACGCCGGGCTGGGTGTACTGCACGACCGTCAGGGCGGCGCCGCGCCTGACGACGTAGTAGTGGTTGGTCTGCCGGCCGGGCATGGAGATGCCGGGCACGGCGGTCCAGGAGCGCGAGTAGGCGGTGCCGTCGGTGATGGAAGCGGTCTTCGTGACCACCGCGTCGCGAGGTGCGCCGTGCTCTGCCTGGAGGGCGCGCAGGTTGTGCCGGCAGCCGTCGAACCCGGTGAGCAGCTTGCGGTAGGCGGTGTCGGCTGCCGCGGCGGAGGTGAAGGTGAACGTGTCCTGGATGGCCGGGTTGTTCGCCTTGCCGGCGTAGCCCTGCTGCCGCCAGCCGACGGCCCCGTGGACCGAGCCGCACTCGCTGACGTTCACGTCATGGGTGGTCTGCCGGGTCTGGGGCGGACCCATCGCCTTCCAGGCGGAGCGATGCGCGTCGGGCAGCTTCGCCGCGGGCAGCGCCTGCACAGCGTGGGCGGTCCTGGTCGCGGGCCCGGAAGGGGATCGCGACGCGGACGGCGAGTGGGACGGGGAGCGGGAGGCGGTCGCGCTGTGAGAGGGGGCGGTGGGAGCACTGCCGGGCGCGGTGTCGGTCGTCCAGTCCTCCGGGCCCGTCGACTCCGCGGCGACCGGAGCCGCCGTGGCGACGGGCACCTTCGCGGCGGAGGGCGCGGGATCGGCGGCGTATCGGACGGCGCCCACAGCCGCCGCCGCGGCGAGCGGCACTGCGGCAAGGGCGACGACGCGGACACGGCCTCGGGCGCGGCTGAGCATGACGGATCTCCTTCGCGGGCAGCGGGAGCCCGGCAGGAGGACCTGCGACGGGCACGCGTCACCGGCGTGCCGCAGGAGCGGGGCCGGTCGACGGAGCGGTCCGCGGCTTCAGTCTTCGCTGCGGAGCGCCGATACGAGACTGGCCGTCATGCGTGCGTCAACAAAAGGGCTTTGACCTGGACAGATGCGTCCGGGGACGGTTCCGGCCGGATACGGGGAGGGCCGGGACCGGGCGTGAGCCTGAGCGGGGGAGGAGGCAGAGCGGGGGAGGGAGCGGGTTCGTCGAGGGGCCGGTCGGGGGAGAAGGCGGCACGCACCTGGGCGGCAGGCGGGAGAAGGCCGTGGAGGGGCGCGTCGGCTCACCCGCTCACCCGAGCCAGCCGCGCTGGGCCGCGCGCACCCCCGCCTCGAAACGGCTGCGCGCGTCCAGGCGTTGCATGAGTCCGGTCGCGATGCGGCGGGCGGTGCGGGGCGAGACACCGAGGCGTTTGGCGATCGCCTCGTCCGTATGACCGTCGGCCAGCAGCTTGAGCGCGGCCTCCTCGGTGTCCGTCAGACCCTCGGGGCCGCGCCGGCCGTTCTCACCGAGGGGCTTGGCGGAATGCCAGATCCTGTCGAACAGCGCGCACAGCGCCGTCAGCGTGCCCTGGCCGCTGAGCACCATCGCGCCGGCCGCGGAGTCGTCGCTGCTGAGCGGGATGACCGCGTGCTTGCGGTCGACGATGATCAGCCGAGTGGGCAGCGTGGCCACGGTACGGATCTCACCGCCGCGCCCGCTCAGCCATTCGAGGTACTCCTGGGTGTGGGGACTGTTGCGGACACTTTCGAGGTAGACGGTGCGCAACCGCACGCCGCGCTCCAACAGCGAGCTGTTCAGCGGCCGGGCCGCCGCGATGGACTGAGGTGTGTGCTCGCCGTCCGGGGCGAGCGTCATGACCTCGCCGACCACGTGGCGGGTGAGCCGGGCCAGCCGGTCGCGGATCTCGTCGATGCCGGTGAGCTGCTCCACGCCGGGGGCGGCGAAGGGGCGCAGTGCCGCGTGCTCGGCGATCAACTGGGCCGCCGCCGCCCGCGAGGTCGCCACGCGCTGCTGCTGGGCGGCGATTTCGGCCTGCTGACGGGCGAGCAGCAGCTCCAGGCCGACCTCGGGGCTGACGGCGTGCAGGGCGCCGGGCATCTCGTACGAGTGGCGGACGAGGGAGAGTTCACTGAGCCGGTCGAGCGCCCGGCGCACCTCGTCCTCGGCCAGCTCCAGGCGCGCTGCCAACTCGGCGACTCCGTCGGCGCGTTCGGCGAGCATGGCCCGGTAGACCGCTTCAGCGACCGGATCGAGCCCCAATGCGGTCAACATGCTTCCCCCCACGGTCGGCAATCGGTGTCGAATGATCTTCACGGGATCATCGCATGGCACGGTCGACCGTGATATGTCCGCGACGCGGTGTGGCCTTTTCCGGCCTCCGGTACAACCGTCCAGGCCCGGCTCGTTGCGTCCGACAGCGCCTTGTTGTGAGTGTTGACCGGTATGTATCTCATTCACGCCCGACTGTGCCCGCCCGAGAGAGGCGTTCCCCTGTCGCCGGCGGCCGCGGCCCTTCTGCGTGCCGCAGCCCGTCCGGAGGATCGCCTGGAGCACGTCAGCGTTCACCCGGACGTCAAGCCCTGCCCGGTGGCCGGGCTGTGGCTCCGCGTCCTGTCGTTGCGCGAGGCCGAGCGGACGGCGGCCGCCCTGTGCCTGCGGGCGCTGGCCACGGCACCCGAATTCGCCGGCTGGTCGCTGCTGCGTGCCGAAGTGCCCCTGCTGGCCCCTTCGGGCCACAGCCTCTTGTGGCCCGGCGAAGCCCCTTCCGAAGGTCCTGACCAGGGCGGACATTAGTTCCAGGCCGCAGGACACGTCACCGCGGGACGTGTCCGAGTCGGCCGCCGCACGGACTTCGTACGGCCCGCTCTCCCCGCCCGTCATCCGGAAGGACGTTTCGCCATGCCCGCATTCCGCCCCGTCGCCGCCGCGGTCGCGACCCTCGCTCTCGGCCTCGCCGCCGTCGTCGGCGTCCACACCGCCCACACGTCGCCCGTCTCTTCCACCGCCGTCGCCGCCAAGGGGCGCCCGGCCGCCGCCACGGCCGAGCAGCCGGCCGGCACCGCGGTGGCCCCCCGCGACATGATCTGGCAGTGAGGGACGCGAAGATGACATCCTCCCCGTCGCCATCAGCCCCGTCCTCCCGTCCGCCCTCCCGGCGCGCGCTCCTGCTCGGCGGCGTGGGCGCCGCACTGGGGCTCGCGCTGCCGCTCGGCGGCAAAGCCCGCGCCGCCACCGTGCCCCCGGTTCTCGTCGGCGACCAGAAGGCACGCAAGGTGCTGCTGCTGGACTCGACGAAGACCGCCTGGGACCCGGCGGCCGATCCGTCCGTGGTGCAGTGGTCCTTCACCCCGGACGGCGATTCCCGGTACGCGGACCTTCAGCCGACCTCCAGCTTCACCTACGTCAGCGAGGTCAAGGCGCGCACCTCGGGCGGATCCACGCTCGTGCTCGTCACCGCCTCGTACGGCTTCGCGGCCGTGGTGGAGTACCCGACGGGCAAACGCCGTTGGGCCGGTCTGGTCGCCGGCTCCGGACCGGGTGACGACCTCAACCCGCACAGCATCGAGCTGCTCCCGGACGGCAACGTGGCCGTCGCGTGCAGTCACGGCAACGCCGTCCGCGTCTACGCGGCGTCCCAAGGTCCCACCGCGACCGACTACTTCACCACCCCGCTCACCACGGCGCACGGCGTCCACTGGGACTCCGGCGCGAACGTGCTGTGGGCGGTGGGCGGCACCAAGCTCGCCGCCTACACCCTCGCCGGCACCCCGGCGCAGCCCGTCCTCACCGAGAAGACCTCCGTCTCCGTGGACCTGCCCACCTCCGACGGCCACGACGTGGGTGCCGTAGCGGGCTCGTCCGACCTGCTGTGGGTCTCCACCGGATCGGCGCTCTACCAGTACTCCAAGTCGGCCCGCACCTTCACGCCGTACGGCAGCACCGCCTGCGGCGGCGGCCCGTGGGGCGGTGTGAAGGCCGTGAGCAACTCCGGCAGCACCGTCCTGTTCACCAAACCGGACGGCGACCTGAGCCCCAACTGGCTGACCCGCTACGTCCGTGACGCCTCCGGCACCGCCGCCCCGTACGCGCTCGCCGACGGCGGCATCTACAAGGCCCGCTGGTGGCAGCCGTAATCCGCTGAACCGCCGCCGTTTCCAAGCTTCGCGTTGTCATGCGCACACACGTCCTGGATTGAGGAGAGTTCCGTGTTCGTCCCCGCAGCCCTGTGCAGAGCGGTACGCAGATCCCTCACGGTCACCGCCACCGCGGCCGTGCTCACCGGCGTGGGCCTCCCCGCCGCCCACGCGGCCGAACCGGCGAAGTCCCCGGCCCGCTCCGTCACTTACCGCGGCCACCACTTCACCGTGCCGGCCGGCTGGCACACCGTCGACCTCGACCGCGACCGGCACGCCTGCGTGCGCTTCGACCGGCACACCCTCTACTACGGCACCCCCTCGGCGGACCAGGACTGCCCCGCCCACGTCGTCGGCCGCACCGAGGCGATGCTCGTCCAGCCGGCCGGGTCCCGGGGCGCCGGCCAGGCGCGCACCGACAGGACCGCCCACCAACTCGCCGCGTCCGACGACCGCATCCAGCTCACCGGCACCTACAAGACCGACCCCCGGCTCATCGAGGACATCGCCAAGGACGCGGACCTCACGCCCGAGGCCGCCGCCCCCACGGGTCGGCTCGCGCCCACCGCACTCGCCGCGACGGCGGTCTCCAGCGGCACCACCCACTACACCGGCAAGGGCTTCGACGCCTGCGCCGCGCCCTCGGCGAGCACCATGAACACCTGGAACAGCGCGTCCCCCTACGGTGCCGTCGGCATCTACATCGGCGGAGCCTACCGAGGCTGCAGCCAGCCCAACCTCACCGCCTCGTGGGTCTCCCAACAGGCTTCCGCCGGATGGCACTTCCTCCCCATCTACGTCGGTGTGCAGGCGAGCGGCATCAGCTCACCCGCCTCCCAGGGCACGAGTGCCGCCGACGACGCCGTCACCCAGGCGTCCTCGCTCGGCTTCCCTGCGGGCTCGGTCCTCTACTACGACATGGAGGCCTACAGCCCCTCCGCGTCCTCCAGCGTGCTGAGCTTCCTCTCCGCCTGGACCAAGGAACTCCACGCCCAGGGCTACAAGTCCGCCGTGTACAGCAGTTCCACCTCCGGCATATCCGACCTGGCCGACCACTACGGCAGCGGCTACCAGATGCCCGACGTCATCTACGACGCACTGTGGAACGGCAACGCCGACACCGCCGACCCGGCCGTGTCGTCCTCGCTCTGGGCCAACCACCAGCGCGTCCACCAGTACAGCGGCGGCCACACCGAGACCTACGGCGGCGTCTCGGTCAACATCGACTCGGACTACCTCGACGTCGCCCCGGCCGGTTCCAGCGTCCCGCACGGCACCGTCTGGGACCGCACCCGCGGCTCCTCGGGCGCCTGGGCAGGCAGCGCGAACGAGGTCGACGACAACGACGCCATCACCGCCGTCGCCTCGGCCGCACTGCCCGACGGCACCCTGCACACCTTCACGGTGGTGCCGGGCTCGGGCGTCTGGGAGCGGGTGCGCGGCGCCTCCGGCGACTGGGCGACGAGCGCCGTCAAGATGGACGACAACGACAACGTCACCGCCGTGAGCGCCGCCGCGCTCAAGGACGGCACCCTCCATGTCGACGTGGTCGTGAAGAACTCCGGCGTGTGGGACCGCACCCGCGACACCGACGGCACCTGGACGGCGGCCACGAAGATCGACGACAACACGTCCATCACCCGGATCGCCGCCGCCGGCCTGACCGACGGCACCCTGCACCTGGAGGCCCTCGTGCCCGGTTCGGGCATCTGGGAGCGGGTGCGCAGCGCTTCGGGCACCTGGCAGACCTCCGCCACGCAGATCGACAGCAACGGGGACATCACCGCCCTGGCCACGGCCGCGCTGCCCAACGGCACCCAGCACATCGAGGGCGTGGTGCCCGGCTCCGGGATCTGGGACCGCGTCCGCACCGCCGCGGGCACCTGGCAGAGCTCGTCCCACCTGGACACCAACGGCGACATCACCGCGGTGAGTGTCGCCGCGCTGCCCGACGGCCGCATGACCGTCGACGCGGTGGTCCCCGGCTCGGGCGTGTGGGACCGCGCCTACAGCGCCGCCGGCGCCTGGCAGGCAGCGGCGACGAAGATCGACGCCAACCCCGACATCTTCGCGCTCCAGTCGACCGGCCTGCCGGACGGCACGGTCCACCTGCACACCCTCGTCTGACCGCCGGTCCGTGGGTACGTGCCTGGACGCCCCTCCGCGTCCAGGCACGTACCCGTCGGGCCCCGCCGCGCGGTCAACTACGCTGAGGCGCCCGCCCACCGCCACACCTCTTTGAGGAAAGCCCCGTTGACTCCGCACTCCCTCGCGTTCTACCTGGACGTGATCGCGTCCGGAACGGTCCTCGGCGCCAAGCCGGCGGACAGCCCCGACCAGGTCACCGCGATCCTTGGCTCCGACTTCGCCGAGAACTCCCCCGACGCCCGGAGCATGTGGCGCGACTACGGCATGGTCGAGTTCTTCTGGGAACGACGATCCCGTGAACACCCCTGGGTGGGACACCACTTCACCCTCCAGGTGCATCGCCTTTCCCGGGGCGGCCACACGGTCAACAGGGTGCTGCGCGAGCGGTACGGCCGCTTCGACCGGCACCTCCGCTTCGACAGACTGCAGCGGTTGCTGGCCACTCGCGGAGTGCACCTGGAGGACGTCCCGGACCCCAACGCCCCCACGCACAGCCTGCATTGGCAACCCGCCTCCCAGGTGTCCGCCATGGTGTCCCGGTCGCCTGAGAAAGGCGAACGGCGCCGAGGCGGAGCGCGGAGCGGCGACGTGTACGCCCTCTCCTCGTCGATGAGCGCGGAGCAGGTGGCCTGGTACAGAAAGCGGTACGGCTCTCGGAACGCCGCGTTTCCGAGTTGAAAGGGAGCAAGTCCCCGTCCGCCGCCCCGCCGAAACCCACTTGAAGAACACCCGTACGTCCATGACAGCCTTACCCGGTGATTTTCGACCTCTCCCCCCATCACCTGACCTGGGCCGACGTAGATCCCGACCGCCACCCGTTCGACGCCGGGTCGGCTGAGCGGACGGTGCGGTCGCTGGGTCTCGCGCGGCGGGTGCCGACCCGCCCCGACGTCCGCTTCGGGGACCCCGCGATGAGCGACTGGACCCGGGAGAAGGGGGAGCCGTGGGCCGACGCCATGTCGCACGCTCTTGCCGAGTGCTACGGCCGGTGGACGGTGGGGTGGCGGTGGGGGCACGACGAAGGGGACTTCGACGGGGGGCCGGTGGGGAACTGGTGCTGCCCCCGGGATTCGATCACGACACCGGAGGAGACCCTCGCACGGGTGGTCGCGGCGCTGCGCGAGTGGCGGGAGTGGCTCGAGAGTCTCGCCGGGTGGTTCGAGGCGTACCCGCTGGACCTGGCGGATGTCGATGAGCAGCGGATTCTGTGGGAGCGGGTCGCGCGCAACCTGATCGTGCTGGTGACGGACCGCACGGGCTGCGGCAGCGGTTGGTACGGGCACTGTCATCAGGTGCTCGGCTGGTTCCTCGGCCGCTGGGGAGTGGCGCCCGAGCGCGCGGAGGAGATGGTCGAGGACGCCATCGGCGGCCGGTTCAGGAGCTGGACCGGCCCCGACGCCGAACTGGTGGAGGACGTCGCGGAGCGGCTCGCGCTGTCGCTGCGGCCGGGCGACGCCGTACGGCCCGCCGCCGGGCCCGCCCCGGACCACCTGGAGCGGTGGCTCGCCGTACGCAGGACCGTGCCGTGGCACGAGGCTCCCGACGGCGGCGGGGGCGGACCGGTGACCCCGGCACGAGACGGCGCGGCCGAAGGCATCCGCCGCTTCGACGCGGCCGTCGACGCCGCCCGCGCGCAAGGTCTGCTCGCCGGCCTGGAACTGTTGCGGGCCGATGCGGCACGCGGCGCCTCGCTCGACTTCGAACTGATCCAGCGCTGGCAGCAACACGTCCTGAACGCACCGGAGTTGCCGCCATTCCGCGCCCTCCCCGCCTTCGCCAAGAACGGCCGGGAGCGGTACGGCGTCGACCCGGACACCCGCTCCCGCCTCGACGCCTGCCTGGCCGAGAGCGCGCCGGACACGACGCGACCACTACCCCTCACCGCACGAGCCGCACGCGCGTACCTCGACGTCTGCTTCTTCCACCCCTTCGACGACGGCAACGCCCGGTCCGCCTTCCTCACCCTCGTGTTCGTCCTCGCCCGCGAGGGCGTCGCGCTCGACGATGCCGGCCTGCTGCGCCGCATGAGCATCCGGGCCGACGATCCCGACGACGTGCTGCTCTTCGCCCGGTTCGTCGCCGGACGCCTCGCGGAGACCCGCCGCGCCGTCGAGGCTGCCGCCTCCTAGCCGGGGGGCGCGAGCGTCACGCGGACCGGTGCCGGCGGACGTACGCCGTCCAGGTGACCGCCGCGCAGACGCCGTACGCCGCGAGCTCCGGCCCCCGGGCCCGCGCCGACACGGCCGAATCGGCCCGCCTGCCGGCGGCCCACCTCGACGCGCCGGTGACGGCCGCCTACGCCACAGGCGAGAGCCTTCACCCGCCAAGGCGGTCGCCGCCAGGCGGTCGGCGGGTCACCCGGACGTAGCCCTGGCGACCCACCTCCTGGCCCCGGGTCGCTCCGCTCGCCGGCTCACCGGAACGGGGCCAGCTGGACGGCTGCGCCCCTGGCGCACAGCGGTACGTGGCGCAGCTGGTGCTGCGCCGGTACGACGAGGAGGTGCGCGGGCGGCCGAGCGGTCCCTGGCGCGCGCGACATCTCGGTCGGCGTCACCCGCTCGCGCGTGAGCGCACCCTCCGGATCACTCAGCGCCCCCCCCGGGTCCGCGTCCGCACTCGCCCCGCTCGCCAGGCACCCCTGCGCGGTGCCCCGTAGATTGAGGCCGACACCGCTGGGAGGTAGGAGATGCGGCACACCGTCACGGTCGCGGGCCCCGCGGCGCCCGATGTGGTCTGGGAACGCTACGCGCGGTACGACCGCTGGGCCCACTGGGCACCGCATCTGCGTGCCGTCGAGACGGAGGGCGACGTCATCCGGCCGGGCGCACAGGGAGTGGTCCAGGTGGCGGGCGTACTGCGCGGCCGCTTCCTCGTCACGGAGGTCGACCGCCCGAAGGGCGCCTGGACCTGGCAACTGGTCTTCCTGGGTATCCCCGTACAGGTGGCCCACACCATGTCTCCCCACGGAACGGGCACCCAAGTAGCCGTGGACCTGACCGCCGCCTGCCCGGTCCCACTGCTCTACGCCCCCATGGTCCACTGGGCACTGCACCGGCTCACCCGCGTGTGAACCGAGCGGCCCGCAGGGTCCGCGCGGTCCCCGGTCCCACCAGAACGTCCAGCGCCTGCGTCCTCCACCGTCTGCGGGGGCGCCGCCACGGACAGGTCCGGGCGGTCGGGGGAGAAGGGCTGTCAGCCGCACGCCGAAGCGGTCCTCCCCTGAGCGGAGAAAGGCGCACAGACGAGCGGCGTCGTCCACGCGATCGCCCGGGACCGACATCCTGCCGGGGTTCGGCTCCGTGTTCCACCACCTGCGCCACCCACCGACAACGGGGGCGGCGAGCGGCACCTGTGGGCCGGTGGGCTAGTTTCATGATCTCTCTTGCACACACCCCTAGCCCAAGGAACCGACCGTGCCCCGACCACCGTCCCCCGGCGACCCGAACGTCTCGCGCACCCCGGCGCAGATACGACGCAACCGTCTGATCTTCCTCGCCGTGCTCCTCGTCCTCGCGGGCCTCGTGACGTTCTCCGCCCTGGGCCCGTACGACACCAAGGACCAGTCCGCGACGCTCAAGCCCGGTGACTGTTTCCAGAACACCGGCACGGACACGAACGCGAAGGCCGAGAAGCTCGACTGCACCGACCCGCACGCCGACTACAAGGTTCTCAAGATGGACAAGGACGCGGTCGTCGACACCTTCGCGTGCTCGGACGTCCCGGACACCACCGGCTCGCTGACGCAGTTGGCCTCGGGCAAGACGTTCGTCGTCTGTTTCAAGAAGAACGACGAGAAGGACAAGAAGTAGCCCGGGAGCAGGAGTTCGCGGTTCGTGGAGCGCCGAATCCGACGGACGAACCCTGGGTACGACAGGGGCGCGCCCCCGTCGGCTCAGTCCACCCGCACCACGTACTTGCCGCGCACCCCACCCGCCTCCAGCGCCCGATGGGCGTCGGCGACAGCCGCCAGGGGATAGACCGTGTCCACCATGGGCCGCAGATCGCCCCGGACCACGTGCCGGGCGATGTCGTCCAGCAGAGCCCGCCGCGGATTACCGCTGAAGAAACGGATACGGGCGCGGCCGTGCACCGCACTCGCGGCGACGCAGGCGAGGGACGCCACAGGCCGGGACAGGTCGAAGGCGATGGTGACCATACGACCGCCGGGACGCAACAGGTCGCGGTAGACGGGCAGTTGGGTGCCCACCGTGTCCAGTACGACATCGAAGCGGCCCAACTCGCCTGGGCCCACGGCGCGGTGATCCACCACCTCGTCCGCCCCCAGATCGCGGACGAAGTCGAGGTTCGCCGCGCGGGCCAGACCGGTGACATGGGCGCCTTGCGCCTTGGCCAGTTGGACGGCTGCGTTGCCGACCCCGCCCGCCGCCCCGCGTACCAGGACCCGTTCACCGGGCCGGAGGCGGGCCTTGTCGCGCAGGGCGGTGACGGCTGTGGTGGCGACCGGGAGCGTGGCCGCCTCCACCAGGTCCAGCCCGTCCGGCACCCGTCCGACCCGCTCGGCGGGCACCGCGACGTACTCGGCGGCGCTGCCGAACCCCGAGCCACGGCCCAGCACGCCCCACACCCGCTCGCCCACCGCGATCTTGGCCGTACCCCTGCCGAGCCCGACGACCTCGCCGGTGAAGTCGAGACCCGTGCGCTGCGGGAACCGGCGGCCGGTCACGAGGCGCACCTTCCCGGCGCGGGCGGCGAGTTCACCGCCGTTGACGCTGAACGCCCGCACCCGCACGAGCACCTGCCCGGGACCCGGCGCGGGCCGCTCGGCCTCCCCGACCCGTAGCACCTCCGGGCCGCCGAAGCGGTCGACGAATACGGCCCTCATGGTGTTCTCCTCTGCCGGTACGGAGCTGCGGAAACGGAGCCCGCCGGAGGGCACCCGGCGGCCGTTTCCCGAGGTTAGGCTGGTAAACGGACGGCATCGTCCGTTTACGCGAAGGTGAGAGACAGTGACCGGGGATTCCTCTCGGATGGCACCCCCGGGCGTGGGCCGGTACGCGGCGGCCGACCCCGCCGAGGAGACGGGGCTGCGCCTGGACGCCCGCCGCAACCGCCGCCGTATCCTGGCGGCCGCCCGCGAGGTCTTCGCCGAGCACGGCATCGACGCCCCGATGGCGACGGTGGCCCGCCGCGCCGGAGTGGGTGTGGCGACGCTGTACCGCCACTTTCCGACCCGCGACGACCTGGTCCGAGGCGCCTTCGCCTACCAGATGTCAGCGTGCGCAAAGGTGTTCACCGAAGCGGTGGCCGACCCGGACCCGGGCCGCGGCTTCCGGCGCCTGGTGGTGGAACTGTGCCGCCTCCAACGCGAGGAGCGCGGCTTCCCGGCGGCGTTCCTCGCGGCCTTCCCGGACCGCGCCCGCGAACACGCCGCAGCCCGGTCCGAGGCCGAGCGGGCGCTGTCCGCCCTGATCCGCCGAGCCCAGGCCGCGGGCGCCCTCCGCCCCGACTTCCACCTCTCCGACCTGGCCGTCGTCCTCCTCTCCCACGGCGGCCTGGTCGCCGCCCTCCCCGACGAACCGGCCGCATCGGCCCGCCTGGTCGCCTACCTCCTCGACTCCTTCGGTCCCGCCCCGCAACACGGTCCCCTGCCACCCCCGGCCGACCTGAACCTGTCCGGCCTGCCGGTCACGGCACCGGGTTCCGGCGGTTGATCCGACGTCCCGCTCAGGCGGTGGCGGACGGACGGCAGGTGGACCCGCCGAGCCGACTCGTGCGCACTGCCTCGGTCCGGGCGAACCCCGGCTCACCGTCTGACCGGTGGTGCGTCGGCGCCCTGCTCCGTGCTGCCGATCGGCACCCCGACACCCCCCTTCACCGCTGGTGCGACCGCCCGTGACTGCATAGCGTGATCGCATGACCACAGAAACGGACCGTCCCGTTCTCGACGACCGGCGGTGGAAAGCGCTCGGGGTCTGTCTGACCGCGGGCTTCATCTCGCTGCTCGACGTCTCGATCGTGAACGTGGCGCTGCCTTCCATGGAGCGCGGGCTCGGTGCCTCCGAAGCCACCCAGTCCTGGGTGGTGTCCGGGTACGCCCTCGCCTTCGGGCTCGCGCTGGCGCCGGCGGGACGGCTGGGCGATCTGCGGGGTCGCCGCCAGGTGCTGCTGTTCGGCCTCGCCGTGTTCACGGCCGCGTCCATGGCGTGCGGTCTCGCCGCCGGGCCCGCCTGGCTGGTGGTGTTCCGGATGGTCCAGGGCGCGGCCGCCGGTGTGGTCGCCCCGCAGACCTCCGGACTGATCCAGCAGATGTTCCAGGGTGCCGAACGGGCCCGGGCGTTCGGTTTCCACGGCAGCGTCATCGCCGTGTCCACCGCCGTGGGTCCGCTCGTGGGCGGACTGCTCCTCCAGGCGTTCGGCACCGAGCACGGCTGGCGCTGGGTGTTCTTCGTCAACGTGCCCATCGGTGTGGCCGCCCTCGTCGCCGGACACCGGCTGCTGCCCCGCCTCCCGGCGGCGGGCGGCGGACGGGAGAAGTTCGACCCGGTCGGCGTGCTGCTGCTCGGCACCGGCGTGCTCGCCCTGCTGCTTCCCCTGGTCCAGGAACAGCAGTGGCCGGGCCGCGCGAAGTGGCTGCTGCTCCCGCTGGGCGCCCTGCTGCTGGGGGCGTTCTGGAGGTGGGAGCAGGACCGGGGCCGCACGGGCGAGGCGCCGCTGGTCGACCTCGGGCTGTTCTCCCTGCGCTCCTTCACGCTCGGCACCCTGATCAGCCTCACGTTCTTCGGCGGGCTCACCACGATCTTCTTCGTGCTGTCGCTGTTCCTGCAGAACTCCGTGGGATACAGCCCCCTCGCCGCCGGCGTGACGATCCTGCCGTTCGCCGCCGCCTCTGCGGCGGGGGCGGCCTACGGTGGACGCGCCGTGGTGCGCTACGGCCGCAGCCTGGTCGTCATCGGCCTGAGCGGCGTGATCCTCGGGCTGCTGGGCGTGGTGCTGGCCGTTCAGTGGGTGCCCGGCGAGCACGTCGGCTGGGCCATGGCACTGCCGCTGCTCATCGGCGGCATCGGCTCCGGCCTCACGGTCTCGCCCAACACCACCCTCACCCTCATGCTCGTACCCGTACGACGAGCCGGTGCGGCCGGCGGCGTCATGCAGACCGGCCAGCGGATCGGCTCGTCCGTGGGCATCGCCGTGGTCGGCGCCGTGTACTTCGCCCACCTCGCCAACCACGGCCGTGCCCCGAGGGCCCTCCAGCTCGGGCTGCTCACCGCCGCCACCATCATCGCCCTCGCCCTCGCCCTGGCCGTGGCGGACCTGCGCGAGCGCCGGACACACGAGGACGACGACCTCGCGGCGACGCCCCGGCCGGGCGTGGGGGAGAGCGGGGCCGGGGAGAGGGCCGGCCACGGGGTCTGAAGCGCGCGTCAGTTCTTCGCGGCGCGCGGCAGACCGCGCGCCGCGAGAAGAGCCATCGAGATCTTCAGCGCGGTCGAAATGGTCAGGGCCTGGAGGAAAGGCATTCCCATGAGCCACAGGGCCACCATCATGACCGTCAGGACCAGCAGAACCGGAATCAGATGGGTCTGCCCGACCGCGCAACGCAGACCGCCGGTGAGGGTCCGGGACCGGGGCACCGTATGGTCCGCGTTCCCGCGGATCTCTTCTTCGTCGACGTGCGGCATTCTCTTTTCCTTCGTGCTCAGGCGGGAGCGAGCGCGGGCAGCAGCCGCAGGGCGTTCCCGCGGTTGATGCGGCCGCGTTCCCGCTCGCCGAGGGCGGGATCCGCGTCCAGCGCGGGTGTGGTCACCTCGGTGACCACACGGGTGGGGGTGGGCGGCCAGTCGCTGCCGTACAGGATCCGGGAGACGCCCGCGGCGGCCAGCAGCGTGGGGGTGGCCGACGGGGACATCGGCGCGGCCGTGTCGTAGTAGAAGCGGTGCAGATAGTCGCGGACGCGGCCGGGGTCGACCGCGGGAGCGAGCCGGCGGCCGAAGACCTCGATCCTGCCCGCGATGTACGGCAGATACCCGCCGCCGTGCGGGAGGACGAAGGTGAGCCGCGGGAAGCGGTCCAGCGTGCCGTTCATGATCAGGCTCAGCGCGGCGCGCGTGGTGTCCATGAGGAAGTCGCACACGAACGGCGGCACGCCCTGGGGACCGCCGGAGGTGGCCACCTGCATGGGGTGCGTGCTGATCACGGCGCCGCGCTCGTCCAGTTCCGCCATCAGCGGGTCGAGCGCGGGGTCGCCCAGGAACGTGTCGCCCGTGCTGGTGCGCGCGCTGACGCCGACGGCCCCGAGTTCGTCCATCCCGTGGGAGACCGACCAGCGGGAGAGCTCGGGGTCGTCGAGGAAGACGGGCGTGAAGAAGGCGAACCGGCCGGCGTGCCGGGCGGTCAGGTCGCCGACCGCGTCGAGAGAGACACGCGCGCTCTCCTTGCGTACCGCCGGGTCCTTGGAACGGCCCAGCATCGCCACGGTGAGGACACTGGTGCGGGTGCCGGTGCGGTCCATCAGGTCCAGCGCGGCGGCCTCGTCCCACCGCGTCCACGGCGGCAGGCTGTCCGGGTCCACCGTGCCGTTCTCCGTGGCCCACCGCACCCATTCGGGAGCGGTGTAGTGGTGGTGGACGTCAATCCGTTCGTGTCGGGCGTCGTCGCCGCCCGGCACGGCGCGGCGACCTATGTCGCCCGGAGCTTGCAGGTCGGTCGGCATGGCACTCCCTATGGGGGGTGAGGTTCGGGTTGTCTGACGGCGGATCAGCGGCTGAGGAGACCTTCGAGGACCCGCGTCAGCTCCGGCTCGGGGTCGGCGGGCAGGTCCGTGGAGCGCCAGGCGACGATTCCGTCGGGGCGCACGAGCACCGCGCCCCGCGAGGTGACGCCGTGGACGGCGGCCCAGTCCGCGCCACCGGCACTGGAGGCTGACGTGGTGTCGAGGTCGAAGTCCGCACCGGCGCCGACGCGGTAGGACACCAGCGGGACGTCGAGCCCGGCCGCAGCCGCCTTGGCGGCATACGGCCACGGGCCGTCCACGGTGCCGCAGAGCAGGACGAAGGACCGCTCGTACAGATCGACGGTCGACCTGCTCTCCCCGTCGTGCACCACGGACATGTGCGGGGCCCGGGTCCCGGGGTCCCCGTCCAGGCGCAGCTCCGTCGGGATGGTTGGCGCCTCGGTGTCCGCGCCGGAGACCGCCGTGGAGACGTAGCGGTAGCCGAGGGAGACGGTCATCAGATCCGTGCTCTGCGCCGTGCTCTGCGCGGCGGCGTAGCCCGGGTGCTCCTCGCGGGCCGCCTGCTCGATGGCCCGCGCGATCGTGGCCAGGGCGACCGGACGCCGCTCGTTCTCGTACGTGTCCAGCAGCCCCTCGCCCGCCCAGCCGCGCAGCACCGCCGCGAGCTTCCAGGCCAGGTTGTGCGCGTCCTGGATGCCCGTGTTGGAGCCGAACGCGCCGGTGGGCGGCATCTCGTGGGCCGAGTCACCGATGAGGAAGACGCGTCCCTCCCGGTAGCCGTCGGCGACCCGGTCCGCCGCGTGCCACGGGGCACGCCCGGTGACCTCGACGTCCAGGTCCCGTACGCCGGCGGCGGCCCTGATGTGGTCCGCGATGCGCGTGTCGGTGAAGGACTCGAGCGTCTGGCCGCGCTCGGGGAACCACGGGATGTGGAAGACCCACTTCTCCTCGTTGTCGACGGGCAGCAGGACCCCGTCGCCCTCGGTCCCGTTCAGGTAGCAGACCAGGAAGCGCTGGTCGTCGACCACCTCGCGCAGCAGCTTGCTGCGGAAGGTGACGCTGACGTTGTGGAACAGGTCGCCCGCGCCGCTCTGCCCGATGCCCAGACGCCTGCGCACGGGACTGCGCGGACCGTCGGCCGCGAGGAGGTAGGCGGCGCGCTGCGTGTACG
The DNA here is from genome assembly GCF_053600675.1 of Streptomyces sp. NPDC005004. NCBI lineage: Bacteria > Bacillati > Actinomycetota > Actinomycetes > Kitasatosporales > Streptomycetaceae > Streptomyces > Streptomyces sp. NPDC005004. The sequence goes on from NZ_JBSGAH010000020.1 coordinate 99,377, forward strand.
TCGACCCGCTCTCCCGGTCGAGCAGTTCGCACGTCACGCCGTCCGGCTCCTCGGTGAAGGAGACCAGCTCCGTACCGAAACGCACGTCCCCGCCCAGGCGACGGGCATGGTCCAGCAGGACCGGCTCCAGGTCGTTCTGGCTGCACGCGCACCGCACGGTGGAGCACAGGCCCTTCTCGGGGGCCCCGCCGGTGAGCCGGGCCGAGAGCCATCTGCTCTCACCGCCCGAGAGCCGGTCCGTCTGCAGGATGCCGTGGTTGCCGGACAGGCTGGACGCCGCCTGCCGGATGTCCGGCTCCAGACCGGCGGTGCGGAACAGCTCCATGGTGCGCATGTTGTTCCCCCGGCCCCGGGGGTGCTCCGACGTGGCGGCCCGTCGCTCGGCGACCATGTGACTGACGCCCAGCCTGCCCAGAAACACCGACGCGGACAGTCCGACGAGCGAACCGCCCACGATCAGTACCGGCAGCATTTCTTCGTTTTCTTCGACTTCCGAGGCGCGCTTGTCCACGGCCCGTCCTCCTCCAGTGACCCAGCGGTGGTTCGGGCAGCAATTCGAACTCGTGGCGGCCCTGATTCCGAACCTGTCACAGGGACACCGGGTCGGCAATCGAGCCTTCCCTCGGACGGCGCATTCGCCTTTCCCCTTTCCGCGCCGGGCCGGAGAGCCGGGGCGGCGTCAGGGTGAATCGCGTTTTCCCGTTCCGCGTGGCGTCAATGAATTCCTGCGTTCCGGCGTCAAGCCGCCTCGTGCCATTGCGGAAGACCACTGCGGGAAGAGAAGAAGGACCGTCGATGACTCAGTTGCAAGAGCAGGAGAACGCGGACGAGACAGCCCGGGCAGTGGACGCGGCGTCCCGTGGTTGCCCCGTGTACCGCTCCAACCCCCACCCCGTCTACCGGCATCTGCGCGAGAACGCGCCCGTCGTCCGCATCACCCCGCCGCACGGCGTGGACTCCTACCTCGTCACGCGGTTCGAGGACGCGAAGGCCGCCCTGGCCGACCCGCGGATCAGCAAGGACATGTACGCGGCCATCGACGCCTACCGGTCCATCTTCGGCGACTCCTCGATCGCCCTGGACGACAACATGCTGTTCGCGGACCCGCCGAAGCACTCGCGGCTGCGCCGGATCGTCAGCAAGGCGTTCGTCCCCCGCCGCATCGAGGCCCTGCGCCCGCGCGTCCAGGAGATCACCGACGCGTTGCTCGACAAGTGCGCCGGACAGGACTCCGTCGACCTCCTGTCGGCCTTCGCCTTCCCGCTGCCCCTGCAGGTGATCTGCGAGCTGATCGGCGTCCCCGAGGAGGAGCGGGCCGAGGTCCAGCAGTGGTGCAGCGTCGTCGCGCGGACCGGCTTCAGCAAGAAGGACAAGGACAAGCTGGCCGAGGCGGAGACCACGCTCCGGAAGTACTTCGAGGTCCTGATCGCCCGTAAGCGGCAGACCCCCGAGGACGACTTGCTCAGCGTCCTCATCCAGACGCGCGACGAGCAGGAGTCCCTGACCGACGGCGAACTGCTCTCCACCCTCTGGGTCCTGCTCTTCGCGGGCCACAAGACGACGGCCTACCTCATCGGCAACGCCGTCTACACCCTGCTCACCCACCCCGAGCAGCTCCAGCGGGTGATCGACTCGCCCGACCTCCTCCCCAACGCCATCGAGGAGGTCATCCGCTACGAGGGCTCCGTCGAGAACGCGACCTTCCGCCACGCCCTCGAGGACATCACCATCGCGGACACCGTCATCCCCAAGGGCTCCCTCGTCCAGATCGCCGTCACCTCGGCCAACCGCGACGACGCCGCCTTCGACAACCCCGACGTCTTCGACATCACCCGCCAGGGCGTCCAGAGCAACCACCTCGGCTTCGGCACGGGCCCCCACTACTGCCTGGGCGCCCCGCTGGCGAGGATGGAGATGCAGATCGCCCTGACCTCCCTCTTCCAGCGCTTCCCCGGGCTCGCCCTGGAAGCGCCGGGCGAGGAGGCGAAGTGGCTGACAGTCCCCTTTCCCGCGTTCCGCGGTCTGACCGAGCTGCGCGTGGCACTGGGGTCGGCCGGGGCTTCGGCCGGCCGGAGGTCCGAGATGGCCGAGAACCTGTGAGCTCACGCGCTCGCAACTCCTGACAAGGGCGTCGGACGCGACGGCGTCCGATCAGCAACGTGGCGAAGTCCAGCGACGGCCGTGACCCGGAACCCCGGGCGCGGCCGTGCGGCTTGGGCCGAGGCGAGTCGACGACGTGGCGTGCCGGCTCACTGGCGCCACGGTGCAACAGATCCCCCCCCACTGCCCTCCAGCAGCCCTGGACGCGGTCGGCTGGGGGAGGAACGGCCACAGGGCCGGTGCCGGGACCGACCGACTCGCCGCTCGGCGGAACACCCGCCCGACAGCCACCGCAGCACCACGCCGTTCCCCTCCTCCGACGCACCGGTACGGGACCGGGCACGCACCGGACGGGTCCTGGACCTCACGCACCGCCGGCGGCGCGAGCACCCCCGGCGGGCCAGGGCGGTCCGCCTCAGTCGTGAAGGGGGTGTCGACATCGGCGGTCCGTGCATCCGGTGCGGCAAGGGATGCCGAACCATTGAGGAGCACACCATGCGAGGGGGGAGTCCGCAGCGTGTCGCGGGGCCGACGAAGGTGAGAGGGGTGCCTGCCGTGGACGAGATCGGCCTGTCGGCGCGAGAGCGCCGGGTGCTGGCCGCGATGGAGGAGACGCTGAGACGTGACCGGGCGACGGTCCGCCTCCACCGCGCGACCCAGCTCATGAGACTGCGCCGCCCGGCGTCCGCCGTCGCGGGAGGCTCCGCCGTGTCCTTCACCCTGCTCGGGCTCGCCGTGGCGTTCACGAGCACGGCGCTCTACTGTGCCTTCGGTGCCGTATGGCTGGTCACGCTGATCTGCCTTGCCCGGCTGACTTTTCGCCGGAGCCGTGACTGGGTCTGGAAACCGTGCGAATGACCGCAGGCTGAAGGCAGCCCGGGACTGTCGCTCTCGCGACGATCGCTTCGACAACTCCTGCGCTCTGACCCATTGCACGGGCATCCGGCTGTCCGTCTGCCCGTCCCTCCGTCTGGCGGGGCACGTGTCCGAGCGGAATGTGTGCCCTCATCCGGTCGCGGAAGCGGTTCTACGCATCCGATCGGCATCGTGCGGGTGAAACAGGTAGGAGAAGGGCGGTTCCTCACCGGCCTGAGCGGTGGCAAGCAGTCGGCCAGACCGACGCCATCGCGGCCGGGCGACGACCGGGCCGCAGAGCGCCACCCGAGCTGCCTGCCCGTGGACTCACCGCGAGCGACCGGACAGCGGGGTCTGGGAGCCACACCTCCGCCCCGTCCCGCCAGGCGGCCGAGCTGGCCCCCGCACAGGCGTACCGCTTCCCACGAAGCACCGCCACACCCCCACAGGAGATGTCATGATCGTCAAATTTCTGTACGACAAGGGTCTTCGCAGCCGGCACGCCTACTCCGTCGCCTGTCTCAGCATCGGCTTGTCCGTCGCCTCCTGGGTGACCTCCCTGGAGGTCGAGTCCAACGGGCTCGACCGTGCGGACCGATGGGGCACGTTCATCGCGACATGGCCCGCGACGTGGTTCGGCCTCGGCCAAGCCCTCGCACAGTACGAGAGCACCCAGACATAGGGGGAGACCCCCCCCATGCCGTTGCCGTCTCGACTGAGCAGGCACCGGCGCTGCCGTGGGCCTTGCGGCGCTCTCAGGACCCCGGGTGGCCGCAAGGCCCTTGAGCGCTTCCACGGCGCGATCCATCACCAGGGCGGCCCGCGCCCGCCCACGGCGGCCGCTCCGCACCACTTGACCAGCCGGAGCCCGCAGCCGACGGCGCCACGCCCGACCGGGCCGCGCCGTCGCGCTGCCGCTCAGCAGCCGGGGTAGGTCCAGCCGGTGCCTGGGGGCCGCCCTCGTCCACCACCCGCACGTACGGCCTCCCGCCGTCCGGGGTGTCGGGCTGTTCCCCGGCTTCGAGGGTGTTCCGGCTGAATCCCCGGATCACCACCTCGTGTTCGGCCAGAGGTGCCTACGCGGTGGTGCGCACAGGAGAAGTGGGCTTCGGAAACCGTCGCCGAGCCACCCGCCGATGCCCGGAGGCGCAGACGCGCCAGGTCGGGGAAACCGAAGACTATTCCCCGAACAGGCGGATCAACTCACGCCTCCGCCCGGCCTCTTCGTCGCTTGCCATGTCCCCCACCGGTGTGTGACGACGCCGGAGCCGACAGTACGAGTTGACCCGCGGACCAGGCACCCGTACACGTGGGGCGTAATGTCGCCGACCGGAGGAGGAAGGTCCGGCGCCTTGTCGACCAAACGCCCCTGACCCGGTCAGGGCACCCGCACCGGTGGCCCGAAGCGGACAGGGACTCCCGGCGCGTACAGCACGCTCACCGGTTCCTCGGACGGTGCGGAAAGCCCCGCCGCGGCGACGACCGATTCGTCGTACAGGCGCAGTTCGCACCGGGTGAAGCGCCATCGGGGATGGGTGTTCGGCAGGTAGAAGGTGCGCCCGCGGATCCGGCTGTGGAGGCCCCAGCGGCACGTGAGGAAGTCCTCAAGGGAGTTCGCCGCGCGCTGCTCCGGCGAGATGTCGGCGCGCACCCGGGCGCCCGGGCCCGGACCACCGCGCCGGACGCTCTCGTAGGAGATCCCGCCGTGCGAACGCCATGTGCGGATGCGGGCCCAGTGGTACGGCAGTCCGAACACCGTCCGAGCCGTCAGCACGGGCAGCAGACGGTCGCAGTCGAGGGAGCGGAACACCACCCCTCGCCGCCCGAGGGCGTCCCTGCTGTACAGACGCACGTTCACCTCGCCGAAGCTGCCCAGGTAGGGAAGCGCGGGCGCTTGCCCGACGGCCAGATGCTCCATCCGGAAGAAGACGAGACCCACATAGGTCCGGCCCTCGTGGAGGTCGGGGAACGTGCCGGGAGGCAGCAGCCGGGCCACTTCGTCAGGATCGGCGGCCCAGTGCAGGAACACGAGGTCACGCCACCACTGCCGGAACACCACCCGCGGCAGGGGACGCGGGGACACCGGCGTGACACCCTCCACCTCGCCGACGGTACGCCCCGGCCGGGACGCGGTGCCCGGTACGCTCTCTCCCGTCACGTCGCACCTCGCTGCGGTACGGCCAACTCCCTCCCGACGCCGTCGCCAGGGGCACGAACCGCGCGTCCGCTCTCATGCCCTCCACGATGGCGTCCACCGCTTCCTCCACCGGAATGCCCCGCGGCAGCGAGGGCGCGGTGCCGGTCACGGCGCGCCCGGCGAATCCGGACTCCACGTGGGGCAGACAGATCTCCATGACCCCCACGCCGCTGCGACGCGACTCCCGCCGAGTCGCCGTCAGCCAGGTCGCCAGGGCGGCCTTCGCCGCCGCGTAGTCCGCCATGCCGGCCGGCGCCGAACGGGCAACCGTTCCCGTGACGGCCGCGAGCAGACCGCCCGGGCGCACGAGCGTCGACGCGGCGCGCAGAACGGCCATGGGCGCGAGCGCGTTCACCGTCATCACATGCTCCGCGAGCGCTTCACCGATCTCACCGACCGGACCGAAGGCGGCCACCCCCACGCACACCACTCCGGCATCGAGCCCTCCCAGCTCCCGCGCCGCCCAGGCCGCACAGCCCTCCGCGCCGTCGAGGTCCCAGGCGTCGAACACCCGGGAAGGGCCGGGGCCGCACTCCGCGCGCACCTCCGCCAGTCTCCGGCGGTCACGTCCCGCGAGGGCGGTCACCGCCCCGAGCCCGGCCAGCCGCACCGCCAGTTCCGCGCCGATGGCACCGCTCGCTCCGGCGACGAGGACGCGCGCACCCTCGATCTCCATCCACGCCTCCCGTTCGACGGCTGACTGACGGCGTTACGCGATACTTTTCGTGCCGGCGCGTCCGTACGGATGCGCGAGCACGGCTTCGGCGGAAAAATCCGCCCGAACTGTTCGCCGCGCACGAACCTCGCGCAGCGCATCAGAAGAACCCGGCACGGCGAAGAGCGCGGAGGCGACCGGGTCCAACCAGCTGACCAGTGCCCGGCCGTCACCCACCCTGTTCGCCATGCCTTCCTTGCCCGTCCGGCGCGAAGCGGTCTCCGACCAGCTCTATGCCGTGCTGCGCGACGGGATTCTCGGCGGAGCGCCGCCACCCGGCTCCCCGCTGACCGCCGAACGCGACCTGGCGGCCGAGTTCGGCGTCACTCGGCACGCCCAGCGCGAAGCGGTCAAGCGGCTCCAGCAGGCCCGGCTGGTCGAGGTCAGCCACGGCGGTCGCACCCTCGTTCTGGACTGACGGCGCACCGCCGGCCTCGACCTCGCCCTGGGCATCGCCGCGGCCGACACCGGCCCCACGATCCCCGAACTCACCCGAGACACCCTGGAGATGCGCGCCTGGGTCGGCGTCGACGCGGCCCGGCTGTGCGCGCTGCGCCGCTCCGACCAGACCGCCGCCCGCATCATGGAGGGGGCGAGCCGGTACGCCCTACCGGGCCCGGACTTCACGGAGCTCGACGAGCCGGACGTCGCCTGGTGGCGGCTCATCGTGGAGGGCGCTTATGTCCGGCGACGATGAGCGCGGCTACGAACTGCGCGACACCGTCACCAGTATGTCCACGGGCGCGGGAAGCCAAGTGATCGGGCTGCCGTGGAAGGTGGTGACGGTCGTGGTGTACGCCGCCGCCTTCACCCTCGCGCCCTGGCACCTCCCGCCGTCCTCGCCCTGGACCTGGCTGCTGCTGTTCTTCGCCGACGACCTGGCCTACTACGTCTTCCACCGTGCCCACCGCCGGGTGCGGGTGCTGTGGGCGAGCCATGTGGTCCACCACTCCAGCCTGCGCTTCAACCTCTCGACCGCGCTCCGGCGGAGCTGGACGCCGATCACGACGCTGCCGTCCTGGCTGCCGCTCGCCCTGCTCGGCGTACCGCCCTGGATGATCCTCCTCCAGCAGTCCGTCAGCCTCGTCGACCAGTTCTTCCTGCACACCGAACGGGTCGACAAGCTGTGGCGCCCGGTGGAGTGGGTCTTCAACACCCCGTCCCACCACCGCGCGCACCACGGCTCCAAAACCGTCTACCTGGACCGCAACTACGGCGGCATCCTCGTCGTCTGGGACCGCCTGTTCACCAGCTTCGAGCCCGAGGCCGACGGCGTGGTCTACGGTCTGACCAAGAACATCGACACCCACAACCCGCTGCGGTTCGCGTTCCACGAGCACGCGGCGACCTGGCGCGACGTCCGCTCGGCGGCGACCTGGCGCGACGGAGGTGTCTGACGGTCACGGTGCGCAGGGCCGGATCGAGCCGGGTCCGGGGGGCAAGGAGCCCGGACGACGCCGGGCGGGAGCTTCTGCACGGCGTCGACGAGGGGCCGCGTCCAGCTTTCGTACGCGGCGAGGGCGCCCGGCAGGGAGGCGTGCGCCGAGAGGCTGGCGCCCAGGACCTAGCCGCCGGTCAGTGCGAGTGGCGCGCCGCCCTCCGATGGTCCGGACGGCGCCACGGCCGAACTGGATTTCCTGCCCGGGCACTTCGCCCGCCCCTCCCCGACCACCTGCCCACCGGTATCGGCATCGTCTACGGAGACACGACTCACCGACACCGTCGAAGGCGGCGACCCGGTCACCCGTCTCGGTGGTGTTCAGCGCCTTCACCACGCCGGATGCCGGCTGAGCCGGCTCGCCATCCCGTTCCGGGATGCCCCTGGACTCCCGGTGTCGGCGTTCAGGGGGTGAGGTCCCGCTCCAGCTCCCGTTTCAGGTTGCTCAGCGTCGTGTCGATGTTGCGGACCTGGAAGTCGGCGAAGGTCCTGCCCCGGGTGACCAGCTTGTCGAAGGCGTGGGCCACGAAGGTGGGCCAGGCACGCCGGTCGTCGGTCCAGATCTCCGTCACGTGCGTGCCCCCCTGGACCGGCTCGAAGCGGTACTCCCAGGTGGCGATCGGGCCGCGCAGAAACGGGCGGGTGCGTCCGATGGCGTGCACGCGGAAAGCGAAGCGGCGCCCCTGATCCGCGGCCGTCACCGTGCAGCGCGTGACCCAGCGGAACCTGCCCCGCTTGTTGCGTCCGACGAACGTGGTGCCCACGGCCGCGTCCTCGCCCGCCGCGTCGGCTGTCGTGCCGAGGTTCTCCGGACTCCAGCGCCCCATGTCGCCGGGGCGGCTCACCGCGCGGTAGGCCACCTCCGGTGGAACGTCGATGACGATGCTGCCCTTCACGGTGAACACTCGGGTCACTGCGCTGCCTCTCGCCGAACGTCAAGCTACTGATCGGTAGTAATCATGGCAGGAGAGCGGAGCGCCAGTTCCTCCCTGCTGCGTTCCACGCAGAACTCGTTGCCCTCGGGGTCCAGCAAGGTCACCCATCCGGAACCGTCGGGCCGACGGTGATCACCCTGCACGGTGGCACCGAGCAGGAGAAGACGCTCGACCTCCTCGTCCCGGGTGCGGTCCTGGGGCTGAACGTCCAGATGCACGCGGTTCTTCACCGACTTGCGCTCATCGCTCCTGACGAACAGCAGGGCGGCAGCCGCAGTCGTCACCGTGGCCTCCGGATCTCCCGGAAAGTCGTCTTCGGCGAGGGAGCCCCCCAGCACTCCGGCCCAGAACGTGGCGAGAACGTAGGGATCGGCGCAGTCCACGGTGACGTGACGGATCAAGGAAGTCATGCGCCCACCCGACCACGACCGGCTCCCGCCGTCCAGGGGCGACCGTGCCTTTTCAGGGCGGCTGGGCTCAACGCCTCCGCGGCTGCGGCTGCGGCTCGGAAGGCGGCGACGACCGCGGCGTGGTCACCGGCCCGCGCCCCGCGCCCGGGCCGGCACGCACGCCCAGGCGAGGGCCGCCGCGATCAGGTAGGCGAGAGCACCGATCGCCATGCTGACGCGCACCCCGGTTCCGTAGCCGCCACTGGTCGCCAGGAGACTGCCGCCGAGCGCCACACCGGTGGCACTGCCGATCTGCCGGGTCGTGTTGAACAGGGCCGAGGCGCCTCCCTCGTACGCCGGAGGCGCGGACCCCATCACGGTGGCGGTCGCGCCGGTGAGCGCGAAGGACGTACCGAATCCGGTGGCCATCATCGGCGCCACCAGCAGCGCGTACGCGGGCTCGGGGCCTGCCGCCGCCCACCCCGCCAGTCCGAGGGCCGCCAGCAGCATGCCCGAAGTCACCAGCGGTCGGTCACCGGTACGACGGGTCAGCCGCCCGGACAGGACCGAGGCGAACATGGTCATCGCCACCGCCGGGAACAGGGCCAGCCCCGTCTCCAGCGCACTGAAATGGCGCCGGTGCTGGAAATCGAGGCTGGCGGTGAACACCATGCCGTAGAACCCGAAGTTGAACAGCATTCCCACGACGGCCCCGCCGCCCATGGCCCGCGAGCGCAGCAGCCGGAGCGGTAGTGCGGGGGAGCGGGCCACCCGCTCACGTACCAGGAACGCCGCAACGGCCACCGCGGAAAGGCCCAGTCCGGCGAGGACGGCCGGGTCGGACCAGCCGCGCCGTCCCCCCTCGTTCAACGACGCGGTCAGCAGGGCCACCGCCGCCACCACGGCACACTGCGCGGGCCAGTCAAGAGCCCGGCCCGCATGGCGCGGAGAGCGCGCCACATGGCGCGACGTCAGGACGAGACAGGCCGCACCGACCGGCAGATTGATGAGAAAGACCCAGCGCCAGCCCACCGTCGACACCAGCAGTCCGCCGAGGAGCGGTCCGGCCGAGGCCGCGACGCCCGCCATCGAGCCCCACAGACCGAAGGCACGCGAGCGTGCCGCCGGGGCCGGGTAGGCCTCCTGGAGCAGCGCGAGTGAACCGGGGACGATCAGCGCCGCACCGAGTCCTTCCACCAGCCGCGCCGCGATCAGGAAGACGGCGTCGGGCGCGAACGCGCAGGCCGCCGACGACACCGTGAACAGCAGCACGCCCGCACAGAAGACGCGCCGGTTCCCCAGCCTGTCGCCCAGTGCGCCACCCGTCATCAGAAAACCGGCGAACACCAGGGTGTAGCCGTCCGTGATCCACTGAATGCCCGTGAGCGAGGCCGACAGATCCCGGCCCACCACCGGTACCGCGACGTTGATGATCGTGACGTCCAGGATGACCATGAAATAACCGGCGCACACGGCCAGCAGCGGTGCCATGCGACGCCGCCGGACCGTCGGGTCCGCACCGTCGGACGGCCCGGGAACCCCCTCACCGTCCGATTCCGCGAAGGGCACGTCGCCAGCTCCGTTCTGTCCGGGGAACGCCGGTGCCTTGAGCATGCTAGGCGGCGGGGGCGACAGAACCGCGGCCGGACGCGCGAGGCTTCTGGTCAGGGCGAGCTGCCCGGAGGTGATCGGCCGCTCGGCGCCCGGCCCGTCCGGACCAGCGAAGCTGGACGCGGCTCGCTGTTCGCCCACGGGTGAGGCGTCCCGTCGCCCAGGACACGCCACCGCCTCACCCGGCGGCGCCCGGCGGAGCCTCCTTCGTGTTCCGGCTCACCATCGTCGCCCCCAACAGCGTCAGCGTGTGGAAACCCTTTCCACCGGCGTCATTTCATCCTGTTCGAATGAGCATGACAGCCGAAAGCGCACACCGGAGCATGAACTCGCTCCGCCGCACCGATCCCCGGTGCACCACCCGCACCTTCCGCAGGTCCCCGGCCCACTCAAATGAGCCCGCGACCCGAGCCCGGCACGAACGGACACCGAAGGAACCCGATGGCGAAGATCCTCATCCCCCCCGGCCGCGGCGGCGGCCCTGCTCGCTGCCCTTGCCGTCTCGGCGCCCGCCACCGCGTCGGCGGCCCCGTCAACTCGGCGTCTTTGAGTACCAGTTGCTACGGCAGCGCCGTCACCTGAACTACGGGTACGCCGCCGTGTTCGGGTCCTGTGTCGCGTTGTTTTGTTGTGTTGATGTCGGTGTCTGTGTGGTGGGTGGTGGTGCTGGTTTTGGCTGGGTTTGGGTGGTGTTTATCTGTGTTGGGGGGTGTGGTTGTTGGGTCTGGGTCGGCTGGAGTTGGAGGGTTGTTGCCGTTGGTGTCGGGGTCGGTGGCGGGTTCGCTGTGCCCTTTGGTGTGGGTTTCGAGGGCTTCTTCGTGTGTGTCCGGATTGCTTTCTGGCCTGGTGGGGGTTCTGGCTTGTGCTTTCCTCGAGTGGTTGGGAGTTTCGGTGTTCCGCATCCGGTGAGCGGCGGTTGTGCTCGCTGCCGTCAGTGTGTTTCTTGCCGGGGGTGTCGCCGTGCCGGCCGTTGGTCAAGCTGAGGGTGCGGTGGCTTCTTGCTGTGGTGGTGCGGTGCTGCTCGGCTATGGCTGCTCCGCTGCCGCTGTCGGGTGTGGTAGCTGCACGAGTGCTTCGCGCTGCTGCGGCATCGGCATCATGGTCAGCAGTTCGGCCGCCGGCTTCCTGGATGTCTGTGTCGTTTTCGTGGATCACACTTTCTTGTGCGACCACGGCGGCACCTACTCGGCGTTGGGTCCCCGGTGGGCGGCTGTCGCTACCGGTGTCAGGGACGGCACCGGCTTCAGGCTGCGCGTGCGCGCTTACGACGGCGACGCTCAGATCGTCCTGTTCCGGCTTGCCTTCTGACCCTGTGTACAAGGGAGTTCATGATGGCCTTCTCTCCGGACCGCCGCTCCGTCGTGCGCGGCGCCCTCGCCGTTGCCGCGGGTGTTTTCGCCGGGCTCGTCCTGCTCTCGGGCGGCGCGCAGGCGTACGACTGGGCGCGCACCATGAACCAGGGCGCCACCGGTGCCGATGTGATGGAGCTTCAGGTCCGGGTGTGGCGGGCTGGGCCGCCGATTCCGCGTCCCAGTCCCGGGTGAGCGGCGACGGCGACTTCGGTCCTGGAACCGCCGCCGCGGTGCGTCGTTTCCAGGCCGCGTACGGGCTCTCGGCCGACGGCAGCGCCGGACCTGTGACCCAGGCGCAGCTCAACGCCCTTGAGCAGTCGGACGGTTCGACCGCGCACTTCAACTGGAGCGAGTTCTGCGACCGTTCGAGCGGCAACTTCGACGGCGGCAAGGTGAGCGCCGCCGCTGTCAAGGAGAACGCCCGCCGGGCGATGTACAAGCTGGAGGCGTTGCGCAAGAAGCTCGGCAATGTGCCGATCACCGTCAACTCCGGCTTCCGCAGCATCGCGCACAACGCCGAGATCGGCGGCGCGAGCGACAGCATGCACCTCTGCGGCACCGCGGCCGACCTCGACGTGCCCGGCATCGCCGACCGCACCGTCTACCAGAAGGCCGAGACCTGCGGCTTCTCGGGTCTGGAGCGGTACGACGTCGACCATCAGCACGTCGACAGCCGCGCCGACCTCGGCCGCTCCTGGTGGTGGGAGAGCGGCACCGTCTGACCCGCCGCAGCCCTGGGGCCGGGGACCGCACGAGGTCCCCCGGCCCCGCACGCCCACCACCCCCCACCGGCACCCGCAGTCGCCTCCACCCGGAACTCTCCCCACCCGGAAGGTCACTCCCATGCCCCCGCATACTCCTGGTCCGCGCGGCTCTCGCCGGTCTCGGCACCCTGGCTGTGGTCGCCGCCGCCGTGCAACCCGCCGGTGCCGCGCCCCGGACCGGCAGATCCGAGGGTCCCGTCGCCCACGCCTTCAGCAGCGCCGCCGCCGAGTAGGGCGTCCCGCGCGACCTCCTGATCGCCGTCGGCTGCAGCGGACCCGCCTCGACGGCCACCACGGCCTGCCCAGCCAGGTGGTCGGCTGTGGCGGGAGTGGTTTTTGTGGTTACGCGGGTCATGCCGGGGTGTAGTGCGTCGCGGTGGCTGGGGTCGGTGTTTCCGGTGGTGGGGTCTCGGGGTGGGTGGATGCCGGGGTGTGGAGTGGTCAGGGGTGTGGCGTGCTGGCCGCGCGCGCTGGTCAGGGCGTGTGTGTTTTCTTCTTCGGGGTGGGCGGGGGGTGGTTGGGTGGGTTGGTGGGTGTGGAGGGCTTTGTCCGTGTCCGGGGTGCCACCGGTGGGGGTCGTCCTGGAGGGTGATTTTTCGTGGGGTTGCGCTGTCTGGTTGGTTGCGCCGGTTGTGTGGTGTGTGTTTTTGGCGCTGCTTTTGAGGGTGCTGCGGGCCCCGGCAGGTGCGGGTGGCTGTTCTGCCGGGGCCTCTGGTGGGTGGTGGTCAGCGGATGGTGGTGGTCCGCTGTTCCTTGAGGGAGGCGCAGTTGGAGTTGGTGATCTGGACGTAGACGTTGCGGATCTGGCCGCCCCAGTCGACGCAGTGGCCCTTGCCGTAGACGTAGGCGGGTCCGGCGTAGGAGGTGTACTGGCCGTAGTCCTGGTCGTAGGCGTCGGTGTCGGGGACGTAGATCCAGGCGGCGACGTCGGTGGCGGTGCCGGGGGTGCTGCGGATGGTGGTGACGCAGTTCTTGCCGTTGGTGGCGTTGTAGGTGAGGTAGACGGTGCCGAGGGTGCCGACGGGTGCGGAGTTGACGGTCTTGTAGGCGCTGCCGCAGACCTTCTGGGGTGTGGTGTTGGGTGCGGCGGAGGCGGGTGAGGCGAGTGCGGTGGTGGCGCCCGCGGCGAGGGCCACGGCACCGGCGGCGGCCAGCACGGAACGGCTGAATCGCATATTTCCCCCTTGTGTTGGTTGGAGTCTGTTGCTCCTGCCTGGTGTGACTCGCGGCACATCGGGATGGTTGTACTGGCGGGGGGAAGTCCCTCCGGGTGGCGGGGTGGCGGGGTGGCGGGGTGGCGGGGTGGCGGGGTGGCGGGGTGGCGGGGTGATGTCATGCTCGCCGAACTCGCCCTGGGGCTGTGCTCTGTCGACTGGCAGTGCTCGCGGCCGGTAGGCGCTCGCGCTGACCGGGCTGTGTCGGGTGTCTGTGGGCATCGATGGTTCGAGGTGGTCGGCCCTGGGGGAGTGGTCCGTGGCCTTGCGGTTGCTGTGCTGTCGCTGCGGTTGGGGCTCGCGCTGTCGTCGAGGGTGCACGGTGGGTGTCCGCCGTGGCGGTGTGTGCCTGGTGGGCACGACGGCAGTACTGGTCGCGCGTGGACGGATCGACGGGCGGCTGGGAGGGGATCGCCTCTCTCACTCCCGCGGCGCACGCGGGAAGGTGCTTTGCCTGCTGGCCGCGGGGGGGGGCCCCTATGTGTTTGGTCAAGGTCGAGGACCAGTAGGTTCGTGCGGTCGAGGGTGGGGCCGAGCCGTAGGGGTGTGCATGGGTGATAGCCAGGTC
>NZ_JBSGAH010000021.1:0-16530 GCF_053600675.1 Streptomyces sp. NPDC005004
CTGGCGGAGGAGGTCACCGCGGGGCTGACGGGTATGGAGGTTCCGCTCCGGGTCGCGGTCATGGGCTGTGTGGTGAACGGTCCCGGCGAGGCGCGTGAGGCCGACCTCGGTGTCGCCTCCGGCAACGGCAAGGGCCAGATCTTCGTCAAGGGCGAGGTCATCAAGACCGTCCCGGAATCCAAGATCGTCGAAACCCTCATCGAGGAGGCGATGCGGCTCGCGGAGGAGGCGGAGGAGACCACCGGGCAGTCGTGACAGGCGTGCCGAGACACGGCACACGGACCGAGAGGGGGACAGCGTGACGATTCTGGAAAGAATCCGGGGACCACGTGACCTGAAGGCGCTGACGAGGGAAGAGCTCGGCGAACTGTCCGCCGACGTACGGGAGTTCCTGGTGGAGGCGGTGTCCAGGACCGGCGGGCACCTCGGACCCAACCTGGGCGTGGTGGAACTCTCCATCGCCCTGCACCGGGTCTTCGAGTCGCCCGTGGACCGCATCCTGTGGGACACCGGTCACCAGAGCTATGTGCACAAGCTTCTGACGGGACGTCAGGACTTCTCCAAGCTGCGCGGCAAGGGCGGACTGTCCGGCTATCCCTCGCGCGAGGAGTCCGAGCACGACGTCATCGAGAACAGCCACGCCTCCACCGCCCTCGGCTGGGCCGACGGTCTCGCCAAGGCGCGCCAGGTGCTGGGGGAGCGCGGCCATGTGGTCGCCGTCATCGGGGACGGCGCTCTCACCGGCGGCATGGCCTGGGAGGCGCTGAACAACATCGCCGCCGCCAAGAACCGTCCGCTCATCATCGTCGTCAACGACAACGAACGCTCCTACGCCCCCACCATCGGCGGCCTCGCCAACCATCTCGCCACGCTGCGCACCACCGACGGCTACGAACAGGCCCTCGCCTGGGGCAAGCAGGTGATCCGGGGCACCCCGATCGTCGGCAAGTACGTCTACGAGGCACTGCACGGCGCCAAGAAGGGCTTCAAGGACGCCTTCGCCCCCCAGGGCATGTTCGAGGACCTGGGCCTGAAGTACGTCGGGCCCATCGACGGCCACGACATCGGCGCCGTCGAGTCCGCGCTGCGCCGAGCGAAACGCTTCCACGGGCCGGTCCTCGTCCACTGCCTCACCGAGAAGGGCCGGGGCTACGCGCCCGCCCTCGCGGACGAGGCCGACCACTTCCACACCGTCGGCGTGATGGACCCGCTCACCTGCGCGCCGCTCAGCCCCTCCAACGGGCCCTCCTGGACCTCGGTGTTCGAGGACGAGATCGTCAGGATCGGCGAGGAGCGCGAGGACGTCGTCGCCATAACGGCGGCCATGCTCCACCCCGTCGGCCTCGGCCGCTTCGCCGAGCGCTTCCCCGACCGGGTGTGGGACGTGGGCATCGCGGAACAGCACGCGGCCGTCTCCGCCGCCGGACTCGCCACCGGCGGACTGCACCCCGTCGTCGCCGTCTACGCCACCTTCCTCAATCGCGCCTTCGACCAGCTCCTCATGGACGTCGCCCTGCACCGCTGCGGGGTGACCTTCGTCCTGGACCGGGCCGGGGTCACGGGTGTGGACGGCGCCTCGCACAACGGCATGTGGGACATGTCCGTCCTCCAGGTCGTCCCCGGACTGCGCATCGCCGCCCCGCGCGACGCCGCCCAACTCCGTTCGCAGTTGCGCGAAGCCGTCGCCGTGGACGACGCGCCCACGCTGGTCCGCTTCCCCAAGGAGTCCGCCGGACCCGAGATCCCGGCGGTCGGCCAGGTGGGCGGCATGGACGTCCTCCACCGCGACGAACAGCCCCAGGTCCTGCTGGTCGCCGTCGGCGTGATGGCCTCCGTCTGCCTCCAGGCGGCGAACCTGCTCACGGCACGAGGGATCGGCTGCACGGTGGTCGACCCCCGCTGGGTCAAGCCCGTCGACCCGGCGCTGCCCCGACTCGCCGCCGAGCACCGGCTGGTGGCCGTCGTCGAGGACAACAGCCGCTCCGCCGGGGTGGGTTCGGCGGTGGCGCTCGCACTCGGGGACGCCGACGTGGACGTGCCCGTACGCCGGTTCGGCATTCCGGAGCAGTTCCTCGCCCACGCCAAGCGGTCCGAGGTGCTGGCGGACATCGGGCTCACCCCCGTCGAGATCGCGGGACGGATCAGCGGGAGCCTGGCCGCGTACGACGTACACCGGCGTCCGGGCCAGGAGAAACAGGAGAGCTGAATGAGCACGGAGTTCGATCTCGGCGCCCTTCTCGCCGAGCGCGGAGCCGAACGGTACGACCTGCACGCCCGGTATCTCAATCCCCAGCTGCCGCGCATGTTGCACACCATCGGCTTCGACAAGGTCTACGAGAGGGCCGAGGGCGCCCACTTCTACGACGCCGAAGGCAACGACTACCTCGACATGCTCGCCGGGTTCGGCGTGATGGGTCTCGGCCGCCACCACCCGGTCGTCCGCAAGGCACTGCACGACGTGCTCGACCTCGACCTCGCGGACCTCACCCGCTTCGACTGCCAGCCCCTGCCCGGCCTCCTCGCTCAGCGGCTCCTCGTGCACAGCCCGCACCTGGACCGGGTGTTCTTCGGCAACAGCGGCACCGAGGCCGTCGAGACCGCTCTCAAGTTCGCCCGCTACGCCACCGGGCGCCCCCGCATCCTCTACTGCGACCATGCCTTCCACGGCCTCACCACCGGCTCCCTCTCCGTCAACGGCGAGCGCGGCTTCCGCGAGGGCTTCGCCCCGCTGCTGCCCGACACCGCCGTACCCCTCGGCGACCTGGACGCGCTGGAGCGGGAGCTGAAGAAGGGCGACGTGGCCGCCCTCGTCGTGGAGCCGATCCAGGGCAAGGGTGTGCACGAGGCGCCGCCCGGCTATCTGCGAGCCGCGCAGGAACTCCTGCACAAGCACAAGGCGATGCTCATCGCGGACGAGGTGCAGACCGGCCTCGGCCGCACGGGCGACTTCTACGCCTACCAGCACGAGGACGGTGTGGAGCCGGACCTGGTCTGCGTGGCCAAGGCACTCTCCGGCGGGTATGTGCCGGTGAGCGCCACCCTCGGCAAGGACTGGATCTTCAAGAAGGTCTACTCCTCCATGGACCGCGTCCTGGTGCACTCCGCGAGCTTCGGCTCCAACGCCCAGGCCATGGCCGCCGGGCTCGCCGTGCTCTCCGTCATGGAGGACGAGCAGATCGTCGCCCGCGCCCGCACCGTGGGCGAGCTGCTGAAGTCCCGGCTCGCCGCGCTGACCGACACCTACGAACTGCTGGCCGACGTGCGCGGGCGAGGGCTCATGATCGGCATCGAGTTCGGGCGGCCCGACTCGCTCAAGCTGCGTGGCCGCTGGACCATGCTCCAGGCCGCCCGCAAGGGGCTCTTCGCGCAGATGGTCGTCGTGCCGCTGCTGCAACGGCACCGCATCCTCACCCAGGTCTCCGGCGACCACCTGGAGGTGATCAAGCTGATTCCGCCGCTGGTGATCGACGAGGCGGACGTGGAGCGGTTCGTGGAGGCGTTCACGGCGGTCATGGACGACGCGCACAGCGGGGGTGGGCTGATGTGGGACTTCGGGCGGACCCTGATCAAGCAGGCGGTGGCGGGACGGTGACGCCGCGCCGAGCCTGGGGGCGGTGACGCCGCGATGAGGCTCGGGACGGCGACGCTGCACTGAGACGCGCAGCTCGGGCCGTTTTGCCTCTGAGGCAAGAAAATTGCCGCACAGGCAAAAGTGCGGCTCAATGGAGGCATGAACGCCTCAGACGCCGTGCCACCGGCGGGCCAGGGGAACGACCTGCCCGCCGTGGCGCCGCAACTGCGGGCCCTGCGCCGTCGCGCCGGGCTCACCCTGGAGGCCGCGGCCGGCTCCGCCGGACTCTCCCCGGCCCACCTCTCCCGGCTGGAGACCGGGCAGCGGCAGCCCTCGCTGCCGATGCTGCTCGCGCTCGCCCGTATCTACGGTACGACTGTCTCCGAACTTCTCGGCGAGACCACCGCCGACCGGGACGCGATCATCCGCGCCGCCGACATGGAGCCGACGAGCGCGGCCGGCTGGACCTACTTCCAGGCCGGCTCCTCCGGGCGCGGAATGCAGGCGCTGCGTGTGCAGATCCCGTACCGCGCCCGGCCCGACATCCCGCGCGTCCACCCCGGCGAGGAGTGGCTGTACGTCCTCAGGGGCCGTCTCCGGCTCGGCCTCGGCGACGCCAGCCATCTGCTCGCGCCCGGGGACAGCGCCCACTTCGATTCGCTCACCCCGCACCGGCTCACCGCCGAGGACCCGGGCGGGGTCGAGCTGCTGTTCGTCCACACCCTGCTCCAGAGCCCCACGGCCGCGTTGTGCCTGGGGAACCCGACCGGAGGGTCGTCATGAGTGACTACGAGGAGAAGCTCCCGCGCTCGCTGTGGGTGCGGCTGGTGGTGTACGTCGCCCTCGGGCACGTGCTCGCCGCGTTCCTGTTCCTGCTGTTCTCGCTGGGGGCGAAGGGGTGAGATGAGCGGGGCCGATCCGGCGACGCGTGTCCGGGGCGCGGGTGGCCGCTCGCTCAGTCGACCAGGCGGGCGCGCAGCCGCTCGCGCGTCCCGTCGGCCAGCTTCAGGCCGCGCTCCAGATAGGCGTCCACGTCGCCCCAGGTCTCCTCGATGCTGTCGAAGGCGGCCGCGAGGTACTCGGCGCGGGCATCGAAGAGCGGGCTCAGCAGCTCCATGACCTCGGGGGTGTACGCGGTGTCGGGGCTGCCGCTGCGGCGGACCTTGTAGCGGCGGTGCTTGGCGTTGGACATCAGATAGTCGCCGATGATCGCGTCGCGCTCGACGCCCACCGCGAGGAGGGTCACCGCGATCGAGATCCCGGCCCGGTCCTTGCCCGCCGCGCAGTGCATCAGCGCGGGCACGCTGTCCTCGGCCAGCGCGTGCAGCACCCGCGAGTGCTCGGCGGTGCGCTCCGTGACGATCTTCCGGTACGAGGCGATCATGCGGTCCGCGCCCTTGCCGCCCGCGAGAATGCCGCGCAACTGGTCCAGATTCCCGTCCCGCACCAGCTTCCAGAACTCGGCACCGTCGGCCGGGTCGCTCAGCGGAAGGTTCACGTTCCGCACACCCGGCAGTTCCACGTCCGGGCCTTCCAGGCGGCGGTCGGCCGCGTTGCGGAAGTCGAACACCGTGTGCAGACCCAGCGAGGCGAGAAAAGCCGCGTCCTCGTCCGTCGCATGGGCGAGATGACCGCTGCGGAACAGCACTCCCTGTCGCACGCGCCGTCCGTCCGCGGTCGGCAGTCCGCCCACATCGCGGAAATTGCGCACGGCGGCCAGTTCGGGCTCGGTCGACGGGACCTGCTGCGTCACGGGTGCTCCTCCAGGTCGGCCCCGCCACGCGGCTCGGCGGCGGGCGCTGCGTCGACGATACGACATCGCCTGCGCGCCGCCCGGGTCCGCGAACGCCCAGGCGGCGGAGCTGCGGGAACACCCCTTTCGGCACCGCTTTCCCACGGGGTTTCAGCGAGGCTTTCGCAGGGGCTTTCCGACCGCTTTTCCGCCCGGATTCTGATCGGCGACGCCTATTCCGCGATTGGCAAACTCTTTAAGAGTGGCTTATCTCACCGTTCGTCAACCCCTTCCTACGGTCGCGTAAGTCACATCCGAAGGTGAATCATGGCGCGATGTGGCAGACGATTCGAAGAGTGACAACACATCGATGATCGGGTCGTACGTGGCGGTGGGGGACAGCTTCACCGAGGGTGTCGGCGACCCCGGCCCCGACGGGGCGTTCGTGGGCTGGGCCGACCGGCTCGCGGTACTCCTCGCCGACCGGCGGCCCGAAGGCGACTTCACGTACACCAACCTCGCGGTGCGCGGAAAGCTGCTCGACCAGATCGCGGCGGACCAGGTGCCCAAGGCCGCCCGGCTCGCCCCGGACCTTGTGTCCATCTGCGCCGGCGGCAACGACATCATCCGCCCCGGCACCGACCCGGACGGCGTGGCCGAGCGGTTCGAGCAGGCGGTCGCCCAGCTCGCCGCCTCGGCGGGCACCGTGCTGGTGGCGACCGGCTTCGACACGCGAAGGGTGCCGCTGCTCAAGCATCTGCGCGGCAAGATCGCGACCTACAACGGGCACGTCCGCGCCATCGCCGACCGGTACGACTGCCCCGTGCTCGACCTGTGGTCCCTCAAGTCCGTGCAGGACCGCAGGGCATGGGACGACGACCGGCTGCACCTCTCGCCCGAGGGCCACACCCGGGTCGCCCTGCGCGCCGGCCAGGCCCTCGGAGTGAGGATCCCGGCCGACCCGGAGCAGTCCTGGCCGCCGCTCCCGCCCCGGGGCACCCTCGAGGTCCGGCGCGACGACGTCCACTGGGCCCGGCAGCACCTCGTGCCGTGGATCGGGCGCAGGCTGCGGGGGGAGTCCTCCGGGGACCACGTGACGGCGAAGGGTGTGCTGTCGCCGGAGGACATCAGGATGCGGATCGCCTCGGTGGCGTGAGCCCAAGGCGGGGACGGTCCGAGTTCACATGTGGCCGGCACACATAGGTGCCGGGCACATGGGCGCCGGTCAGATTGGTGACGGCCACATGGGTGCCGTACACACCCCGGTCAGCGATACCAGCCGTACCGCTCCGCGATCACCGGCAGCCGGTCGGCCACCAGGGCGTGGGCGGCGGCGCGCGGAGTCGTACCGTCCGCCGCCGCGCGGTCCAGCATCAGCCCCGTCAGCGCCCGCATCGACCGGCACAGATGCGCGAACGCCTCCTCGGGGTCGGGGCCGATGTCGCCGAACAGGGTCCACCACCACCAGGCGTTCGTCCCGGAGTTGACCACCACGTCGGGCAGGACGCACACCCCGCGCGCGGTGAGCGCGGCCTCCGCCTCCGGCAGCACGGGCATGTTGGCCGCCTCCACGATCCAACGCGCCCGGACACGATCCTGGTTGACGGTGTCGATGGCGTACGACACGGCCGCGGGCACCAGCACCTCGGCGTCGGCCGACAGCCAGGCGTCACCCGGCAGTTCGCGGTCGCCGGCCCGCAACACGGCCCGGTCGACGGTCCCGTGGGCGTCCCGCGCCGCCAGCAGTGCCTCCACGTCGAGCCCCGACGGGTTGGCGATCGTCCCCTTGACGTCCGCCACCGCCACGACGGTCAGCCCCGCCCGCGCGAGGAATCGGGCGGTGGCGCCGCCCATGGTGCCCAGCCCCTGAAGGGCGACGCGCGTACCGCGCCGGGGAGTTCCGGTCCGGTCCAGCGCGGTCAGACACGCCTCGGCCACTCCCCGGCCGCCCACCAGTTCGTCGAGACCGATCCCGTCCACCTCCACCGCGAAGGCGGCCGCGAGCCGTGCGCGGGCGGCGGGTTCGTCGTCCAGCAGCGGATACACGGCCTGCACCGAGGACACGAGCCCCGCCTCCGCCGCCGCACGGTCCACCAGGTCCTGGGTGAGCCCGAGGTCCTCGCCGGTCGTCCAGCAGCTCTCGACGTACGGCCGCATGGCGCGCAGATACCGCACGAGCAGGCCGTACGCCTCCGGGTCGCGCGGATCGCAGTCGATACCGCCCTTCGCCCCGCCGAGGGGGACGTACCGGCTCGCGGGGTCGTAGTGCAGGGCCTCCTTCATCGTCATGCCGCGGGCGAGCCCGGCGACCTCCTCCAGCGTGCACCCGTCCCGCATCCGCAGGCCCCCGCTGGCCACACCCCGCACGAGCCGGTCGACGACGAGGAAGCCGCGGCGGCCGGTGACGTGGTCGGTCCAGGTGAGGGAGATCAAGGGGGCGGGGGTGGTCAAGGGGGTGCTCCTCTGCCGGGATGTCCGTTGCCGGGACGGGAATAGCGACGCCGTACCGGACGTTGCTCTGTCCCGGCTGAGTCACTCAGCCCCCGGCAAACCCGTGCGCCGGGGGTGCCGCCCATAATGAGGCACCACAAAGACGCCGCCACCTGGAGGTACCGTGACCGGCCTGCGTTCCCCGAGCCAAGGGCTCCGTGCTCTCCAGCCCGCGGCCTTCGGCGCGGAACCGAGCGGTGAGCGCCTGGCGCGCATTCGCCGGTCGCCCCACTTCAAGGACGGCGTCTTCCAGAACCCGGGCGGTACGGCCGGCACGCGGCCCTCGGCCTCCGCGCTGGACCTGGCGAAGGCCTTCTTCGACAAGGACACCCGCCCCGCGCGCTCCCCGAAGGGGACGATCCCGGTGCACCCCACCACCCTGGCCGACCTGGCGGCGCCCCCGGCCACGGGGCTGCGGGTGACGTGGATGGGCCACTCCAGCGTGCTGGTGGAGATCGACGGTCACCGCGTGCTGTTCGACCCGGTCTGGGGCGAGCGCTGCTCGCCGTTCCCCTTCGCGGGCCCGCGCCGGCTGCACCCCGTCCCGCTGCCGCTGGCCGCGCTCGGTCCGGTGGACGTCGTGGTCATCTCCCACGACCACTACGACCACCTCGACATGCCCACGATCAAGGCGCTGGCCGGCACGGACACCCTGTTCGCGGTCCCCCTGGGGGTGGGCGCCCACCTCGAACACTGGGGGGTCTCCCCGGACCGCCTGCGCGAGCTGGACTGGCACGAGTCGGCCAAGGTCGGCGGCCTCACCCTGACCGCCACCCCGGCCCGTCACTTCTGCGGCCGCGGCCTGCGCAACACCCAGCACACGCTCTGGGCCTCCTGGGTGGTCGCCGGCGCGGAACACCGCGTCTACCACAGCGGCGACACCGGCTACTTCGAGGGCTTCCAGGACATCGGCACCGCCTACGGCCCCTTCGACCTCACCATGATCCAGATCGGCGCCTACAGCTCCTACTGGCCCAAGGACCACCCGGAGCGTACGCCGCTTCCCGGGGCGTGGCCGGACATCCACATGTCGCCTGCCGAGGGTGTGCGTGCGCACCTTGACCTGCAGGGAGGTGGTCCGCATGGCGTGTTGCTGCCGATCCACTGGGGGACGTTCAACCTGGCTTTCCACGCCTGGGCGGAGCCGGGGGAGTGGACCAGGGACGCGGCTGAGGAGGTCGGGCAGGCCGTTGCTTCTCCCCGGCCTGGTGAGCCTTTCGAGCCGGCCGGGCAGCTTCCCGCGGACCCGTGGTGGCGGTCCGTGTCCCACCCGATCGCTCACCCGTGGCGTCAGCCGCGGCCAGTGGCGTCGGCTGCCGCTGAGGAGCGGAGCGACGATCTCGACTACGCGGGTGACGTGTGACAGCGAGCGAGGGTGAGATCGGCAGGATCGTGGAGATGTTGAGCCGGTGTTCCGGTGCTGAGCATGACCGCGTGATCCGTTCTTTGGACGGGCCGCCTCGCAAGGAACGCCCCGGCCCTCAAGGTCTGAATCCGCAGGCCACCTGAGCAGCCCCTCGGAGGGTCTTTTATCGGCTCCTTCGGTACGGAGTCCGGCAGGATTTCCCTGCCCAGGAGCTTTGATTCCCTTGGGCCGGGGTTCTTCTCCCCGGTGCTCTGACCGGGAACGTTCGCCGGGTCGTGGCAGGCGCTGCCGGGTCCACGGAAATCCGTTTCGAGCGTTGCCCGGGCGCCTCTACCGTGGCGCGGTGATAACTCAGGTGATCGTTGTCAACGGTGGTTCCAGCTCGGGGAAATCCGGGATCGTTCGGTGTCTGCAGGCAGTCCTGCCGGGATCGTGGCTGGCCCTCGGGACAGACACGCTGGTTGAGGCGATGCCGGCGTCCATGCGGGCGTCGGATGGCGGGATCGGGTTCGCTCCGGACGGAGAGGTGGTCGTCGGCCCTGAGTTCCGGACGCTGGAAGCGGCATGGATCGAGGGGGTCGCCGCGATGGCCCGTGCAGGCGCACGGGTCATCGTCGACGAGGTCTTCCTCGGCGGAGCGTACTCACAGCAGCGATGGCGGAAAGCCCTGGGCGAACTGCGGGTGTTGTGGGTGGGCGTCCGGTGTGACGCGGCGGTGGCCGCAGGCCGTGAGGTCGCACGAGGCGATCGGACGATCGGGATGGCTGCATCCCAGGCGGAAGTGGTCCACCAGGGCGTGGCCTATGACCTGGAGGTGGACACCACACACGCGGAGGCGATGGAGTGCGCACGGACCATTGCCGCGCACGTCAAGTGACCGACAGCCCTGCTGTCTGCCACCGCCTCCTGGCGCGACCAGACATCACCGGATCAAATCCGTATCCCGCGATGAAACAACAGGATGAAACGACCTCTGAGCAACCTGAGGGAGAGGAACGATTCCCGCGAGCACGGGGGGTCGCTCCATGGACTCGTGCGCCGTCGCGATCACCCCGGTGTCGTCCCCGCGCCCGCAGGGGGTGCTCGACGGTAGCGACGGTCGTACCGCCCGAGTCTCTGGTTTCTTGGCACCCGGCCGCAGCCGCGTTGCGCCCGCCGTTCGCGGGTAGCGAGACCTACTGTTGGACAGGCCGCCACGCACAGCCGGGAGTTCGACATAGCCTCCGCAACGCCGTACCACGAGCCGCGCCCCGCGCCTCCTCACAAGCCGCTCGCGGTGAGGGCCGCGGCCGAACTGCTCGGCACTGCCCTCTTCGCCGCGATCATCATCGGCTCCGGTATTCAGGCCACCGAGCTGACCAGGGACGTCGGCATTCAACTGCTTGCCAACTCGCTGGCCACCGTCTTCGGTCTGGGCATCCTCATCGTGCTACTTGGCCCGATCTCCGGCGCGCACTTCAACCCGGCCATCACCCTGGCCGCGTGGTGGACCGCCAGACGCGGGGGCGACGGAGTCACCACCCGCGAGGGCGTCGTCTACGTCTCGTCGCAGATCACCGGGGCGATCGTCGGCGCGATCCTTGCCAACGCGATGTTCGCTCAGCCGCTGGTCAAGTGGTTCACACACGACCGTTCTCCGGGACACGTGCTGCTGAGCGAGGGCGTCGCCACGGCCGGGCTGATCTTGCTGATCTCCGGCCTGGCCCAGAGCCACCGCATCCGCTTCGCTCCCGTCGCGGTCGCCGCGTACGTCGGCGCCGGTTTCTGGTTCACCGCGTCCACGTGCTTTGCCAACCCTGCGGTAACGGTCGGTCGCTCCTTCAGCGACACCTTCGACGGCATCCAGCCTGGCTCGGTCCCTGGCTTCATCGGTGTGCAGGTGCTCGGAACCGTGGTTGGTCTCGCGCTGGCGACTTCCATCTTCCAGCCGGTCGTGCACTCCGAGTGACGTCGCGGGGCGACAGGACCAGTCCGACGCTCGCCGTGGGCCGCGACCTGACCAGCTGGCGTCTGTGCCGTGTTTCCTCGGCCGCCGCCATGTTGGCGGCCGTTTGCCGGAATTCCGTGGGGCGAGCCCTGGCCGTCGACGCGGCGCTCACGCGGCCGAGGCGAGGATCTCGTGCAAGGACTTGCCGGTGTGGCTGGCCGGGACCGCCGCGACTTCCTCGGGCGTGCCCTCGGCGACCACGAGGCTGCCGTCCGCGCCGCCCTCCGGGCCCAGGTCGATGATCCAGTCGGCGGTCTTGATCACGTCGGGGTTGTGCTCGATGACGATGACGGTGTTGCCCTTGTCGACCAGTCCGTTGAGGACCTTCAGGAGTTTGCCGATGTCCTCGAAGTGGAGGCCGGTCGTGGGTTCGTCGAGGACGTGGACGCCGTGTCCGGTGGCGCGTTTCTGCAGCTCGCTGGCGCGCTTGAGGCGCGGGGCCTCTCCCCCGGACAGGGTGGTCGCGGGCTGGCCGAGCCGGACGTAGCCGAGGCCGACGACCGGGATGGCCGAGGCGTTGTGGAACATGAACATGATTCGAGCCGAGCCGTTCGCCGCCAGGGTCGGGACGAGGCTGTCGATCTGGTGGCACGGGACCGGCACGATCACCAGGTCGTCATCGGCGTCGAGAGAAGCGGTCACCTGGACATCAGCGCGCTCGACGGCGCCGCCGCGCAGCCCGTCACGCGCTCCAGGGCCCCCCGCCGCCGCGTCGCCGCGCGTCGCGCACCGCCATGGTGGCCTCGTGACCGGACTCGGCGAGCCTCAGCGCGATGGTGCTGCCGACCGCTCCGGCGCCGATCAAGGCAATGCGCCAGTGTGGTGTTGTCGTCATGGTGAACCCCTCGGACTGGTGAGAAACATTCGTGTTGAGGTTCGGCCCGAGGTCCGCCGGTCCCGGACCGGCGGACCTCAGGGTGTGCCACGGGTATGGGCTCAGTCCTGCGCGGCGGCCAGGTGCTCGGTGAAGAAGGGCACGGCTTCCGCGACGGCCTGGTCCACGTACTTGGGGACGTCGTAGAAGTCCATGTGGGTGCCGCCCTCGATGACGCGGAGGGCCTTGGGGCTGCGGGCGCGGCCGTGGAGCTCGGTGGACATCCACAGGGAGCCGGCGTCGCTGCCCGCGACGATCAGGATCGGCTGGGTGAGGAGGTCTTCGACCATGTGGAAGGCGTCGAAGGTGAAGATCCGCGAGACGCTCTTGGTGAAGAGGAACTTGTTCTTGGCGTTGGGGTGCTGGGCGCGCGGGGTGAGGTAGTAGTCGTGTGCCTCGACCAGGTCGCGCGGGGTGTTCTCGTCCGGCTCGGCCGGGACGTAGGGGAGGTAGGCGGGCTCGGCGCCGTGCGCGGACTCGGCGGTGCGCTGCTGGGCGAGGGCCTGGAGGGTGGGCACGGCGGCGGCGTCGGAGTCGGTGCCGTTCCAGCCGCGGCGGAAGGAGGTGCCGATGTTGACGGCGCTGACGGTGGTGAGGGCCTTGATGCGGTAGTCGGTCAGCGCGGCGTTGACCGCGTAGCCGCCGCCGGCGCAGACGCCGAGGGCGCCGATGCGCTCGGGGTCGACGTAGGGCAGGGACTGGAGGTGGTCGACGGCCGCGCGGACGTCCTCGACGCGGGCGTAGGGGTCCTCCAGGTGGTGTGGCTCGCCGCCGCTGTCGCCCTGGAAGGAGGCGTCGAAGGCGAGAGCGACGAAGCCCTGCTCGGCCAGCTTGGCCGCGTAGAGGCCGGCGGTCTGCTCCTTGACGCCGCCGCCGGGGTGGACGGTGACGACGGCCGGGTAGTTGCCCTCGGGGTCGAAACCGGCCGGGAGGTAGAGGTTGCCCGCCATGGCGATCGGGCCATTGGGGAAGGTGACGGCTTCCACGGGATGCTCCAAGTACTCGCAGGACTGATGCGGTCGTCCGGTGAATCCCGGCGACACGTTCACTCTGGGGTCTCTCGCGCGGGCGTGGCAGATGCCGCTCGTCGGGGGTACTGGCAGCCCCTCCATAACGGAGCGGACCGGGCTTAGCCTCGAAGCATGGAGACCGCCAAGGAGATCAAGGACTTCCTGACCACCCGCCGCGCGAAGATCACCCCCGACCAGGTGGGACTTCCCGTGGCGGGCCGCCGTCGGGTGCCCGGCCTGCGCCGCGAGGAGGTCGCCCTGCTGGCCGGGGTGAGCGCCGAGTACTACGTCCAGATCGAACGCGGCCAGGTCGCCGGCGTCTCCGAGGAGGTCCTCCACGCCATCGCGGGCGCCCTGCGGCTGGACGACGTGGAGACCGCCCACCTCTTCGACCTCGCCCGCGCCGCCGGCAAGACCGGCCGGAAGCAGACCCGCGCCCCCCGCCGCCAGGTCCCCGAGGCGCTCCAGGCACTCATCGACACCATGGTCACCGCGCCCGCCATCGTGCAGAACGCCCATCTCGACATCGTCGCCGCCAATGCGCTCGGCCGCGCCCTGTACGGGGCCGTCTACGAGCACCAGCCGGAGCCGCCGAACCTGGCCCGGTTCATCTTCCTCGCCGACCGGGCCGAGGAGACCTTCCCGGCCTGGGAGAAGGCCGCCGACGACGCCGTCGCCCTGCTGAGGGTCGCCGCCGCGAAGGCGCCGTACGCCAGGGCCATCACCCAACTGGTGGGTGAACTCGCCACCCGTAGCGGGGAGTTCCGCACCCGCTGGGCCGCGCACGATGTACGGGCACACCGCAGCGGCACCAAGGAATTCCGGCACCCGGCCGTCGGCGACCTCACCCTGCGCTTCGAAGCCCTCGACGCGGCCGGCGCCACCGGACTCTCCGTCATCGGCTACACCGCCGAACCCGGCTCACCCTCCTACGAGGCGCTGACGCTGCTGGCGAGCTGGGCGGCCACGGAACCGGTCGCATCGGCGGCGGGCACGCCGCACCTTCCCTGAGGACGGCCACGCCCTGGACTGGAAGCGCCGTTCGTAACGGCTGCTGCGCGCGAGTGCCGCCCCGTACACCGATCGTCCGGCCGGCTGGACACGGCCCGGAGGCAAGCACGTCGACGCTGCTTCATGTCGACGCGGTAGGCAAGACCTCCCAGGTCTTCCCCGGCCCCGGCCCCAGCGCCACGATCACGGACTCCGGCGCACTGTTCGCCTGGCTTCGGCCGGACGTGCCAGGCGCCTCGACGCCGTGGACGACAACGCCGACCTTCCCCGGACGGCGAACCCCAGCGTGACCGCCGGCCTGGCCGCGCTGCGCACCATGTGAACAGGTGCGCCCCAACGCGCGAGGTGGCGAGTCCCCGGCAAGGAGGGGTTGCCAGTCCCCCCTGTAAGCCCCACCCCGATCAGGTGCCGCGGAACGCTTTTTCCTGCGCAAGCATGGAGGAACCGGCGTGAGGCGCCAGTTGCCGCCCCCTGGACGCGACGACCACCCGCGACCGGTTCGAACCCCATGTCGACCACCTCTTCGAGGAGGAGTTGTACCCGTGAGTGAGAACATCGAGCACGTCGAGATCAAGGCGCTGGTTTGGAACCTGGCCGCTGACATTCACTTCCCGTCCGGCTTCGACGCGAGCCGGACCTATCCCGCGATCGTGAGCGTCCACCCCATCGGCTCGTGCAAGGAGCAGACCTCGGGGAACGTCTACGGCAAGGCGCTGGCCGAACAGGGCTTCGTGGTCGTCGCCTTCGACGCCAGCTTCCAGGGCGCGAGCGGCGGGGAGCCCAGGTCGATCGAGGACCCGACGTTCCGGGTCGAGGACATCAGCTACGTCATCGACTTCCTGGTGACCCAGCCGTACGTGGACGCCGACCGTATCGGGGTCATCGGGGTGTGCGGCGGTGGCGCGTACGCCATCAACGCCACGATGACCGACCGCCGCATCAAGGCCGTCGGCAGTGTGACCGGCGTGAACTTCGGGCGCCTGATGCACGAGGCGTTCAGCGGCTACGACCCCATCGCCACGCTCGACGCCATCGCCGAGCAGCGCACCGCTGAGGCGCGGGGCGGGGAGCCGCGCGTCAACCAGTACCTGCCCGCCTCTCCCGAGGCGGCCGAGGAGCAGGGCCTGACCGAGCTGGACCTCTTCGAGGCGACCGAGTACTACCGCACCGATCGCGGCGAGAAGCCCGGCGGCCGCACCGAGTCGCTGTTCTCCCGCCAGGCCAACGCGGTCGGCTGGGACGCCTTCAACCGCGCCGAGGTCCTCCTCACCCGCCCCCTGTGCGTAGTGGTCGGCGACAAGCCCGGAGCCTTCGGCGCCTACCGGGACGGCCTGGAGATCTACCGCCGCGCGGCCTCCAAGGACAAGGAACTGGTCGTCGCCGAGGGCTACTCCCACTACGACCTGTACGACCAGCCCGAGCCGGTCAAGATCGCCCTGGACCACCTGATCCCGTTCTACAAGAAGTACCTCTGACCGAACCCCTCCTGACCCGCGCATCCTCAGGGCTGCGCGGTCCGGGGCTTTTCAGCGGCTCGTGCGGCGACGCCGACGGCCAGGTGGCGAAGCCACTGTTCCGAGGGACTTCCCGGCCATCAGGGCGCTCAGCCCGGCATCCCGCGGGTCCATGTGCGTTACCGGCGTGTTCCGGTGCGAGGACGATCGGTCCGGGTAGCGCGTCGGTGCCCCAGGGCGGATGAGTGCGGTGCTCCGTCCCGCCCTGGGGCCGGTTCGCTTCCGCACGTAACCGCGTTGCGGTTCGGGGAGATCCTCCATTAGCTCGGAGAGCGGCAGCATCGGCATGCGGCCCTTTTTGGGCAGACGCCGGATCACCTTGCGATTGGCGATGGTGTACATCGCACGCTCGGGTGCGACGAAGCCGGCCCACCCCTCCCAGACATCCCGCGGTCCTCGTATACCCGTTCGGGTCGCGGCCGCCAACGAGCCCTTGACGCCGTCCTGGCCGACCCGTTCCACGCTCGCTGAGGACACCGTCGTCACCGGCTGTGCCGTCACCGGGGGCGACCTGGGATGGTGGGCGGCCCAGGTTGGTTCTTGGGCCGCGGGCGACAGCCGGGAGAAGGGCCCCGTCGGCCTTCGAAGGCCGCAGAATTTTTTCGGGACCGCGACAACCTCGGACGGGGCCGCACGTCTGGTGGGGTGAAGGGCGTTTACAGGGACGGGATTTCCGGTCCTTGCGCGTCCGACCGTCAGTGTTGTCTCTCCACTCTTTGGAGTCGATTCCCATGCGGCACATACGTCCCAAGAAGTCGAACCGTTCCCTGCGCACCTGGGTGCTGGGGTCGGCTGCCGGTCTCGCCCTGGTGGCGGGCGGCGGCATCGCCGCTCAGGCGGCCACCGCCGGCCACCCGCACCCGGCCAAGTCGGCACCGGCCGACCCGAAGCCCGTACCGTCCACCCCGGGCACGCAGACCTCAGGCGACACCGACCCGACGCCGGTTCCGGGTGACGGGAACGGCAAGCCGTACC
>NZ_JBSGAH010000021.1:16625-98248 GCF_053600675.1 Streptomyces sp. NPDC005004
CGACCCGCGGCCCGTCCCCTCCACCCCGGGCACACACGCCTCCGCCCACACCGACCCGACCCCGGTCCCGGGCGACGAGAACGGCAAGCCGTACCCGCGGCCCGTCCCCTCCACCCCGGGCACACACGCCTCCGCCCACACCGACCCGACCCCGGTCCCGGGCGACGAGAACGGCAAGCCGTACCCGCAGCCCGTCCCCGGCGACGAGAACGGCAAGCCGTACCCGCAGCCCGTCCCCGGTGACGCGAACGGCAAGCCCTACCCGGGTCACACCAGCCACTGAGTCGCCGACCACAGGTGTGGCGGGGCCGGCCCCGCCACACTCCTGATGTGAACGAGGACGATGCAGCTCACCGTTGCCCTGCCCTGGTGGGCCCGGCTCCTGCGCCGCGCCCGAACCACCCCGCCTCCGGCGTCGAGCGCGCCGCATCCCGGCCGACGATTCCGGAACCTGCGTTCGGTGGCCGACCAGGACGGCGAGGAGGATTCCCCCACACTCGCCTATCTGTACCGGACCCGGCGGCTCGACATGGTCCGGCTGGCGGCCTTTCTGGTGGACGACCTGCACACCGCCGAGGACGTCGTCCAGGACGCCTTCGCCGCCGTCTGCCGCCGGCACGGCGAACGGCTGGACAACGTCCAGGACGCGCACGCCTATCTCCATACCGCGGTGGTCAACGCCGCCCGCTCGGTGCTGCGTCGGCGGCGCACCGCGCGCGCCTACACCCCGCCGTACCAGGGTCCGGGGGCGCCGGTCGACGAGCCGCTGCTGCTCGCCGAGGAGCACCGGCAGGTCTTCGACGCGCTGGCACGGCTCACCGAGCGCCAGCGTGAGGTACTGGTCCTGCGTTACTGGTCCGACTTGAGCGAGGCACAGATCGCCGACGCCCTCGGCGTGTCCCGTGGAACCGTCAAGTCGACCGCGAGCCGCGCACTCGCCACTCTGGAGAAGCTTTTGGAGGGGGACCGATGACTGATCCGGCGCCGATCGAGGAACGACTGCGTGCCGCGCTCGAAGCGCGCGGGCGGCTCATCAGTGCCCACGACCTGTCACCGGCCAGCCCGCCCGCCGGACGAACCTGGGGCACTCGCCGGACGCGGCGGGTGCTGTCCTTCGCCGTCGCGGCTGCCGCAGCGGCTGCGGCAGCCGTCTTCCTCCTGCTCTCCTCCAACCCCCCGGACCACCTCCGCCCGGCACCACCCGCACGACAGTCGCACCCCACCGTCGCCCCCACCCCCACCCCCACCGCCCCGAACCCAGAACCTTCCACCGACCCGAACCCGGTGCCCTCCGCCATCCCATCGGCCTCCTAGGAGACATCGGTCTCGCCCGCACCGACACGCGCAGTCCTGACGGGCGACCGCCCCGTCCGCCTCTCTCGAGGTGGCGGACGGGCGGCGCGGGTCGACGGGCAGGTGCCGTCTGTCCGGGCCGACCCGATCCGACAGCCAAATCCTGGGCGAACGACGGTTCTGCTCGTGTCCCCGTGCAGATCACGATGCGCCGTCAGGACCGCCGACTGCTCCACGGCGACACCCCGCTGCCGACCTCAGCGACCGTTCTCCGACAACACCAAGAGGAACCCACGTGCCCGCGTCCCTCGCGTTCGACCTGGCACCGTATGCCGACATCGATGAAGCTCAGTACGTACAACGTGGCTACTGCAGTTGGAGCGACGCGGGCTGGCGATCGCTGCTGGTCCAGAGTTTTGTGCATGTCCGCCAAGTCGAGGACTTTCTGCTGCCCGGAACGTCCGACCTGCATCTTGTGCTGTGCACCGGTGGAGAAGCGATGATGCGGGTCAGCTCCGGAGGGACATCCACCAAGCGGCGTTGGAGGCCCGGCCGACTCGAACTCATGGTGCCCGGCCAGTCGACAGTGCGCAGCTACACAGCGGCGTCGATCATGTCCACCATCCAGGTGCACATACGGCGGACCGATATCGAGCAGGCCGCGCACGGGCTGAAGAAGCCCGCTGCCGACTTCGAGGCGTTGTCTGCCGAACTGAGCGCGGGCGACCCGGTCGTCGAAAACCTTGTCCGGTCCTTACCGGCCAACCGGGACGCAGGGGACCTGTACGCCGAGTCGGCCGCGACGTTCCTCGCGACGCATCTCATGTCCCGGGGCCGTACACCGCGCGTATCCGGACCCGAGCACGCCGCGGTACGCAAAGGCATCGGCATCATGCGGGACCGCCTGGCCGAGCCGCTCACCCTCGCCGAGATCGCGGTCGAAGCGCACCTGAGCGTGTACCACTTCGTACGTGTCTTCCGGGTGGCGCCGGCTGCGTCGAGCACACCAACTGGCAGCTGACCAGTGCGCCCGTCACCCGGCCTTGGTCGGGCCGCTTCCCGGCGATCCGGCCGGGAAGTTCGGCGTTCTGCGCGACCGTCACGTCGGCATCGGATTGAACGCCTGGAAGACGAAACCGACCCGACTGCGCCGCAGTTCCGCCAGTCGCCGCTCGGGCAGCCGGGACACCTCCGTCCCGCCCCAGCAGACGGAACCCCCGCGACGCCGGGTCCGTCCCCGCGAGACAGTGCAACAAGGTGGTCCTGCCCGGACTCCGAGGGCCCCATCAACGCCGTGAACGTCCCCTGGGCGAGGGCCGCCGAGACCCTGCGCAGCGCGTGCACGGCGGCGGTGCCGCGCTCGTGCTCCCGCGATGCAGATCCACCGAGCGGGTGACGGCTCCCTTTGGTTGTCCGCGGTGCCCCTGGGTGTCCGTCGTCGTCTCAGCCATGCGCCCATCCTTGGCGGGCCCGGCACGGCGGTCGATCGTGGCAGCCCGGTTCGGGGGTTCGGGAAACCGAACCCCCGTTCTCGGAGGCGGGTGCGTCGAGCCCGCCGCATCGCCGCCGGTGGGAGTTCTGCCGTGGCTGCGACGGCCCCCGGACGCACCGCGACCGCGGCTCGGGGAGCCGCGGTCGGGGCGAGCGGGACGGGTCAGCAGTACAGGTTGCCGCCGGGGGAGACGCCCAGGATCGACGTGAAGCGCTGGTAGGCGTCCACGCGGCTCTGGACCTGCGCGGGGTTGCGGCCGTCGCACTCCAGGGAGCCGTTGATGCTGCGGATGGTCTGGCCGAAGCCGGCCTGGTTGACCATCGCGTTGTGCGGGGTCATGGAACCGGGTCCGGACTGGGTGTTCCAGTACCAGAGGCCGGTCTTCCAGGCGACCGCCGCGTCGGTCTGCACGAGGTTCGGGTTGTGCAGCAGGTCGATGCCGAGCGCGTCGCCGGCCGCCTTGTAGTTGAAGTTCCAGCTCAGCTGGATCGGGCCGCGCCCGTAGTACGCCGACTGGCCGGCCGGGCAGCCGTAGGACTGGCTCCAGTCGCAGTACGTCGGGTAGTTGGCCGTGTTCTGCTCGACCACGTAGACCAGACCGCCGGTCTCGTGGTTGACGTTGGCGAGGAAGGCCGCGGCCTCCTGCTTCTTCACGGTGTCGCTGCCGGTGTTGGCGAAGCCCGGGAAGGCGTTCAGGGCCGCGACGAGGCCCTGGTAGGTGTAGAACGAGTTCCGGCTCGGGAACATCTGGTTGAACTGGGCTTCGCTGACGACGAAGTTGCCGACGGGGGTGGTCGAACCGCCGTCACAGTTGTACGGGTCCCAGAACCAGGTGCTGATGGTCGGGTCGTAACCCGGGTTGTCGTGCTCGGCGATGTACGTCTTGCCGTCCGTGTAACGGACGATGTCGCCGGTGACGTACGACTTGCCCGCCACCCAGTTGGGGTAGCTCGCGCACGACGCGGCCGCGGTGGCCGGAGCCGCCGACGCGGCCGGGGCCGACATCACCAGCGGGGTCACCGCGAGAGCGAGCGCGGTCAGCGCGGCGGAGACGTGTCGTCTCGACACAGAGTCAACTCCTTTGCAGGAAGCGGCCGTACCCGGGCAGCGTGCAACAACGGGACCGGGATACCCGCGCGGGCGCCAGTGGCACTCCAGTGGCACCGGACAAGGCGCGTGGGGGTGGCCGTGGGGGGTGTGGGCCGCACTCAATCGCATTGGTATGGACCAGTCAAGTCGTCTGTGAACGACAGGGTGAGGATCAGTCAACTCGCGTCCGGTCAAAGGTGCTTGGGCCTGCGGTTATGGGGGTGCGGGTGCTGCCGGTCACATGTCCTCGCGCAGGCGTGTCGCCGCTCCGGTTGCGGGCGGGATGGTTCCGGGGTAGCGCCTGGCCGATCACGGTCGTCGCCCCGTGTGCGCCCGGGGCGGAACCGGCTCCTCGTGAGGGATCGCTCACCGTGGGGCATGATGGGTGAAGCGACCCGTTCCCCGTGTCGGCGGGGAGGACCGGACCCGGCAAGGCGGTACGGACATGCCCACAGCGACTCTCGCCCAGGTGGTCCACGAGGCCGGCTGGAAGATCATCCCTCTCGACCTGGCCGGCGTCACCGACCAGGAGGGATTCATGCAGCGCAGCCTGCCCGCCCTCGGTCTGCCGTCCTCGGCTGCCCGCAACTGGCAGGCGTTCACCGATGCCGCCGGTGATATCAGCTGGGGACCGGAAGTACCGGGCCGACTGCTCATCGTGATCGGCTGGCAGGGTTTCGCCAAGGCCCAGCCGGAGCAGTGGGAGAGCGCGCAGCAGGTGCTGGAGTCCCTGGCCGGAAGGCAGCAGGAGTACGACTCCACGTTGGCGGTCGTCCTGGCGATCGCCTGAGGGGCGGGGTGCCTGATCGCACCCGGACCACGGCGCCCGTCAGCGCGGCCGCGTGCCCGAGCTCCGGTAAGCGGTGTAGGTGTACGGGTTGTCCAGCACCTTCGTCTCGGGCACGTCCGGGTTCATCCCGGCCGCCCACGCGTCCTCTCCGATGGCCGACCGCAGGTACTCCACGCTCCGCTCGGCCGTGCGGCGTACGACGGCCAGGTCGACGCCGACGAGTTGGTGGTCGTACTTCACCACCCGGCCGTTCACGACCACGGTGTGGACATCGCCCCGCTGGGCCTGGAAGACCACGTGGCCATGGGGGTTGAGGAGCGGGAACGACACGGGGGAGCGGTCGTTGCGCAGCAGCACCAGGTCGGCTTTCCTGCCGGGCTCGACGCTGCCGAGGTCGCCGGAGCGGCCGATGGCTCGCGCGCCGCCCGCCGTCGCCCATTCCACGACCTGTTCGGCGCGCAGCGCGGCGTGGGTGACGGTCTCGCCGCGGGCGTGGGCCTCCAGGTGCTCGCGGGCGCGGTCGGCACCCAGCGTGGTGCGCATCGCCGAGAACAGGTCGCCGCTCCACCACACGCTGGTGTCCATCGACAGCGAGACGGGGATGCCGTGCGCACGCAGCGCCCAAGTCGTCGGATAGCCCTGACCCGCGCTCTGCTCGCTCTCGGTGGAGACGGAGACGGAACCACCGGTCGCGGCGATGCGGTGGTAGGAGTCGGCCGAGAGCGTGGAGGCGTGCACGTACACCGTCTCGGGGGTCATGAACCCGTGCTCGTGCATCAGCCGGATGCCGCTGTCGTCGGTGGCGCCCCACACCCCGGCGTGGGTGGTGACGGGGACGCCCAGCTCGCGGGCGGCCTCGAAGGCGGGCCGCTCCGGAAACTCGGGATCTCCCGTGACGTCGAAGGCCAGTTGGAAGCCGAGCATGTCGTCCCCGGTGGCGCGGCGGCGCACGAAGTCGCGGAACTCCGGTGCCGCCGTCCACTCGGCCGGGGCCTGGTGGATGTTGCCGTAGGCGAGGACGAATCGGCCGGGCACCGACCGCAGCGCGTCCACGGCCGCGTCCGCGTGGTCGACCGTCCGCAGCCCGTGCGACCAGTCCACGACCGTCGTCACCCCGGCGTCCAGCGCCTCGACGGCGGACAGCAGGTTCCCGGCGTGGATGTCCTCGGGCCGGAAGACCCTGCCGTGCTCCAGGTAGTACCAGACGAAATACTGGGTCAGCGTCCAGTCGGCGCCGTAGCCGCGCATGGCGGTCTGCCACATGTGGCGGTGCGTGTCGATCATGCCCGGCATCACGATGCCGCCCGCCGCGTCGATCTCCACCGTCCCCTCCGGGACGTCGAGGCGCGGGCCGACGGCGGTGATCCGGTCACCGGTCACGAGGACGTCGGTGCGGGGGAGCACCCGGTGCGCTCGGTCCACGGTCAACACCGTGGCGTCCCGGAAGACGAAGGGGCGTCCCGGGGTGAAGGGGGCGGAGTGGATCGGCACGGCAACTCCCGTTCATCGGCGGGCGAATGGCCTGGTGGACCCCTGTACGCCGTCCGTCCCTCTCCCTGGCTCCGTACAACTATCCGCACAGCGGACAACCGGCCCGCTCCGATGGTGTTCAGCGGGGCGGTGCCGTGTCAATACCGCGTACAGTTCCGCGAGAACACGCCGTCCGGACGACGGACGGCCGCACACGGACTCAGGGGGTTGTCATGCCACGCGAGGGAACCGGGCCCGACTTCATCGAGGCGCTGGCGCGGGGGCTTGAGGTGATCACCGCGTTCCGGCCCCGGCAGCCGGTCATGTCGCTGACCGACGTGGCCGGCGCCACCGGCCTGGCCCGGCCCACCGCGCGCCGCATTCTCCTGACGCTGGCCGAACTCGGCTATGTGCGCCAGCAGGACAACGGCTTCGCCCTCACCCCGCGCGTGCTCGACCTCGGTGTGGCCTACACCCGGTCGATGGGGCTGTGGGATGTGGCCCGCCCCCATCTGGAATGGCTGGTGGAGCGCACCAACGAGTCCTGCTCCATCGCCCAGCTCGACGGCTCCGACATCGTGTACGTCGCCCGGGTCTCCGTCCCCAAGGTCGTCGCCCTCGTGGTGCAGATCGGCACCCGCTTCCCCGCCCTGCCCACGTCCCTCGGCAAGGTCCTGCTGGCAGCCCTGCCGCCCGAGGAGGCGGCCCGTGTCGTCGCCGAGCCCACCCGGTCCGGTCTCGCCCCCGTATGGCAGCCCGAACGCGCCGAATGGGAGGCCGAGTTGCGTGAGGTGCGGGCCCGGGGCTGGGCGATGACCGACGAGCAGCTCGCCCGCGGCATCCGCTCGGTGGCGGCACCGCTGCGCGACGGCTCCGGGCGCGTCGTCGCGAGCGTCAACGTCAACGCGCACGCCGCCGAGACCCCGGCGGAGGTCCTGGTCAACGACCATCTGCCGCTCCTCCTCCAGGCCGCGGGCGAGATCAGCCTCGACTTCGCCCGCCTGGAATCCGTACCCCACACGGTCCGGCGTCCGGAGTCCGGTCTGCCCAACGGATTCTCCCCGGCGCGCACTTGAGGTCGTTACGGCCCCCTTGACGCTCCGACGCCACCGACCCAGAATCCGTGGACGGACGAGGGTCCGTAGAGCGGACAGAGAGGCGAGGCCGATGCCGCGAAGCACCAAGCCGGAAGCCCCGCCCACGACGAACGGCGCGGGCCCGCTCGCCGGAGTCCTGGTCGCGGACTTCTCCCGCGTCCTCGCCGGGCCCTACGCCACCATGCTCCTCGCGGACCTCGGCGCCGACGTGGTCAAGGTCGAGGGACCCGGCGGCGACGACACCCGCACCTGGATGCCCCCGGTACGCGGCGAGGTCTCCACCTACTACCTCGGCGTCAACCGGGGCAAGCGCTCCCTCGTCCTCGACCTGCGCGACGAGGGCGATGCCGAGGCGGCACGTGAACTCGCCCGCCGCGCCGACGTGTTGATCGAGAACCTGCGGCCCGGCGGCATGGCGAAGTACGGACTCGACTTCGAGAGCGTACGACGCGACAACCCCGGCCTGGTCTACGCGTCGATCACCGGGTTCGGCTCGGGCGCCGGACGCGACGTGCCCGGCTACGACCTCATGGTGCAGGCCGTCTCCGGCCTGATGAGCCTCACCGGCGAACCCGACGGGCCGCCGTTCCGCGCGGGGATCTCCGTGTTCGATGTGATGGCGGGCAACCACGCCGCCATCGGCATCCTCGCCGCCCTCCGGCACCGGGACGCCACCGGCGAGGGCCAGTTGGTCGAGGTCAACCTGCTCTCCTCCGCCCTGACCGGCCTGGTCAACCACAGCTCCGCCTACGCGGCCGGTGGCACCGTGCCCTACCGCATGGGCAACGCACACCCCAGCGTCTGCCCCTACGAGCCCTTCCCCACCGCCGACCGCGACCTCGTCGTCACCGCCGCCAACGACGGTCAGTTCCGCAAACTGTGCGCGATGCTGGGCATCCCCGGGACCGCCGACGACCCCCGCTTCCTGCGCAACGCCGACCGCACCGCCCACCGCGACGACCTCCACCCGCTGCTGACCGAGCGGTTCGTGACGCGCGGCGCCGAGGAGTGGTTCGACCTGCTCGTCGCCGCCGGTGTGCCGTGCGGGCCCATCAACACCATCGACGGCGGGTTCGCGCTCGCCGAGCGCTTCGGGCTCGACCCCGTGGTCAACGTGGGGGAGGGCGAGCGTGCCGTACCCACGACCCGGCACCCCATCCGCTTCTCCGCCACCCCGGCCACGTACCGGCTACCGCCTCCCGAACTGGACGAGCACGGAGCGGAGTTGCGTAGATGGCTGACCGGGCCCGAGGCGAACGACCGTGACTGAGCCGCGGTCCGGCCGCGAGGGGGCTCCCGGGCAGACCCCGCGCCCCGCCTATCCCACCGCCCTCGGCGCCTCCGGCCCCGACCGCATCACGCTGCTCGGACACGACCTCGCCGAGGACGTCATGGGCTCGGTCGGCTTCGGGGAACTCGCGTTCTGGCTGGCCGCCCAGCGGCGGCCGACTTCCGGCGAGACCAGGGTGTTCGAAGCGGTCCTCGCCGCCCTCGCGGACCACGGCTTCACCCCCACCGCCATCGTCACCCGCCTCACCTACCTCTCCGCGCCCGACTCGATCCAGGGCGCCCTCGCCGCCGGGCTGCTCGGCGGCGGCTCCCGCTTCCTCGGCGTCACCGAGGACACCGGCCGCTTCCTCCACGACGTACTGCTCTCCCTGGAAGGGGAGTTGCCGACGGACGAGCAGGGCTGGGACGAGGTGGCGGCGAGAACGGTCCGCGAGAGCCGAGCGGCCGGAGCGTTCGTACCCGGCCTCGGACACCACGTCCACAAGGAGGGCGACCCGAGGACACCGAAGCTGATGCGCATCGCGGACGAAGAGGGCCTGTTCGGGCCGCACTTGGCCCTGTTCGCCGCCATCGGCCGGGTCCATCCGGACGTCCTCGGCCGGACGCTGCCCCTCAACGGAGCCGGAGTCTGCGGAGCCGCCCTGGCCGACCTGGGCCTGCCCCTGGAACTCCTGCGCGGATTCGCCCTGCTGGCCCGTACCGCCGGACTGATCGGCCAACTCGCCGAGGAACTGCGCCACCCGGTCGCACGCGACGTGTTCCTGTCCGTGGACCTCAACAACACCCCCGTACCCCCCGACCCGTTCGCACCCGAACCCCTCGCACGTCCCCCGCATCCGGGAGAGCGGCCGGAGGACTGACCCGCGACCGCGCCCCGGCGTGCCGTGAGCCGCGTCGCGCGGAGCCGCAGCGGACGGACGGGCCCACGCGACAAGAGAGGCAGGGCCGCACCCGT
Source organism: Streptomyces sp. NPDC005004 (assembly GCF_053600675.1). NCBI lineage: Bacteria > Bacillati > Actinomycetota > Actinomycetes > Kitasatosporales > Streptomycetaceae > Streptomyces > Streptomyces sp. NPDC005004. The sequence goes on from NZ_JBSGAH010000021.1 coordinate 26,102, forward strand.
GTTCGCCGACGAGGACAACATCACCGAACTGGCCGTCCAGCGCTGGGCCACCGCACACTCCCCGCGCCTGGGCGAACTGATGACCACGCTGATCCGCCATCTGCACGCCTTCGCGGCGGAGGTGCGCCTCACCGAGGACGAATGGGCCGCCGCGATCCAGTGGCTCACCGCCGGCGGCCAGACCTGCGACGACAAGCGGCAGGAACTGATCCTCGCCTCCGACGTGCTCGGACTGAGCATGTTGGTGGTCCAGTTGAACAACCGCTTCGTCCCCGAGGCCACCCCCGCCACCGTCCTCGGCCCGTTCCACATCGACGGATCGCCCACGGTGCCCGACGGGTCCGACATGTCCGAGGGCCTGCCCGGAACCCCGCTCTACATCACCGGAAAGGTCACCGACACCGGAGGCAAGCCCCTCGCGGGCGCCGTGCTCGACGTCTGGCAGGCCGACGCCGACGGCGCGTACGAGGCGCAGATCCCGGAAATGGACGAGGCGCGGCTGCGCGCCAAATACCGTACTCGGGAAGACGGTTCGTACTGCATCCGCACCATCGCGCCGCGCGGTTACGCCATTCCCATGGACGGTCCGGTGGGTGACCTGATCCACCGCACGGACATCAGTTGGTTCCGGCCCGCGCACATCCATTTCCTGATCGACGAGCCCGGTCACCGCAAGCTGATCACCCACCTTTTCCAGGAGGGTGGGGAGTATCTCGACAGCGACGTCGTCTTCGGCACCAAGGACCCGCTGATCGTGCGGTTCACCGAGCACCCGGCCGGGACCGCGCCGGACGGCGACCCCATCGAGGAGCCGTATCTGCACGCCGCGTACGACTTCGTCCTGCAACCCGAGTGAGCGTCGTCCCGCCTCGGAACGCGTCCTCGGACGCAGTGTTCGGCGACGGCGATTTCTGATCGAGTCGGACTGTTTTCTTTTCTCTGTGTCCTGTCTTTCGTACGGGAATTCGACGCGATTATCGGTCTGCCGTACGAAGCCTCATACCAGAGCGGGATGTCGGCCGGGTGAGTTTGTCAACTGCCCATCGGACCGGATGCGCAGGCAACTACCGTGAGTGTCCGTCGGACGACGCGGGGCATTCCCCGGCCCGTGCCGCCGACACCGCCAGGCGTGGTGCCCCTCCCGGGGCGGACCACGCGAGGACAGGCCCGACGGACCAGTACGAGGACGCAGATGTCTCACCTCCGAGCACCGGCCAACCGTGCCGACCGCCGGGAGGGCGGCAGGCACGGGCGACCGGTCGCCCGACCCGCTCCCGCGCTGCCCGAGACGCACATACGACCCCAGCTCATGCGGATCGCCGTGCTCCCGCCCATCGCGGTCGCGCTCGGCGCGGTCGCGGCCGTCGTCTTCTGCGTCCGCTCCAGCCGTGTGCCGGCGAGCCTCGGTCTGTGGGTGGTTCTCGCCGGGGCCCTCGCCGTGGCCGCCGCGGGCATCGCCATCGCGGCCGTGGCCGCCGACCGCGCCGCGCGCTCCGTCGGAGAGCGCGTCGGGGCCCTGCGCCGCGGTGCCGCGCGCGGCGAGGCCGACCTGCGCACGCTCGTCGACGCGCTGCGCAAGGGCGAGGCGCCCCCGCAGCGCAAGCCGCGCCGCAGGCCGCCCGAGGACGCCGACGACTTCGAACTCCTCGCCGCCGATCTCGCCCGCGCGCACGACGGCGCCGTCACCGCCGTCGTGCGCGCCGCCCAGCTCTCCAGCCAGGCGGGCAGCGAACAGAAACTGGAGGTCTTCGTCAACCTCGCCCGGCGCCTGCAGTCCCTGGTGCACCGGGAGATCTCCATCCTGGACGAGCTGGAGAACGAGATCGAGGACCCCGACCTGCTCAAGGGGCTCTTCCACGTCGACCACCTCGCCACCCGCATCCGCCGTCACGCCGAGAACCTCGCCGTGCTCGGCGGCGCCGTCTCCCGGCGGCAGTGGAGCAACCCGGTCGACATGACCGAGGTACTGCGCTCCGCCATCGCCGAGGTCGAGCAGTACTCCCGGGTCAAGCTCGTCCCGCCCATCGACGGCGAGTTGCGCGGGCACGCCGTCGCCGACGTCATCCACCTCCTGGCCGAACTGGTCGAGAACGCCACGGTGTTCTCCGCCCCGCAGACCCAAGTACTGCTGCGCGCCAACCTCGTGACCTCCGGGCTCGCCGTGGAGGTCGAGGACCGGGGGCTCGGTATGCCGGTGGACGAACAGCACCGCATGAACGCCCTGCTCGCCGACCCCGACCAGGTCAATGTCGCCAGCCTCCTCGCCGACGGCCGCATCGGCCTCTACGTCGTCTCCCAACTCGCCCGCCGCCACGGCATCGGCGTCCGGCTCCAGACCAACATCTACGGCGGTGTCCAGGCGGTGCTGGTGATTCCGCAGGCACTGCTGGGACCGGCGCCCGGGATGATGTCCGGCTTGCCGGGGGCTGTCGGGACGGGGACGGGGACCGGGCAGGCCCAGACTCCCTCCGGCGCCGGGGAGTTGACGGCTGCCGCAGGTCGGCCCTCGCCGGTGTCCGGGGCGGCGGCCGGTGACGGGTCCGGGACGGAGAGCGCGCCCGGTGACCCGGCGCGCGTGGAGCGTGGTGCGGGTACGGCTCCCGGGGGAGCGGTCGGCGGTGACGCGGGTCGTGACTCGGGTGCGGGGGAGAGCGGAGGTTCCGGTCGTACGTGGGCTGCCGCTCCGGGGGCTGCCGGCGGAGGTGCCGGAAAGGCGCCGGGTTCCGGGCGGGGTCGGCACGCTCAGGGAGCGAGCAGGAGTGGGGGCACACCGCCCCCGTTGCCCACGCGCGGTGCGCAGGAGCGGCGTCCCAACCCAGCCGAGGCGGTGCCCGGCGTCAGCGCCGAGGACCGGTCCATGGTGGAGGCCAACATGGGCGCACTGCCCACCCCGCGCCTCGGGGCTACGGTGCGCGGCACCATGGAGCGGCCCCGGCTGCCCCGACGGCGCGCCCAGGAACACATCGTTCCCCAACTCCGCGGGGGGCCCGCCCCGCGCCAGGACGGCGACACCGTCGCGGGCCACGATCCCGGCCTGATGGCCGCGTTCCAGCGGGGGATTGGGCTGGCGGAGACCCAGCAGCACATGGCGGCGACGGGGTCCGGCTATCCGGAGGCGCCCTTGGAGGAGGGGGCCGTGGGGATGGCCACGGGGCGCATGGGGCCGGGGTACGTGTCGGCTCCGCACATGGAGGCGGCCCAAATGTCGGCCGACTACATGGCGCCGGCGCAGACGGAACTTGGCTCCACGGGGGCTGGGAGCAGCCACCGGGACGCGGAGCACAGGGATACCCGGCACCTGGTGTCCGGTCACATGGCCGCGGACCACATGGCGGCGCCGCACATGGAGCCGGCGGAGCCGGGGGACATCGAGCCGACACACATGGGGTCGGCGCACATGTCCCGCGACCACACAACCGCCCCCACCCACACGGGCCCGCTTCCCCTCCTCGCCCCCACCGACCCGCCCCCCACCCCCATCGCCGCACCCCCCGCCCCGACCACCCAGCCCCACAGCCCCGACCACCACGACGCGAGCCCCCCGCCCGCATGACGCCGCCCCACCCCAGCCCCGCCACCACCCCGATCCGCGACCTCCGCGCTCCCGCAGACCTTCGTACCCCAAGGAGTCGATCCACCATGGCGAGCGATGCGCCGACCGCCCACGCAACCGACCTCGACTGGCTGCTGAGCGGCCTCGTGCAGCGCGTTCCCCACACCGGCAGCGCGGTGCTCCTGTCCTGCGACGGCCTGGTGAAGTCCGTGCACGGACTCGACCCCGACAGCGCGGACCACATGGCGGCGCTCGCCTCCGGCCTGTACTCGCTGGGCCGCAGCGCGGGCGTCCGGTTCGGCGACGGCGGGGACGTGCGCCAGGTCGTGGTGGAACTCGACTCGACCCTGCTGTTCGTCACCACCGCGGGCTCCGGCACCTGTCTCGCCGTGCTCGCGGGCCGCGAGGCCGACGCCGCCGTGCTCGGGTACGAGATGGCGATGCTGGTCAAGAGCGTCCGCCCGTACCTCGTGACCGCCCCCCGGCAGCAGGCCGCCGACACCCCGGCGACGAGGCATTGAGCGTGACGACGGCCGGCGACGGGCCCTGGCTGGACGACGCCGCCGGGCGACTGGTGCGGCCGTTCACGGTCAGCGACGGGCGCACCGAACCGACCGTCGCCCTGGACCTCATCTCCCAGGTGATGGCCACCGGCGTCGCCCCGCTCGGCTACCTCGGTCCCGAGTACGCCCAGGCGATCGACCTGTGCCGCGGGCCCCTCACGGTCGCCGAGGTCGCCGCGCATCTGAGACTCCCCGCCGCCGTCACCAAGGTGCTGCTCTCGGACCTCGTCGACTGCGGGGCGCTCACCACCAAGCCCCCCGCCTTCCACCACAACCCCACTGACCGGTCTCTGCTGGAGGCAGTGCTCGATGGACTACGACGACAGCTCTGACCCGTTCCCCGCCGCGCTCAAGATCCTGGTGGCGGGCGGGTTCGGGGTCGGCAAGACCACCTTCGTGGGAGCGGTCAGCGAGATCGCGCCCCTCAGCACGGAGGAGCTGCTGACCACGGTCGGCGCGGCCACGGACAACCTCGACGGCGTCGAGAACAAGCTCGAGACGACCGTAGCCATGGACTTCGGCCGCATCACCCTCGACCCGCAGCACGTGCTGTACCTGTTCGGCACGCCCGGGCAGGAGCGGTTCTGGTTCATGTGGGACGAGCTGTGCGAGGGCGCGCTCGGCGCGGTCGTCCTCGCCGACACCCGCCGCCTGGAGGAGTGCTTCGCCGCCGTGGACTTCTTCGAGGAACGCGGCCTGGGCTTCGTCATCGCCGTCAACGAGTTCGACGGAGCCTTCCGCTACGACCCCGACGAGGTACGCGCGGCCCTCGACCTCGGTCCCGGCACACCGGTGGTGCCGTGCGACGCCCGTATCTCCAGTTCCGGCGTACAGACCCTGCTCACCCTCGTACGCCATCTCATCGCCCACACCCCCGCGCCCGTGCCACGCCACAGCGCCCACATGTGACCGCCGCCCATGTACCCCGCCCACTTGTGTGCCGCCCCCGGCCAGATATGCCCCGCCCACATGTGACCACCGCACACAGCCCTGGAGTCGCCGTATGAGGTACGCCCACCGTCACGGAGCCCGGTCATGATGTACGAGCCGGCCCGCCGTGTCCGTGGCCTGCTGCTCACCCCGGAGGACAAGGAGGCGCCCGCCCGGACGGCCAAGCTGCGCCGCATGGGTCTCGGGGAACGTCCCGAACCCGCGCTCGACGTCTACGCGGACCACCTCGCCCTGCTCACCGGTGCGCCGTACGCCATGGTCAACTTCATCGGCGAGGAGCGTCAGTTCTTCGCCGGGCTGAGCAGCCCCGCCGTGGCCCCCGTCGTCCGCGAGGACGGCACCAGGCCCGAGATCGGCCGGGTGCTGCCCCGCGAGCACGGCTTCTGCCCCCATGTGGTGGTCCGGCGCAAGGCGCTCGTGCTGGAGGACGTGCGCGACTATCCGCGTTTCGCCGGGAACCCGGTCGTGGACGACCTCGGCATCCGCTCCTACCTCGGCGCCCCCCTCATCGACAGCTCGGGCATGGTGCTGGGCACCGTGTGCGCGGCCGACACATCCCCCCGCTCGTGGGGCCAGTCGGGCCTGGACACCATCAAGGCCCTCGCCGTCGAACTCACCGGCCGCATCGAGCGGTCCGCCACCGACGGCCTGCCCCTCTGAGCGAACGGCACGGCACGGTGCCGCCCGTCCCGACAAGCCCACCGCTGCTCCGATCGAGTCGCGCCCAAACCGGTCATAGAAACCCCGCACGCGCTTTCACACCCCAGTCCCCGCAAGGCGTGAAGCGGAGCTGAGGCTCCGGTTAAGAAAAGCTCGATGGACCCGGGCCCGCGCGTACGGCAGATTGCAGGGTGATTCCACCTCTCTGACCCGGTGCGGCCCCTTTCGGTGTGCCCGCGTGGCCGGGCCTCACCCTCAGGAGCCGTAGCGTTGAAGGCGCTGGTCAAGGACAAGGCGGAGCCCGGGCTCTGGCTCACGGACGTGCCCGAGCCCACCGTGGGGCCCGGTGACGTACTGATCAAGGTCATGCGGACCGGTATCTGCGGCACCGATCTGCACATCCGGAACTGGGACGGCTGGGCGCAGCAGGCCGTGCGCACCCCGCTCGTGCTGGGCCACGAGTTCGTCGGCCAGGTCGTCGAGCTCGGCCGCGACGTCACCGAGATCCGCGTCGGCGACCGGGTCAGCGGCGAGGGCCACCTGGTGTGCGGCAAGTGCCGCAACTGTCTGGCCGGCCGCCGCCACCTGTGCCGGGCCACCATCGGACTGGGTGTGGGCCGCGACGGGGCGTTCGCGGAATATGTGGTGCTGCCCGCCACCAATGTGTGGGTGCACCGTGTCCCGGTCGACCTCGACGTGGCCGCCATCTTCGACCCGTTCGGCAACGCCGTGCACACGGCCCTCTCCTTCCCGCTGGTCGGCGAGGACGTGCTGATCACCGGCGCGGGCCCGATCGGTCTGATGGCCGCCGCCGTCGCCCGGCACGCCGGTGCCCGCAACGTCGTCGTCACCGACGTCAGCGAGGAGCGCCTCGCGCTGGCCCGCAAGATCGGCGCGAGCCTCGCCCTCAACGTCTCGCACTCCACCATCGCGGACGGACAGCGCGAACTCGGCCTGCGCGAGGGCTTCGACATCGGCCTGGAGATGTCCGGCCGCGCCGAGGCCCTGCAGGACATGATCGCCAACATGACCAACGGCGGCCGGATCGCCATGCTCGGTCTGCCGTCGCAGGAGTTCCCGGTGGACTGGGCCCGGATCGTCACCTCGATGATCACCCTCAAGGGCATCTACGGCCGGGAGATGTTCGAGACCTGGTACGCGATGTCGGTGCTGCTCGAAGGCGGCCTCGACCTCACGCCCGTGATCACCGGCCGGTACGACTACCGCGACTTCGACGCGGCCTTCGAGGACGCGGCGAGCGGCACCGGCGGCAAGGTCATCCTCGACTGGACCGTGTGACCCCGCACCCGGCGGGGACCGCGACGACCCCTACACCCGTCAGCACCTTCAGAGGAGCCCACCCCATGTTCGACTCCGTGCGCGACGACCTGCGCGCCACCCTCGACGAGATCCGCGCCGCCGGTCTGCACAAGCCCGAGCGCGTCATCGGCACCCCGCAGTCCGCGACCGTCGCCGTCACCGCCGGCGGCCGCCCCGGCGAGGTCCTCAACTTCTGCGCCAACAACTACCTCGGCCTCGCCGACCACCCCGACGTGGTCGCCGCCGCCCACGAGGCGCTGGACCGCTGGGGCTACGGCATGGCCTCCGTCCGCTTCATCTGCGGCACCCAGGAGGTCCACAAGGAGCTGGAGGCCCGCCTGTCGGCGTTCCTCGGCCAGGAGGACACGATCCTCTACTCCTCCTGCTTCGACGCCAACGGCGGTGTCTTCGAGACCCTGCTCGGCGCCGAGGACGCGGTGATCTCCGACGCCCTCAACCACGCCTCCATCATCGACGGCATCCGCCTGTCCAAGGCCCGCCGCTTCCGCTACGCCAACCGCGACCTCGCGGACCTGGAGACCCAGCTCAAGGAGGCGACGGCGGGCGGCGCGCGGCGCAAGCTCATCGTCACCGACGGCGTCTTCTCCATGGACGGCTACGTCGCCCCGCTCGCCGAGATCTGCGACCTCGCCGACCGCTACGACGCGATGGTCATGGTGGACGACTCGCACGCCGTCGGCTTCGTGGGCCCCACCGGCCGCGGCACCCCCGAGCTGCACGGCGTCATGGACCGCGTCGACATCATCACCGGCACTCTCGGCAAGGCCCTCGGCGGTGCCTCCGGCGGCTACGTCGCCGCCCGCGCCGAGATCGTCGCCCTGCTGCGCCAGCGCTCGCGCCCGTACCTGTTCTCCAACACGCTCGCCCCGGTCATCGCCGCCGCCTCCCTGAAGGTCCTCGACCTGCTGGAGTCCGCCGACGACCTGCGCGTCCGGCTGGCCGAGAACACCGCCCTGTTCCGCGGCCGCATGACCGAGGAGGGCTTCGACATCCTCCCCGGCGACCACGCCATCGCCCCCGTCATGATCGGCGACGCGTCCGAGGCGGGCCGCATGGCCGAGCTGCTCCTGGAGCGCGGCGTCTACGTGATCGGCTTCTCCTACCCGGTCGTCCCGCAGGGCCAGGCCCGCATCCGCGTCCAGCTCTCGGCCGCGCACTCCACGGAGGACGTCAACCGCGCGGTGGACGCCTTCGTCGCGGCCCGCGCCGCGCTCAAGGGCTGAGCCGACGGCCTCAGTCCCTGAGCACGCCTGAACGGGACATGTGGCCGCCCCGACGCTTGAGGGGCGGCCACACGTCTCGTCCGCACAGGGGAGGTCGTGCGGACCTGTGGGCCGGGCACATGTGGTCCCACCCCGGGCTCATCCCGAGGCGTGGCCGGAAACCTGTGGTCCCTTGCGATAATGGGCCCCATGATCGAGGCTCGGCGGCTCCACATCCTCCGTGCGGTCGCCGACCACCGGACGGTCACGGCGGCCGCCGCCGCGCTCTACCTCACTCCCTCCGCCGTCTCCCAGCAGCTCACCGCGCTGGAGCAGGAGACCGGTCACCGCCTGGTGGAACGGTCCGCGAAGGGCGTACGGCTCACCCCCGCCGGGGAGATCCTCCTCGGCCACACCAACCTCGTCCTCGCCCAGCTGGAGCGTGCCGAGGCCGAGCTGGCCGCCTACGGCAAGGGGGAGGCCGGCACCGTCACCCTGGCCGCGTTCGCGACCGGCATCGCCGGGGTCGTGGCGCCCGCCGTGACCCGGCTCGCCCGCTCCGCTCCCGGTATCGGCATCCGCGTCCAGGACGCCGAGGGCGACGAGAGCCTGCGGATGCTCCTCGACCGGCAGGTGGACGTCGCGGTCACGGTCGAGTACCGGGGCGCGCCGCCCGCGGACGACCCGCGCCTCACCCATGTCCCGCTGTACGCCGAGCCGTTCGACGCAGTCGTGCCCCTCACCCACCGCCTCGCGGATGCCCCCGTCATCCCCCTCGCGGACCTGGCCAAGGACCCGTGGATCGGCCCGTACCCCGGCAACCCCTGCCATGACGTGGTCGTCCTCGCCTGCGAGGGCGCCGGATTCCACCCCCGCCTGGAGCATTCCTCCGACGACTTCCGCGCCGTCGTCGCCCTCGCCTCCGCGGACGCGGGCGTGGCGCTCGTACCCCGCTCGGCGCTGCGCGGCATGGACCTCACGGGCGTGGTCGTACGCCCCGTGGACGGCGTCGCCCCCACCCGCCGCGTCTTCGCGGCCGTACGACGCGGCGCCGAGGACCACCCCCTGATCCGCCCGGTCCTCGACGCCCTGGGCAGCGCGGCACGGGCCGCGGACTCGGCCGCGTGACGCGTCCGTAAGCCCGTGTCTCACACCGGGGAGGGTGTCCCCGGATGCGGGACACCCTCCGCCGAGCGGCTGTACGACACGGCGGGCTGGACCCGGGCCGACGCCATCCCGGGCCACGCCACGCACACGATCGGCGCCGCGCGCCCCACGAGCCTGTACGACAAGCGGCCCGACCCGCCTCCCAGGATGACTGTCAGTGGCAGGGCTTACTGTGCGTGGCATGACGGACGCAGAAGACGTACGCCGGATCGCCCTGTCCCTGCCGGAGGTGACGGAGAAGACCGCCTGGAACATGCCCACGTTCCGGGTGGCCGGGAAGATGTTCGCCACGCTGCCCGAGGAGGAGACCTCCCTCGCCGTGCGCTGCCCCAAGGAGGAGCGGGACGAACTGGTCCTGGCCGAGCCCGAGAAGTTCTGGATCGCCGGTCACGAGGCCCAGTTCGCCTGGGTGCGGGCCCGGATAGCCGCGCTGGACGACGAGGCGGAGCTGCGCGCCATCCTCACCGACTCCTGGCGCCAGGCGGCCCCGCCCAGGCTGCTGGACGCCCACCCGGAACTGGCGACACCCGAGGCAGGCTGACCATGTCCCTCGGAGCCGCTCCTCACACCCGGGCGGGCGCCAGGAACGCCCCGATCCGCTCCCGCAGGCTCCCCGCGTCCAGCCCGTGCGCGGCCACGTGCTCCTCGATCGTGCCGTACCGGCGCAGCTCGCGGCGGGCCACGCCGAGGCCGAGCACCCGGTGCGGTACGTCGGCCAGAGCCTCGCTGACGGCCGCCGTCGAGGTCCCGGCGAGGTACGGCTCCACGAGGACCACGTCCGCGCGGGCCGCCCCGGTGGCGCGGCGCAGCGCCGCCGCGTCGAAGGGCCGCACCGTCGTGGCGTAGAGCACGGTCACGTCCAGCCCCTGCGTCGCGGCGAGCACGGCGTCCAGCATCGGACCCACCGCGAGCACGACCCCGGCGCGCCCCTCGCGCACCGTGAGGAAGTGCTCACCGTCGACGGGCAGCGGGTCGCGGTTGGCCTGGAGGGAGAGACGGACGTACACCTTGTCGTCACCGGCGGCGACCGCGTGCCGCAGCAGCGTCTCCGCCTCGTCGGGGTGGCCGGGCACATGCATGGTCCAGCCGTCCAGGGTGTCGAGGAGAGCGATGTCGCCGGGCGCCATGTGGGTCACACCCCCGGCCGGCCAGTCGAAGGAGGCGGCCGCACTGACCAGCACCGCCCCGGTGTCCTGGTGGCCCAGGTCCAGCTTGACCTGCTCGAAGGGCCGCTCCACGAGGAAGCTGGCGAAGGTGTGCACGATCGGGCGGAGTCCGGTGAGCGCGAGTCCGGCGGCGGCGCCGATCAGGAGCTGTTCGCGGATGCCGACGTTGATCACCCGGTCGGGGTGGGCGCGCAGCGCCTCGGAGAAACCGTCCTTGCCGATCTCCGCGAGCAGGACCGCGACACGCGGGTCCTCCTCCAGCAACCGGGAGGCGACGGGGGCGAACCGGTCACGCATGGTCTCCATGGGGAGGGGCCTTTCCACTGGTGAGCGCAAGAGTGGGATCAGGGGTGAGAATTCAGGGGGTGGGAGATCAGGCGTTCTTCGGCTCGACACGGGCCACGACCACATGGGGGCGGCCGGGGTGCGGGGCGGTGAAGGCGGCGTACAGGGCCTCGTGGTCCCGCCCGTCCACGGTCACGGCGGACCAGCCGGCCGCCTCGAAGCGGGCGGCTATCCCGCCGGGGCGCGCGTGACTGGCGGAGGAGTTGTCCACGACGACCGTGTGCAGCCGGTCGAGACCGGCGGGCCCGGCGAAGGCGATGGCCTCGTGGTTGCTGCCCTCGTCCAGCTCGGCGTCCCCGGTCAGCACCCACACGGCAGGGTCGTGCAGACCCTGCGCGCGCAGCCCGAGCGCTGTGCCGACGCCGATCGGCAGCCCGTGCCCGAGCGAGCCGCTGCCGATCTCGGCGCCCGGCACCAGCACGCGGTCGGGGTGGTGGCCGAGCGGCGAGTCGTAGCCGCCGAAACCGGGCAGCCACTCCACGGGGACGAAGCCCTTCGCGGCGAGGACGGCGTAGTACGCCATCGGGCCGTGCCCCTTGCTCAGCAGGAACCGGTCCCGCCGGGGGTCGTCCTGCCGCTCCGGCGTGATGCGCAGCACCCGGTCGTAGAGCACCCACAGCACGTCCAGCGTGGAGGTGGCGGCCGGACCGTGCTTCTCGTCGCCGGTCATGAGCCCCATCAGTCCAGGCAGGTCGGCATAGGTGCCGGGGGCCTCGTCGGGGGTGCCGTCGGACCGACGGCCGGGACGGTGGTCGTTCGCGGTGATCGTCATACCGTCGATCGTGCAACCTCGACCGGACTTGAGGTCAACCGTTTACGGATGCGCGACCACCGACCCGAGTGCGGTATTGTTTCCCTGCACGTTGCGACCGGGGAAACCCCAGGTCAAACGGCATCGGGACGTGGCGCAGCTTGGTAGCGCACTTGACTGGGGGTCAAGGGGTCGCAGGTTCAAATCCTGTCGTCCCGACTCGTGAGAGTCGCAGCTCAGGGCCGGTTTCAGGGAAATCTGAAACTGGCCCTCGGCCGTTTTCGGGACCAGTCGGGGGCCAGCGCGATTGGGATGCCGGTCGCGTCGGTGATCAGCTGGTGTCCGCCGGCCGCCGTGCGGGAGAAGTCCGGGGCACTCGCGCCGCGGAGCTCGGCGAGGAGGACCTCGTGCCTTCGAGGCTCCAGGCGATCCGGCGGTGCGGCAGGAGCAACACCGGCTCGATCACCCGCCGCAGCTCGTCAACGACATCCCACAGCCGCCGCCGAGCCACCCCGCACCTCCGGATCATCGGTCCGGAGCGATCCAACCGCCTCGAAGATCGTCTTGTTGGGAGTTCTCAGTCGGCGACGGCGGGCTCGTTCAGCGTCGTCGGGGTGTCGCGAACGCCCAGGCCACTGTCACCGTCTGCCGCGGCTGCTGCTGAACGGCGAAGGGCCCCGGCCTCGACCATGGCCGCCCAGTTCCGCAGCCTGCGTCAAGGAGTCGATCCGGAGCCGGCTCACGGGACAAGCGCGTGTGAAGCGGCTGGTATTACTGGGACATGCAGGAAGAGATTGCACGCTCCGCGATCGACACGTTCATCTCCGCGTTCAACGCCTCGGACGAGAGCTATGTGACTGCTCTGCTCTCCCAGGCTCTGACCTCGGACGTGATCTTCTGGGGGCCGTTGGGCCGCAGTGAGGGAATCGCGGCGGTCGAGCGGTTCGTGCTGGACATCCGGCGCCACCCGGCGGGGACCGGCACGATGGTGCGCTGCTCGGCGGTGGACATGCCTGACGAGTGGGCCCGGTACCAGTGGGTCTTCACCACGCCGGACGGAGGTCCCCGCCTGGCGGGAACGGACGTCGTCCATCTGCGGCGGAGCCTCATCGACCAGGTCATCGTCTTTGCGGGGGAGACCGAACCGTCCGCCTCCTGAGCCATCCTTCCGGCGCTGCCTTTTTCCGACCTCGACGAACCGCTGGTCTCCGTTCCCGACCGCCGCCCCCCGGCGTCCTGGTGCCGCTCAAGGCACCTCACACAACGCCCGCTTCACCGAAGTACTGGGCGAGGTAAGGGGAGAAAGACCTCCATGAGAGCGTTGCCCGTCGTCACCAGGCCTGATGGGTTCGATGCCCTGGTCGTCAGGACCGACTACCGCGACGACCAGGCGTGGCGGAACGTCGTGGCGGCGTTGGCGGAGCCCGGGGGAGGCAGGCAGTACGAGGCGCACGTCCACTTCGTCGACGATCCGGTCTGGGCGGCCGCAACCGTCGACGAAGTGCTGGCGGCGGTCTGCGGTGACGACGACCTGGCGGTTGTCTTTCTCGCCGACGGTACAACCATGTGGGCCGAGAACCACGCGCTGCTGGCGGTCACCACGCTGACGCGGGAGGAGTGCGAGGACGATGAGGACTACGAACAGCTGATCGAGTTCGGTCGCGAGTTCCGCACCGTTCCCGCAGCGGTCCATGACGTCCACGCGAACCTGAGCATCGGCAACCTGGGCTTCGAGGAGTACGCGGCATGGGCTCACGACGACCCCGACGGGACCTACCGGTCCTTCTGAACGGGAACGCTGTACCGCGGACCGAGTCGTGAAAACGGCTCTGGCCGCAGTTCCGTGACGGACATCGCGATATTCACGGCCACTCGGCCGACCGGAGGCCGGCTTCGGCGGCGAGCCGGTGGTATTCCGCCTCCGCGGCCGCGTCCAGGAAGGTCACCCTGTGCCATCGGGCCCGGTCGTAGCCGTCGCTCTCACGCCAGGGGCGAACGATGCCGCACAGTTGGTTCCAGTACTCCGCGATCATGGTGAGTCGCCGCTTCTCCTTGGCGAGCCGCTCGTCCTCCGTCGGTGGGGGGCTGGGAGCGAGTGCCGGTGCGGAGCGGTCGCGGCAACGACCTCTCGGCGGGCCGAGGATCTCCGAGACGAGCGCCAGCACGAGGACGGCCACGGCCTCAGCGAGAGCCGCGGCCGTGCGGTGCTCCTCCGTGTCACCCTCGTGAAGGCGCTCCAGCGATTTCAGACGCGGCATCAGAAAATCCATGATCGCCCACGCGTCGTCCGCCGTGACGTCCAGCGCGTGGTGCAGTGTGCGCTCCGGATCGGTGCTCATCAGCGGGGTTCCCCTTGTCGATGTGACGTCGTCTCAGGTGGTGGGACGCGGATGAGACTGATCATTCGCAGCGGGACTGTAGGCGACGGGCCCGATGACCGTCCATCCTCCTTCGTCCGCGCCGTTCTCGATCCGGAGGTGCAGGGAGGGCCGTTGTGGGGGCCGAGGGTCTTCGGACTGCGGGCGAAATGGTCAACCCCTGCATCCGGGAGTCAAAGGGGTCACCGGTTCGAGCCCTGTCGTCCCGATTCGTGAGAGTCGCGGTCCGGAGCCGGTTGCGGAGACATCCGGAACCGGCTCTCGGCCGTTCCCGCCGCCTGCAACCGCCACCGGGTGAATCCTCGTCCCCTGCCATGCGCGAAGATGGAATCAGGGGGACCTGTGGTGGCTGGTGGGGCGGGCGAGGACGCGGCTCGGCGGCGGATGCGGCGGCAGAGGGGCGCATATGTCGCGGCGAGCCTGGCCACCGTTCTGCCTCCGACGCTGGAGCTGTACGAGAACGCCTCGGGGCTGTTCGGGCTCTGGTGGGGGGTGGGGGCGACCGTGGTGTTCACCGCTCTGTTCGGTGTCAAGCAGGCCCGCAAGGGCGCCGAGACGGGCCGGGTGGCCGCCTTGCGCGACGAGGGGCTCGCGGAGGGCGAGTACGCGCTCACCGAGTACAAGGTGTTCCTTCCGTTCGACCGGCCGAAGAGTTCCCCGGAGCGTGAGGAGTCACCGCTGATGCTCCGGACGACCAACCTCGGCCTCCAGCACTGGGACGACGACGTCCTGCGCTGGAGCCACCCGTGGGCCGCCCTCCGCCTTGTCGTCGAGGACGAGTTGCTGCTCGTGCACCGCGAGGGGCGCCTCATCGCTCGGTTCTGGGTCTTCACGCCGTTCGGCACGGTCGAGGAGATCCTCCTTGCCGCCGACCGGCTCCAGGGGCGCCGGTTTCGCCGTTGAACTGTGCCGCCGCACCGCCGACGGTGCGACAGACCCGGGGCCTGCGGCCGCCCGAGTCGTCCACGGCGCGCACCGCTCAGCCCGGCGGCTCCTCGCCCTGGGCCACCTCCACCCCGTGATGCAGCCACACCGCCCCCGCCAGTGAGGAGAGTCCGGCGGTGGAGCACAGGAGGGCCATCGCCAGGACGGCGGGGACCATGGTGCGGGCGGGGGCGCGGGTGAGGAGAGCCTTGACACGGAGGGGGACGGGGCCGTCCGTGGCACCGGCAACGAGGCCGGTGCGGGCGAGGGCGTGGTTCGTCGCCAGTGCCGCGCGGCCCACGGCCTGGGCGGTCAGCCTGCGGTTGCCGCAGTGGCGGGCGGCCATCTCGTCGGCGGCCCGTTCGGCGGCGAGGGTGACGCACGGCGTGACCGCGGCCAGGGCGGGATGGCACCAGCCGGCGAGGTGGGCGGCGGCCAGGAAGCGATGGTGGCGGGCGGTGAGGTGGGCGCGTTCGTGCGCGAGCAGAGCCTCGCGTTCGAGCGGGCCGAGGGCCCGCAGCATCCCGGTGGTCACCACGATCCGGTCCGTTCCCCACGGGCCCCCGGGCAGCGCGAACGCGTCCGGCCGCGGATCGTCCAGCACGCACAGGCCCCCGGCGTCCGGGAGCCCCGCGACGCGGCGCCGGACGGTGCGGACGCGCGCCGCCTCCGCGACCGTGCGCCGCGAGATCGTGCAGGCGGCCCAGGCCAGCGCGCCGGCGGCCAGGGCCGAGGCGCCGAGCACCAGCGCCCTGGGGCCCGCCTGGAGCGGGTGGACGAGGTGGGCGAGCGAGGCCAGCGGCGCCAGCGTGAGCGCGAGGGGCAGCAGCAGGACGCCGAGGCTCGTCACGCTGCCGACCGCCAGCGCGACGGTCGCGGCGGTGATCGTCCACAGCGCCCGCTCGGGCCGTACCCGCTGGACCGTCCGCCGCGCCAGGAACGGCAGGCACCAGGGCACCGCCAGCGGGACGAGGAGCAGGACGATCACTGGTCGCCGCCCTCCAGCAGGCGTCGCAGCTCCGCCTCGTCGTCGGGGCTGAGCCCTTCGACGAAGCGGGCCAGTACCACACTGCGGTCGGCGCCCTGGTCCAGCTCGTGGTGCATACGGCGGGCGGTCAGACCGTGCGCGTCCTCGGTGGCGAAGTACACGAAGCCGCGCTTGCCCGGACTGCGGCCCACCGCGCCCTTCTCGTGCAGCCGCGCCAGCAGCGTCGCCACCGTGGTGCGCGCCAGCTCCTGGGGCATCGCCGCGCGCACCTCCGCCGCCGACAGGGGGCGTCCCGCGGCCCACAGGGCCCCCAGCACGCTCGCCTCCAGCTCGCCGGCGGCTCTGCGCTCGCCCTCCATGTCGGTCATGGTGTCGACCTCTTCCGCTAGACCACCCGCCGTACCCGCTGGGGACAAGGTTAGGGCGACATTCCACGGGTCCCGGCTGTCGCGGAACCCTCCCCGGCGATCGGTCGTCTACAGTGCCGTGATGTCTACAAAATTGTAGACGCAATGGCCCGCAGCACCAGAGGGAACACGTGACCCCGACCTACGACGGCTCGCCCATCGACGGCGCCGCATACGAACACGTCGTGAGCCTGGCGCGGCACGCGCCCGGAGGGCTGGACGACATCATCTCAGCCTGGTCCTCGTACGGGCTCGCCGTGTTCGCCCTGCTCATGGTCGTCGCCTGGTGGCGGGCCCGGCGCGCCGGCGCCGGTGCCGCGGGTCTGGCGCTGGCGGTGCCAGTCGTCACGGTGGTGGCGTACTGCCTCGACATGGGGCTGAAGTCGGTCGTACGGGAGGACCGCCCCTGCCGGACCCTGCACGTGCGGACGCTGGAGGCGTGTCCCGCGCCGGGCGACTGGTCGTTCCCCAGCAACCACGCGGTGATCGCGGCCTCGGCGGCCGTCGCCCTGCTGTTCGTCTCCCGGCGGCTCGGAGCTGTCGCGGTCGTCGCCGCGCTCGCGATGGGCGCCTCCCGGATCTGGGTCGGCGTGCACTACCCGCACGACGTCCTGGCCGGGATGCTGGTCGGCGCCCTGGTCGCGGTGCTCGCGATGCGCGCCCTGCGCCGCCGGTCCGCCGCCGTGGCGGGCCGGCTCACGACGAGCCGCCTCGGTGCCTTCCTGCTGACACCGTGAACCGCGTCGAACCGCCGTCTTGCCGGGCACCGGCGGCACCGGATCCCGGCCGAGGAAGGACCATGCACCCCAGGATCCTGATCGTGGAGGACGACCACGCGCTGCGGGACGCGCTGCGCCGCGGTCTGCTCGACGAGGACTTCACGCCCGTTCCCGCCGCCGACGGGGCGAGCGCCCTGCGGCTGGCCACCGCCGACATCGCCGCGGCCGTCCTGGACATCGGACTGCCCGACGCGGACGGCCGGGACGTGTGCCACGCCCTGCGCGCGAACGGGTTCCGCGCCCCGGTCGTGTTCCTCACCGCCCGCCACGGGCTCACCGACCGGCTCTCGGGGTTCTCCGCCGGAGGCGACGACTACCTCGCCAAGCCGTTCCATCTGGCCGAACTGGTCGCCCGGCTGCGGGCGGCGCTCAAACGCGCCGCCTCACCGCCCCTCGCCGCGACCGGCGACCTGGTCCTGGACGCCGTGCACCACCACATGAGAGTCCACGGCCGCCCGGTCGCGCTGTCCCCGACGGAGTTCCGGCTCCTGGCCGTGCTCGTCGCGGCGAACGGCACCCTCGTGCGCCGCCGGGACCTCGTCCGCGCCGGATGGCCCGAGGGGGCCCACGTGAGCGACAACACCCTCGACCAGTACCTGACCCGGCTGCGCCGCAAACTGCGCGAGGCGGGCAGCGGACTGAGGGTCGGCACCGCACGCGGTGTCGGACACCGCCTGTCGTGAACGCCCTCCTGCGCCGCCTCGCCCCGCGCACCCTGCGGGGACGGCTCTCCCTGGCGGCCCTCGCCGTCGCCGCCCTGCTGGTGACCGTCCTGACCGTGGCCTTCAACGCGGTGATGGACCTGCATCTGCGCCACCAGGCCGACGACGAACTCCGCGACCGCGCGGCCGCCGTGGCCGCGACCGTCGACACCGGCGGCGCGCGGGTACGCGTCGTCGAGACCGCCGACGACCGCGTCCTCGACACCGACGCGTGGATCTACGCGGGCGGACGGCTCCTGGAAAAGGCGCAGGGCGCCTCGGCCGACGGCCCGCTGACCCGGGCCGCCGACGGGCTGGCCCGGCGACGGACGACCGCCTGCACGACCGCGCGGGGCCGCGAGCCCGTCCGGCTGTGCTCACTGGCCGTGGACGGCACGACCGCCACCGTCGTCACCGCCCTGGACCTCGGCCCGTACCGGAACTCCGTCGACACCCTGCTGCTGGGCTCGCTCCTGCTGGACGGCGTGATGCTCGCGTGCACCTACGTGCTCACCCGCCTCTCCGTCGGCCGGGCGCTCCGGCCGGTGCGAACGATGACCGACCAGGCGACCCTCCGCAGCGTCACCGGCGCCGCCGACCGCTTCGGCGACCTGGACCAGCCGGTCGAACTCGCGCGCCTGGGCGCCTCGTTGGACGCCCTGCTCGACCGGATACGGACCCTGCTGCGACACGAGCGGCAGCTCACCGGCGAGCTGTCGCACGAACTGCGCACACCACTCACCCGGATCATCGTCGAACTCGACTGGTGGCGGGCCCGCCCCCGCACCGCCGAGGAGACCCGGTCCGCACACGACGCGATGGCGGACGCCGCCCGGTCCATGCGCGCGATCTGCGACACGCTCCTGCGGGACGCCCGGGAGAGCGCGCTCGATCCGGCGACGGTGCCCGGTACGACCGACGTCGTGCCGGTCCTGGAGCGGCTGCTCCGGCGCCTCGACCCACCGCAGGGGGTGGGGACCGACCTGCGGGCCGGGGTTCCGGTGCTTCACGCGGGAGTCGCGGCCGCGCTCCTCGAACGCGCCGTCAGCCCGCTGCTCGCCAACGCCGTCCGCTACGCCCGCACCGGTGTGACGGTGACCGTGTCCGCCGACCAGGTGTCCCGCGTCGTGCGGATCGACGTCGCGGACGACGGGCCCGGTGTGCCGCAGGCGTTCCTCGGCGAGCTGTTCCAGCCCGGGCAGCGCGCCGAGCCGGACGACGGACACGACGGCGCCGGTCTCGGCCTGCCGCTCGCCCGCCGGCTGGCCCGGGGCGTCGGCGGCGAGGTGACCTACGCCCCGGGGCACCCGGCCGGGGCCGTCTTCACGGTCACGCTGCCCGCCGGGTGACCGTCTCCGGCTCGGCGGACCGCTCCTTGCGCTCCCGCAGTTGGGCCCACGCCATCATTCCGAACAGGATGGTGAGGAGTACGGCGGAGGAACCCGCCGTCCCGAGATCCAGACCGCCCTTGGCGACCGGCTTGGTGAGGAAGTCGCCCGCGGTCGCGCCGAGCGGGCGGGTGAGGACGAAGGCGATCCAGAAGAGCAGCACGTTCGACACCATGGGCGCCTTCATCAGCGCGACGAGCACCGCGAGCAGCCCGGTCACCAGCAGCGCGCCACCGGCGTAGCCGAGGCCGGAGCTGTCCGACAGGAAGTCGCCCATCGAGGTGCCCAGCGTGTTGGACACCAGGATCGCGGACCAGAACAGCGCCTCGCCGCGGAGGCTGACGATGTCGCGGATCTGGAACGTCATCCCGCTCAGCTTCCAGAGCGCGAAGATCGCCACGAGCACCGAGATCAGGATCGCCGCGCCCGCCGGATAGCCCAGGCCGAGTCCCTGCGGACCCCAGCCGAGCGAAGTGGCGCCGCCCGCAAGGTACTTGGCGCTCGCGTCGCGGTTCATGAAGTCGGACATCGTGGTGCCGGCCATGCTGGTCGACAGGATCACGGTCCAGTAGAAGAAGGGGTGGTAGCGGCTGGACCGCAACTGCATCACCAAGGTCACCACGAAGAGCGAGAACAGGGCGATCGTGGTGAGGAAGTACCCGAGTCTCAGGGTCTGTGAGAAGAGATCGCCCGCCGTTTCCCCCAGGGTCGTCGCGGCGATCTTCATGATCCAGAAGGCGAGCGTGACCTCGGGCAGTTTCTTCATCACCGGCCCGGTCGTCCTGGGCGTCCTCGCCGACGTGCCCGCCACGTCGAGGTCGGTGAGGACCTCCGGCTGCTCCATGTGCCTGCTCCCGTACGGTCGTACGACAGGGCGCCGAGCCGTCCGGCGAGCACCCTGCCGAGAGGAACCGGCCGCACGGGGACGGCGGCCGGGATCACCGACCGTGACACGGGCCGCCTGAACGCGTCCTGAACACGCGTACCGGGCGGATGATCAGACTGCCTGCGGTGTTTCGGTGTCCCGGCGCGACACGGTCAGATAGCCCACGAAGCCGAGAATGGCCACCGTCCAGTACAGGGTGACCGGGCCGGCTCCCCACCCGAGCCCGCCGTGGACCCGGGACGCGGCCATCCAGTCGGCGATCGACGCGCCGAGGGGACGGGTCAGGACGTACGCGGCCCAGAACGCGGTCACCGCGCCGAGCAGACCCGTGCGGTGGGCGACGGCGGGGACCGAGATCGCCACGGCGAACAGCGCGATCGAGCCGAGGTAGCCCAGACCGCAGGATGCCGTGAGGTCCCCGGCCGCGGTGCCCAGGGCGAAGGTGGCGAGGACGGCGGCCCAGTAGAAGGTCTCGCGGCGGCGGGTCCGGACGGCGTGGATCGACAGGGTCCGCTCGCTCGCGTACCAGAGGGCGAAGACGGCGCCCAGGGCGACGACGAAGAGGGGCGTGGAGAGGGTGTAGGGGACACCCAGGGCGACGTGGAGGACGTCGGCGGTCATCGTGCCGAACACGCTGACCATCACGATGGCCGTCCAGTAGATCCAGGCCACATACCGGCGCACGGCGAATTGCAGGACGAGGGACGCCGCGAAGGCGAGGCCGCCGAGTGCCACCGCCGGTATCGGCCCGAGCAGGTGGGCCAGAAAGTCGGACGCGGTTTCGCCCATGCCGGTGGTGAGGACCTTGACGATCCAGAAATAGACGGTGACCTCGGGAACTTTGTTCGCGCTCTCGGCGATGCGGGCGCGGACCGGGGAGGGGGGCCGGTGACCGAGGACGTGCTCTGTGCTCATGACCGGCACCTTCGCACGCTCGACCACCTTTTACCCAGGGCCTTTTGCCAGGGCTTTATGACTTGTGGTGCAGGTGTTTCCGTCTGTTCGCGTGAACCTGATCACAACCTGAATGGCGGGCGGTGAAATCTGGACGCCACCGGGAAATCGGCTATTCGAGCCGTGGCCGGTCGGTGACCGTTCCGGTGTGTGACGTAAAGAGAAGTTGAGAATTCGCTATGACAGGCAACTCGGTGCGACACGGCTCCGTCTACCGACGTGTAGACAAATGTGCCCGGCACCGAACGCAGGAAGACCGTGAAGATCACCTTTCTCATACACAACATCTACGGCGTGGGCGGCACCATCCGCACCACGCTGAACCTCGCCACCGCACTGGCCGACCGCCATGACGTGGAGATCGTCTCCGTGCTGCGCCACCGCACGAGGCCGCGCTTCGCCATCGATCCCCGCATCACGGTGACCCCGCTGGTGGACCGGCGGACGGGCTCCGACGACCTGAGCGACCCGCTGATCGGCCGGCCCGCCGAGGTGTTCCCCAAGGAGGAGAAGCGCTACGGGCAGTACAGCCGGCTGACCGATCTGCGCGCCGAGCGGTACCTCCGGGACTGCGACGCCGACGTGATCATCGGGACGCGGCCCGGCATCAACGTCTATCTGCGGGAATTCGGCTCGCCGAAGGCGCTGCGCATCGCCCAGGAACACCTCACCCACGACGCCCACAGCAAGAGACTGCGGGCCGTTCTGGGGCGCAACTACCGTGCGCTCGACGCCGTGGTCACCACCACGAAGGCCGACGCGCGCGTCTACGAGCAGCGGATGCGTCTTCCCGGCGTCCGCGTCGCCGCCGTCCCCAACAGCGTTCCCCGACCGTCCGTGGAACCGTCGGACGGCGAGGGGAAGGTCATCGCCACGGCCGGGCGGCTGGTTCGGGCGAAACGATTCGACCTGCTCGTCGAGGCGTTCGCCGTCGTCGCCGACAAGCACCCCGACTGGAGTCTGCGCATCTACGGCCACGGCGCAGAGGAAGAGCGTCTGCGGCAGCTCATCGAGGAGCGCGACCTCGGTGGACGAGCCCGGCTGATGGGATTCCGCGCCCCCATCGAGAACGAGTTCGCGGCGGCCTCCGTCGTCGCGGTCGCCTCCGAGGCGGAGTCGTTCGGCATGACGATCGTCGAGGCCATGCGCTGCGGCGTCCCGGTCGTCAGCACGGACTGCCCCCTGGGACCCGGCGAGATCATCACGGACGGCGTCGACGGCCGTCTCGTCCCCGTCGGCGACCGCGACGCCCTGGCCGCCGCACTCCTCGAACTGGTGGAGAACCCCGGCCTCCGGCGCCGCATGGGCGACGCCGCAATGCGCTCCGCCGAGCAGTACGAGCCCGCGGTCGTCGCCGGTGCCTACGAAGCCCTCTTCGACGAGCTGGACGCCACGCGCCGCTCCCGGGCCCGCGAGCGCCGGCGCGCCCTGTGGCGCGGCCGTGCCGCCGGGGCGCTGCGCCGCCTGGGAGTACGCCGACGCGCGGCGAAGGCCGTTCCGGCGGACGATGGCACCGGCGCGCGGAACGGACCGGTCCGGCCCTGAGGTGAGCGCGTGTGCCGACGACCCGTCAGGAAAGGAGGCCCAGATGACCGTGCGCGTCCGGACCGCCGGGACCGTCCACGGCGTCCGCGCCGAACCCGGCCCCGCGCCCCGCAGGTTCCCCTGGCTCCTGCTGGTCGCCGCGGCCTGGCTGCTCGTCCAACTGGTCCTGGTGCTGCCCCGGCTGAACCTCGGCTGGGACGAGTCGGTCTACGTCTCCCAGGTGGACCCGCGCATCCCGGCCGCCTACTTCAGCGCCCCGCGCTCCCGGGGCATCGGCTTGCTGACCGCGCCCGTCCTGGCCGTCACCGGCTCCGTACCCGTCCTGCGCGCCTGGCTCGCGCTGCTGTCGGCGGCAGCCCTGTACGGCGCCTTCGACCTCTGGCGTCCGCTGATCGGCCCCGTGCGCCGCGCCCTGGCCGCCGCGCTGTTCGCCGGGCTGTGGACGACCCAGCTCTACGGCTCCCAGGCGATGCCCAACCTCTGGGTGGGCCTGTGCGCCGTGGCGGCGACCGCCTGCCTCCAGCGCTCGCCAGGGGGTAAGCGGCGCGCGCTGGCGGGGGTCTTCCTGGCCGTGGCCGTCGCCACGCTGATGAGACTGTCCGACGGCGTCTGGCTCGCCCTGCCGCTGCTGGCCGCGTGTGTCCGGCACCGTCCCCTTCGCCGTCCGCCGCTCCTCGCCGCGGTCGTCGGCGGCCTCGCGGCCGGTGCCCTCCAGTGGGTCGTCGAGGCGTACGTGCGGTGGGGCGGGGTCCTCCGCCGGCTCGACGTGTCCAGCGCCACCGAGGGCGGGATGAGGCTGCGCTGGGCCGGGGGTGCTCTCTGGCGCAGCCTCGACGGACCTCTGCTGTGCCGCCCCTGCACCGTCCCTCCGCCCGCTCTCGCCCCGACCCTGTGGTGGCTCGCGCTGCCCCCGCTCCTGATCGCGGCGTGCCTCACCGCTCCGGCGTACCGGCGCACCGCCACCTGGCTCCCGACCCTCTGCGCCGTGAGCCTGAGCGTGCCCTACCTCTTCACGCTGCCGTACGCGGCGCCCCGCTTCCTGCTGCCCGCGTACGCACTGGCCGCGCTGCCCGTCGCCGGGCTGCTGACCGACATCGCGGCCCGCGCCCGCCTGCGTCCCCGACGCGGGCGGTCCTACCTCACGCTCACCGTGCTCTGTCTGCTGCTCGGCGCGCACATGGGGGAGCAGTTCGCGGTCTTCGCGCACAACCTGCGCGGGTCCGAGCGCACCACACGCCGTTACCTCCTGGCCGCCGCCCAGCTCAGGAAGGGCGGCCTTCGGGAGCCGTGTCTCGTCACCGGAACCCAGGCGCCGCCCATCGGCTACGCCGCCCGTTGCGCCTCCGCGAACCTCGGGGGCAACAACCGCTCCATCACCCTGGCCGCCCTCAAGGAACGGGCCCGGCGCGAGTCCGTCGCGGTGCTGGTCACCCGGGGCAGCCCGGCCCCGGCCTACGCCCGCCACTGGCGCCCCCTCGTCCTGACCGGCACCGGTCTCACGGCCTTCGTGGCACCCCGCACGACACCGTGAACCCCGGCAACAGGCTCCCTCACCGGTCGCGCACCCCTGCCCCACGTGCTGGGATCAAGGGGTCGGCTGCGTTCTTCCCGCCGCGTACGGCGCGGGCCGCCTGATCCGTGGAAAGGGGTGATCTCCGTGTCTCGACCCAGAATCCTGGTGGTGGGGGCGGGTTTCGCCGGAGTCGGTTGTGTCCGCCATCTGGAGCGCGAAATGGAGCGGGGGGAGGCGGACGTCACCCTGGTGACGCCGTACTCGTACCAGCTCTACCTCCCGCTGCTGCCCCAGGTCGCCTCGGGTGTCCTCACCCCGCAGTCGATCGCGATCTCGCTGCGGCGGAGCAGGAAGTACCGCACCCGGATCGTCCCGGGCCAGGCCATCGGCGTGGATCCCGAGGCGAAGGTGTGCGTCGTGCGGACCCTCACCGGCCGGATCCTCAACGAGTCCTACGACTACATCGTGCTCACACCGGGCAGCGTGACCCGCACCTTCGACATCCCCGGTCTCACCGAGTACGCCGTCGGGATGAAGACCCTCGCCGAGGCCGCGTACATCCGCGACCACGTCATCTCCCAGCTCGACCTCGCGGACGCCAGTGACGACCCCGACGAACGCGCCGCGCGCCTCCAGTTCGTGGTCGTGGGCGGCGGCTACGCCGGCACCGAGACGGCGGCCTGTCTGCAACGCCTCACCCACGCCGCCGTGGAGCGCTATCCCCGCCTGGATCCCGGTCTGATCCGCTGGCACCTCATCGACATCGCCCCCAAGCTCATGCCCGAACTCGGCGACCGGCTCGGCAGGCAGGCGATGGAGATCCTGCGCCGTCGGGGCGTCGACGTCTCGCTGGGCGTGTCGGTCGCGAAGGTCACGGAGGACCGGGTGACCTTCACCGACGGCCGGGTCATCCCGACGTACACACTGATCTGGACGGCCGGCGTGGTCGGCAGCCCGCTGATCGACACCTTCGACGCGGAGAAGATCCGGGGGCGGCTCAGGACGACCGCCGAGATGACCGTGCCCGGCGTGGACGGCATGTTCGCCCTCGGTGACGCCGCCGCCGTGCCGGACCTCGCGAAGGGCGACGACGCGATCTGCCCGCCCACCGCCCAACACGCCATGCGGCAGGGCAAGGCGGTCGCGGAGAACGTCATCGCCTCGCTGCGCGGCGAGCCGCTCAAGCCGTACGTCCACCACGATCTCGGCCTCGTCGTCGACCTCGGCGGCAAGGACGCCGTCTCCCGGCCGCTGGGCATCGAACTGCGCGGCATCCTCGCCCAGATCGTCGCCCGTGGCTACCACTGGTCCGCGCTGCGCACCAACGTCGCCAAGGTCCGCGTCCTGGTCAACTGGCTCCTCAACGCCGTCGCGGGCGACGATTTCGTCCGCACCGGCTTCCAGCGCGGACACCCGCCCCGGCTACGGGACTTCGAGGACGACCACGTCTATCTGACGCCTGATCAGGTGCGGGCGGAGGTGGGGCAGGCGGAGGCGGCCGGGAAGATCGAGGGGAAGGGGCCCGGGGCGCCCTGACCCCTTCCGCTCCGCCTCACGGCCCGTACCCCGCGCACGCGTTACCGCTTGATCCCCACCCCGGTCCACAGGCTGACCTCCGCGTCGGTGTCCGTCGGCTCCGTGTCGGCGCGCCAGCGGTGGCCGACCGCGATGCCGGGGTCGAGGAGGTCGAGGCCGTCGAAGAAGCGGGCGACGGCCTCGCGGGAGCGGAACTGCACCGGCGTTCCGGCGTTGTTGTAGATGTCCGTGACCTTCTGCCAGGTCGCGGGGTCGAAGTCGGGGGTGCAGTGGCTCAGGGCGAGCGCGCTGCCGACGGGCAGGACGTCCAGGAGGCGGCTGACGATGCCGTACGGGTCCTGGGCGTCCGGGACGAAGTGCATCAGGGCGTTGAGGGACAGCGCGATCGGGCGGCCGAAGTCCAGCACCTCGGCCAGCTCGGGGGCGTCGAGGAGCGACTGCGGGTCGTTGACGTCCGCCTCGATGTAGGTGGTACGGCCCTCCGCCGTGCTGCGCATCAGACGCTCGGCGTACTTCAGGACGAGCGGGTCGTTGTCGGCGTACGCCACCCGCGCGTCGGGCACCACGGACTGGGCCACCTGGTGCAGGTTGGGCTCGGTGGGGATGCCGGTGCCGATGTCGAGCCACTGCCGGATGCCGTGCTCCCGGGCGAGGACGCGGGTGGCGCGGTGCATGAAGGCGCGGTTCTCGCGGGCACAGGTGAAGATGCCCGGGTAGACCGACGCCACGTTCTCGGCGGCCTGCTTGTCGACCTCGAAGTGGTCCTTGCCGCCGAGGTAGTAGTCGTACATGCGGGCAGAGTGGGGCCTGCTGGTGTCGATGTCCCGCGCCGCGTGTGAGTTGGTCATCCTCTTCCTTTTCGATGAGTCGTCGGTGCGTGCGTGCGTGTACGTGGGGGGAGAAGTCAGCCGCTGGTCAGATGGTCGGCCAGACCCCGCTTGACCCCCGCGACGAACGCGGTGATCTCCTCGGGGGTGTAGATGAGGGCGGGTCCCGCCGGATCGGTCGACTGCCGCAGCGCGATCCGGCCGTCCGCGAGCTGCTTCGTCTGCACGCACTGACCTCCGTTGGGGCCGCTCCAGGGAGACTCCCAGCCCTGCTCACCGAGGTCCGACGCGGGCATTCCGTTGTAGAAGCTGCCGTCGATGGTGGTCATGAGTACTCCTTGCGCATGCGGTTCAGGAGCGCCCTGCTCTGCGTGTCGGAGGTCAGCAGGGACATGCGGTTGTGCGCCTCGAGATGGGCGACGACCTCGGCACGCTGGTCGAGGTACATGGCGCCGGAGAGGATCTCGCTGTAGACGACGTCCGGAAGCTCGGGTTCCTCGAAGCGGAAGTAGGTGAAGGGGGCGCACGCGCCCACATGGGCCCCGGCGGTGAACGGCACGATGTCGACGCTGACGTGCTCCAGCTCCGAGACTTCCAGGAGCCGGTCTATCTGCTCGCGCATCACCTCGGCGCCGCCGACCACCCGGTGCAGTACGGCCTCCTCCATCACGACCCAGAGGGTGGGCGCGTCGGCCTTCTCCAGCAGTGCCTGTCGGCGCAGCCGGAGTCCTACGCGGCGCTCCAGGTCCTCGTCGTTGTCGTTGGGGAAGCCGCCGGCGAGTACGGCGCGCGCGTAGCTGTGGGTCTGCAGGAGGCCCGTGACGTAGTGGGGTTCGTAGGTGCGCAGGGTTCTCGCGCCGGTCTCCAGGCTCACGTACGCGCTGAACCAGCTCGGCAGCACGTCGCGGTAGGTGTGCCACCAGCCGGGCTCGTTGGCGCGGTCGGCGAAGGCGACGAACTCGGCGATCTCCGTCGCGTCGGAGCCGTACGTCTCCAGCAGTTTCTCGACGTAGAGCGGCTTGAGCGCCACGTCCGCCTTCTCCAGGCGGCGGATGGTCAGGGGCGTGACCCTGAGCGCCCTCGCGGCGTCCTCCAGGGACACACCCGCCTCCTGGCGCCGCTCCTGGAGCTGTCGGCCCAGGATCATGCGCAGGACGGTGGGCGCACTGGTGCCGCCCGCGTTCGCACGCCCTTCACTCACGCCCAACCTCCTGACGCTCTGTCACCGACACGATTGTGACAGGCACTTGGTGAAGCAACCAGAGGGATACCCGGCTTCCTGAAATTATCAGGGAGTCGGTTGCAGGGTGAACTCCGATGCGAGCATAGTTATTTGAGTGAATCGCAGTCTCGATCACGGTCAACGTCGCGTCCCCGAAGGCAAGTTGATCATCTTGCCCTCTGCCGACCGAGTCCGTCCGACGGAAGGCAACCACCGTGTCCCCCCACACGACTTCCTCTCCCGATCTGTTGGACGTCGCCGACCCGGACCAGGCGCACTGGATCGAATTACCCTCGCACCGCTCCAGCGTCAGGGTCGCCCGGCGCTGTGTGCGGACGCGGATCGACGGCTGGGGGCTCTCCGGGGAGCTGTGCGCGGACGCCGTGCTG
The DNA here is from genome assembly GCF_053600675.1 of Streptomyces sp. NPDC005004. NCBI lineage: Bacteria > Bacillati > Actinomycetota > Actinomycetes > Kitasatosporales > Streptomycetaceae > Streptomyces > Streptomyces sp. NPDC005004. The sequence goes on from NZ_JBSGAH010000021.1 coordinate 54,238, forward strand.
CTCGTCTCCGAACTGACGACCAACGCGGTGCGGCACACACCGAGCGTGCGCATCCTGTGTGGTCTGGGACTGGTCTCCGCGGGCTGTCTCCGCGTCGAGGTGCACGACCACGACTACTCCGGCCAGGGTCTGAACCGCTGCGAGCCGGGACTCGACGACGAGAGCGGGCGGGGGCTGCTGCTGGTCGGGGAGCTGGCGGACGCCTGGGGGGTCGACCGCTCGCGGCTGACCGGCGGGAACGCGGTGTGGGCGACGTTGCGGGCCTGACGGGGCGGTCCGTGCCCGTGCGACGGGGGGCGTCACGCGTGCCGGTCTAGAGGTGCATCCGGACCCACGGCAGCGCCTCGCGCCATCCCTGGCGGTCGTGCGCCCAGTCGATCATCACCTTGGCGACCGGCTCGGGGCCGGTCAGCTCGTGCGGCCTGGGGACGTGGGCCCCGAAGTGCCGGTCCGCGCCGCCTTCGCGGTACTCGACCTGATAACTCATGTCGTCGTTGAGGTACGCCTGGATGTAGTGCTGGTCCAGCGGTTCGCGGTCGAGCCGCTCCAGGATCACGAACCGGTGACGCAGGTTCATGTCGGCCAGCAGGTCGTGCAGAGTGGCCTCGGTCGGATCGTCCACGGTGCGTCCGTCGTCCTCGATGGCCCGCAGCCATGGTGTCGCCATGTGCGCGACTGTACCGGCCCGCCAGGAGCCGCCGCCGACAAGGGGAGTTGCCATGACCGACACCGTGGGGCCGATACCGGGCGGCCCGGAGCCCGGGAAGGCCAGCGTGGCGCGGATGTACGACGCGATGCTGGGCGGACGGCACCACTTCGCCGTGGACCGGGAGGCGGTGGCCGCGTTCACCGCGATCGACCCCCAGGTGCGGACGCTGGCGCGGGCCAACCGGGACTTCCTGGGCCGGGCGGTGCGGTTCCTCGCCCGGCAGGGGGTACGGCAGTTCATCGACCTCGGCTCCGGGATTCCCACGCAGGGCAACGTGCACGAGGTCGCGCAGGCGGTGAGTCCGGGGGCGCGGGTGGTGTACGTCGACCACGACCCCGCGGCGGTCGCGCAGAGCGCGGCCCTGCTGGCCGGCAACCCGGACGCGGACATCGTGGACGCCGACATCCGGCGCCCGGCCGACGTCCTGGGCTCTCCCCAGGTGGGCAAGCTGATCGACTTCGAGCAGCCCGTGGCCGTACTGATGATCACCATCCTCCACTTCGTCCCGGCCGAGGACGACCCGGCCGGCCTCGTCGCCGCCTACCGCGACGCCCTGCCCGCCGGGAGCTGGCTCGCCCTCTCCCACGCGACCGACCAGGACCGCCCCGACACCGCCGCCGCCGTGGGCCGCCTCTACCGCTCCCGCGCCACCTCCCCGGTGACACCCCGCTCCTACGACGAGATCCGCGCCCTCTTCACCGGCTTCGACCTCACGGACCCGGGCCTTGTCCACGTTCCGCTGTGGCGCCCGGACGCGGGGGAGGGGCTGCCGGAGAAGCCGGAGGAGTACTGGGTGTACGCGGGGGTGGGGCGCAAGGAGGTGTAGGGGCGGCAAGTCCACCCTGTCCAGCGCCACTTGCACCCAGACCCAGGGGAGCCCGGCCGCCCCCGGCGTGGCGTATGCCCGATTCGCTCCGGTGCGTCGTAGCGTCGCAGCGGACGAGGAGGGCCATGACCGGAGTGTCGCCGCAGCTCGGTACGCGTCGCCCGGCGGAGACCGGCTCGCCGCCGCGGGTGGGGGCCGCGCTGCTGCGATGGACCTCGACCACCGACCACAAGGTGATCGGGCGGCTCTACATGGTCACGTCGTTCTGCTTCTTCCTGCTCGCCGGGCTCCTCGCGCTCGGGATGCGGGCCGAACTCGCCCGCCCGGGGCTCCAGTTGCTGTCGGAGCAGTCGTACAACGAGTTCGTCACCATCCACGGCACGATCATGATGCTGCTGTTCGCGACGCCGATGTTCGCGGGTTTCGCGAACGCCGTGATGCCGCTTCAGATCGGCGCGCCGGACGTGGCCTTCCCCCGGCTCAACGCGTTGTCGTACTGGATGTATCTGTTCGGCGGACTGATGGTGGTGTCGGGGTTCCTGGTCCCCGGCGGCGCGGCCGCGTTCGGCTGGTTCGCGTACGCGCCCCTGAACAGCGCGTACCACTCGCCCGGCGCGGGCGGTGATCTGTGGGTGATGGGGCTGGTGGTGACCGGTGTGTCGACCACGCTCGGGGCCGTCAACTTCATCGCCACGATCATGTGTCTCCGCGCCCCCGGGATGACCATGTTCCGGATGCCCATCTTCACCTGGAACGTGCTGTTCACCTCGATCCTGGTGCTGCCCTCGTTCCCGGTGCTCACGGCCGCGCTGCTCGCACTGGAGTCGGACCGCAAGTTCGGCTCGCACGTCTTCGACGCGGCGAACGGGGGAGCCCTGCTGTGGCAGCACCTGTTCTGGTTCTTCGGGCACCCCGAGGTCTACATCGTGGCGCTGCCGTTCTTCGGGATCGTCTCCGAGATCCTGCCGGTCTTCTCCCGCAAGCCGCTCTTCGGGTACCTGCCGATGATCGGCGCCACCACCGGCATCACCATGTTGTCCGCGGTGGTGTGGGCGCACCATATGTTCGCGACCGGAGCGGTGTTGCTGCCGTTCTTCTCGATGATGTCGTTCCTCATCGCGGTCCCCACCGGCATCAAGTTCTTCGCGTGGATCGGCACCATGATGAAGGGGTCGATCTCGTTCGAGACGCCCATGCTGTGGTCGCTGGGCTTCCTGGTGTCCTTCCTCCTCGGCGGGCTCAGCGGAGTGCTCATCGCCTCGCCGCCGCTGGACTTCCACCTCACCGACTCGTACTTCATCGTGGCGCATCTGCACTACGTGCTGTTCGGCACCGTGGTGTTCGCGATGTTCGCGGGCTTCTACTTCTGGTGGCCGAAGTTCACCGGCAAGATGCTGGACGAACGGCTCGGGAAGATCCACTTCTGGCTGCTGTTCCCGGGCTTCCAGCTCACCTTCCTCGTCCAGCACTGGCTGGGCGAGGAAGGGATGCCCCGCCGGTACGCGGACTACCTGCCCTCAGACGGCTTCACCCTGCTCAACACCCTCTCCACGGCCGGCGCCTTCCTGCTCGGCGTCTCCACCCTCCCCTTCCTCTACAACGTGTGGCGCACCACCACGAAAGGCACGACCGTCGCCCTGGACGACCCCTGGGGGTACGGCCGCGGCCTGGAGTGGACGACCTCCTGCCCGCCGCCCCGGCACAACTTCGTGGCGCTGCCCCGGGTCCGCTCGGAGTCGCCCGCCTTCGACCTGCACCACCCCGAGGTCCCCCAGCGGGCCGGAGAGAAGGGCTGGACATGAAGGCCGAGGCCATGCTCTTCGGCGGGGTCGCGCTGTTCTTCGCGGGCGCCGCCGCGCTCTACGGCGTCTGGTCCGCCGACCCCACCGGCACCGCCGCGCTGGTCGTCGCCTGTCTGATGGCCGGGCTGATCGCGTTCTTCTGCGCGGTGCAGTACCACCGCCGGGGACCGCGCGCCCAGGACCGTACGAGGGCGGAGGTGGCCGACACGGTCGGACCGGTGGCGTTCTTCCCGCCCGCCAGCGTCTGGCCCGTCGTCACCGGGTTCGGGTTCGCGCTGACCGCGACCGGTGTCGTCTTCGGGCTGTGGCTGTTCCTCATCGGCTGTGGCGTTCTGGCTCGCGGGGTCCTCGGTCTGGTGTTCCAGTACGCGGCGGAGCGCTGAGCCGCCTCGGCGCTCCCGGGCGGAACCTCTCCACCGGCCGGTGGTCGCTCTCGTAGCCGCCGGTCAGCCCCTGTCGCACCTCCCCGCTCTCCGTGCCCTCCGCCAGTTCCTCGCGCTCCGCGTCCAGCAGGGCGCGGCACACGCCGCGGGTCACGAGGAACGCGAGCACCGGTCCCAGCACCAGGGCGACGCGCAGGATCCAGGTCAGCGCGTTCACCGAGACCCGGAAGCTCTGCGCGATGATGTCGTTGGCCCCCGCGAGCAGCAGGACGCCGTAGAAGACCACGGCGGCCACGCCGATCCCGGTGCGCACCGGGCGCTCGCGCGGCCGGTCGGCCAGGTGCCGCTCCCGCCGCCCCTCGCCCGTCAGCCGCTGCTCCACGAAGGGGTAGGCGTAGAGCAGCATGAAGATCACGCCGGGCAGCACCACGGCCGGGATCAGCACGTTCCCCATGAAGGTGTGCCCGGCGACGTTCGTCTCCCACGGTGGCATCAGCCGCAGCGCGCCCTCCAGGAACCCGACGTACCAGTCCGGCTGCGAGCCGGTCGACACCTGGTCCGGACGGTACGGGCCGAACAGCCACACCGGGTTGATCTGCGCCACGGCCGCCAGCACGAACAGCACCCCCGCCGTGATCAGGGACAGCCCGATCGAGGAGGCCGCGAACTGCGGGAAGAGGGGTCTGCCGACGACGTCGCGGTTGGTGCGCCCGGGGCCGCGCCACTGGGTGTGCTTGAGGTGGAACACCAGGAGCAGATGCACCGTCACCAGCGCGATCAGCACGCCCGGCACCAGCAGGATGTGCACCGGATACAGCCGGGAGACGATGTCGTGGCCCGGGAACTGGCCGCCGAAGGCGAACATCGCCACATAGGTGCCCACCAGCGGAATCGACTGCATGATGCCCTGCGCGATGCGCAGCCCGGTACCGGAGAGCAGATCGTCGGGGAGCGAGTAACCGGCGAAGCCCTCGGCCAGCGCGAGCACGAGCAGCGTCACGCCGACCATCCAGTTCGCCTCCCGGGGCCGGCGGAATGCGCCCGTGAGGAACACCCGCAGCATGTGCGCGCCGATCGCGGCGACGAAGACCAGCGCGGCCCAGTGGTGCGCCTGCCGGACCAGCAGTCCGCCGCGCACGTCGAAGCTGATCCGCAGGGTGGAGTCGAAGGCGGCGGACACCAGGGTGCCGCGCAGCGGCGCGTACGCGCCGGCGTAGACGACCTCGCCCATGTCCGGCTCGAAGAAGAAGGTCAGCCAGGTGCCGGTCAGCAGCAGCACGACGAGGCTGTACAGCGCCAGCTCGCCCAGCAGGAAGGACCAGTGGTCGGGGAACGCCTTGCGCAGCAGTCCGCCCGCGCCCTCGTACACCGGCAGCCGTGTGTCCAGCGCATCGGCGATCCGCTCGCCCCGCCTCGTGCCCGCCGAGCCTGTCGAGCCGTTCGAGCCCATCGCGCACCGCTCCCTCGCCGCTTCTGGTCATACACCTAGCCCGGCGCGCGCCGGTCCAGCGTCCGGACAGCCCGGTGCACCCCGGGCGGCACACGCACCGCACCCGATCGGCGGAGCCTCCCGAAGCCGCCGTAGGGTCGTTCGGGCGTCGCTCAGGCATATGCAGAACGACCGTGCGGCCGTCATCGACCGCAACCTCTCCCCAGGGCGTCGCCGTTACGTGAGGTATGAGGGACGGCGCGCACGGGCAGGAGAGCGACCGCCGAGCACCCGGTGAGGTGCACTGGTTCCGGCTCGACTGTCGCGACGACGACTGCCCGTGGTGCCGTGTGCTCCTGCTCCCGGGGCACGCGGGCGACGACGAACCGTCGTCGCCCGTCCCTCGCCCCGGCTGCCGCCGGTGCCGCCTGACGCGCGCGACGGACCTGGTGCGGGTGGTGATGGTGCCCTTCGCGTCCCTGGTCACCGTCGCCGCGGCCCTCACCACCACCCTCAGGGTCCGATGAGTTCCGCGACCAGTGCGAGGTCCGAGACCAGGCCGCCGTACACCGCCTCCCGGTCGTCCGCGCGCAGGACCGCCGAGGGATGGATCGTCGCGACCAGACCGCGGACGCCCGCTTCGGACGCCTTTCCGCCGGACGCGCCGTCTCCGTCGAGGCCGGGCCAGGGCAGCAGCGTGCCGCGGTCCCGGGTGACCCGGAAGTCCGGGCCGAGCAGCGCCTTGCCCGCCGTCGCGCCGAGCGCGACCACGATCTTTGGTGCGACCACCCGGAGTTCGGCCGCCAGCCAGGGCCGGCAGGCCATCGTCTCGCGCAGGCTCGGCGCCTTGTGGACACGGCGCTTGCGGCCCGGCTGGACGGTGAACTTGAAATGCTTGACCGCGTTGGTGACGTAGGCGCACCCGGGGTCGAGTCCCGCGTCCGCGAGCGCCCGCTCCAGGACCCCGCCCGCCGGTCCGACGAACGGCCGGCCCTGCCGGTCCTCCTGGTCCCCGGGCTGCTCGCCGACGAGCATCAGCCGCGCGCCCGCCTCGCCCTCCCCGAAGACGGTCCGCGTGGCGTCCCGGTACAGCGGGCAGCCATGGCACTCGGCGGCCGCCCGGCGCAGCCCGGGCAGACCGGCGCGTGGTCCCGGAAGGTAGGGCGTCGCGTCGTACGACGTGCCGTCGGCGCCGGTCACGAGGGGTCCGTCCCGGTCACAGCGTCTCCTCCTCCCGGGGCCAGCCGTCCCGCTCCCGCGCGCGGCGCCGCAGGACGACCACGAGGTCCACGAGTCCGAGCAGCGCGAAGACGGCGCAGATGGCGGCCAGGACGCTCAGCTCCATCGCGCTCGGATTGCTGACCGGCGTCGACCTGCTCGCCCACACGCCGAAGACGACCGTGCCGAACAGGAACGCCAGCACGCCGATCGCGCTGAGGACGAGGCGCAGCTTCAGCGCGCTGCGGGCCCTGACGGGCTCGCTGCCGGTGCGCTCCCAGCGACGGCCGACCAGGCCGGAACGCGAACGCGGAACGCCTGCCGGATTCGCCGGGGAACGCCGTTGCCGCATGAGAGCCTCCCGCTGTCGCCGAGGGACGGAGCCCGCGGCCGGTCCGCGGACAAGCCCTTGAACGGTCCGCGAGGCTCCGGCGCGCCCCGCGTACCCGGACGGGGCCGGCGCAACCACGCCCCCGCCCCCCGCCGCCCACCGGCACACGCGGCAGGTGTGCCCGAGGGGGCCGGGGGCAGTCGGAGGGGGAACGACGGAACCCCGTCAGGCGACGGGACTCGTCACCGGATCGCACTCGTCGACGGACCCATGGGGAGGTCCCATGTCCACCACAGAAACGCTGATCGCCATCATCGTCCCCATCGTGGTCATCCTGGCGCTGATCACCTTGGTCGTCTTCTTCGTGGTACGCCGCCGCCGGCTGCGCGAGCGCTTCGGACCCGAGTACGACAGGGCCGTACGCTCCGGCGACGGCAGGCTGGCCGCCGAGCGCGAGCTGCACTCCCGGGAGAAGCGGCACCGCGACCTCGACATCCGCGAACTGCCCCCGGGCGCCCGTGAGCGGTACACCGAGGACTGGGACAAGGCCCAGCAGGACTTCGTGGACCACCCGGACCGCAGCGTCACGGACGCCGACCGGCTGGTCACCCAGCTGATGCGGGACCGCGGCTACCCGACGGAAGGCTTCGAGCAGCGGCTCAAGGATCTCTCCGTGGAGCATGCGAACACGCTGGAGCACTACCGCGCCGCCCACGACGTCAGCCGACGCAACGAGCAGGGCGAGGCGACCACCGAGGAACTGCGCGGCGCCATGGTGCACTACCGCGCCCTGTTCCAGGAACTGCTAGGCGGCAGCGACGGCACCGGCGGTACGCACCGGCGCGGGGACTCGCCGCACGCTGCCTGACCGTACGCCCGAGGACAAGGAAGGGAAACCCGCCATGTCGCACCACACCCACTCCGACGCCACCGACACCGGACTGACCACCGAGGACCTGGCGCACCCCGAGCGCCGCGCCGCGCCCGAGACGCCGCCCGCCTATCCGGGCGAGGGCACCGCCATGCCGGATGGGCGGGCGACGGCCGAGGGTGCCGGGGGCGCCGAGGACCGGCAGCCCGGCGGCCGGGCCGAGCGAACGCCCGAGCCGGACGCCGAGCCGCTGATCGAGCCCAAGGAGGCGGAGGACTACCGCGAGCGCTGGACGCGCATCCAGGGCACCTTCGTGGACGACCCGAAGGACGCGGTCCACTCGGCCGACGCGCTGGTGGCCGAGGTCATCCAGTCCCTGGCCGAGACCTTCGCCGACCACAAGAAGGAACTCGAAGCCCAGTGGAGCCGGGGCCAGGAGGTCGAGACGGAGGGGCTGCGGGTGGCGCTCCAGCAGTACCGCACCTTCTTCAACAAGCTGCTCCACGCCTGACGGCCCGTCCGTGCGGTCCGCCGATCGCCCTCCGCCTCACCTCGGCAGGCGGAGGGCGATCAGCGCGACGTCGTCGCTGCCGTTGGGCAGCATCCCCGCCATCAGCTCGTCGCACATCGTGTCCAGGCCCTGGTCGACCAGGGCCGCCGCGTGCTGGCGCAGCCGGGTGAGGCTGTGGTCGAGGGGCTCGCTGCGGCGCTCCACCAGACCGTCGGTGTAGAGCAGGAGGGTGCCGCCGGGCGGCAGCGGGATCGACGCGCTCGACCGGAGGGCCGCCGGGTCGACCCCGAGCACCATGCCGTGCGCGTCCTCCAGATACCTCGTGTCGCCGCCCGCGCTCACCAGCAACGGCGGCAGATGGCCGGCCCGGCTCCAGTGCAGGGTGTGGCGGCCGTCGTCGCCGGGGCCCTTGAGCAGGGCGTACACACAGGTGGCCGTCTGGTGCGGATTGAGGGCGGCGATGGCGAGGTCCAGGCGGCGCAGAATGTGTCCGGGGGGCTCCTGGCGGTCGCAGGCGATGCCCCGGAGCATGTTGCGGATCTGGCTCATCGTCACCGCGGCCTGGAGGTCATGGCCCGTCACATCGCCGATGATGAGAGTGGTGTCGCCGCCGGGCAGTACGAAACTGTCGTACCAGTCCCCGCCGATCTGCGCGGTGGAGGTCGCGGGGGAGTAGCGCGCGGCGATCCGCAGACCGTCCACCACCGGCAGGGCCGGCAGCAGCGAGCGCTGCATGCGCTCGGCGATGGTCTGCACCTCGGCGTGCAGACGCGCGTTGTCGACGTACAGCGCGGCGCGGTGGGCGAGCCCCTCCACGAGGTCCAGGTCGCCCTCCGTCAGGGGCGGGCGGTCCGGGCCGCGGCCCAGGGTCAGCGCGCCGAGGATACGGCGCCGGGCCCGCAGCGGCGCCACGACGCCGGACGCCCCGCCCATGCGCCGGAACAGCGTGGAGTTGATCGCGTGCAGCGGATCGCTCGGCGCGCTCTCCGGGACGAACTCCCCGGGGGTCAGCAGCAGGGCGCCCGAACCGCGCAGCACCCGGGCCCAGGGGCCGTCGGAGTCCTCGCGTACGGCGGGCAGGACGCCGGTGAGCCCCGTGACCGGGGTGTGCGGGTCGTGATGGGTGACGCAGACGCGCTCCAGCCGCCCGGCCTCGTCCATGACGTCGGCGACGCTCCAGTCGGCCAGCGCGGGGACGAGGACCCGGCACATCCGGCGCAGCCCCTTGACCGCGTCCAGGGTGCTCGCCAGGACGGCGCCGGTCTGGTTCAACAGGGTGAGGCGGTCGAGCGCCTCCTGCAGTGCCGCGTCCACCTCGAAGCTGTCCATGGCCTTCCCCTACCCGGTCCGGGTGGATTCGCTCCGCCCGAACCGGGAGGAAACGCCTCATCGGGGGTGGGGTGGCCGCCCTCCGACCGGGCCCGGCGGTGGTGGCCGCGGGCGACCGGCGCCGGCGCAGTCCGAGTGAGATGCCGTGCCCGGTGGGGCCGTGCGCGCCGACCGTGAACGCTCCATGAAGCCGTACCCGCCACAGGGCGCTTTCCCGCCGCCCGTACCGTACATTCCGGCCATGGCCAATTTCCCCACCCCGGTCGTTCTCGGCACCGAGCAGGTCCGCGCGCGGCTGGACGAGTTCATCGTGATCGACGTGCGTACGGCGGGCGAGTACGGCTCGGGGCATCTGCCCGGTGCCCTCAACGTCCCGTTGGACCAGGTGCGGCGGGCGCTGCCCGAGATCGAGCAGGCCGCGCGGCACGGGGAGGTGCTCGTGGTGTGCGCCTCGGGGGCGCGGGCGGAGAGCGCGAGCCGGTTGCTGGCGGAGCAGGGGATCGTGACCGCGACCCTGGAGGGCGGCACCGGAGCCTGGGCCGCGCGGGGGTACGAGCTGACCGTGCCGCCCGCCGCCGAGGCCAGGGCGGTGTGGGGGATGGAACGCCAGGTCCGCTTCACGGCGGGCACGCTGGTGCTCCTCGGACTGGTGCTCGGGTGGCTCGTGCACCCGGCCTTCCCACTCCTGTCGGCCGCGATCGCGGGCGGGCTCGTCTTCTCCGCGCTCACCAACACCTGCGGCATGGCCGTCGTCCTCGGCAAGCTGCCGTACAACCGCCCCCGCACCGCCGACCACCTCGACACGGCCCTCGTCGCGCTGCGCGCCCACGCGTGAGCCCCGGCTCCCGGCGTGAGCCTCAGGTGACGGGGAGCGGCACCCGCCAGTCCACCACGGTGCCGCCGCCCTCCGGCGTCGCCGTCTCCAGCCGTCCGCCCGACTGCTCCGCCCGCTCGGCCATGTTGCGCAGCCCGCTGCGGCGGCCGCCGGAGGGGACGCCGACGCCGTTGTCCGAGACCCGCAGCCGGACCTCGCGGCCGTCGGTGGTGAGCAGCACGTCGGCGCGGTCGGCGCGGGCGTGCCGGGCGATGTTGGTGAGGGCCTCGGAGAGGACGGCCACCACGTCGTCGGCGATCGCCGCCGGCACCTCGGTGTCGATCAGCCCCTCCATGCGCACCCCGGGCGCGAAGCCCAGCACGGGCGCCGCCTCCCCGGCGATCCGCACGACCCGCGACCGCAGCCCGCTGCCGGTCGCGCCGTCGCGGGTGCGCAGACCGAAGATGGTCGAGCGGATGATCTTGATGGTCTCGTCCAGGTCGTCCACCGCGCGCAGCACCCGCTCGGCCGCCTTCGGGTGCTCGATGAAGCGGCCCGCGCTCTGGAGGGTCATCCCGGTGGCGAACAGCCGCTGGATGGCCAGGTCGTGCAGGTCGCGCGCGATCCGGTCGCGGTCTTCGAGCACCGCGAGCTGCTGCGCGTCCTGACGGCGTTCGGCCAGCTCCATCGCGAGCGCGGCCTGCCCGGCGAAGCCCTGGAGCAGCTCGGTCTCCTTCTCCGAGAACGGCGACGCCCCCGCCTCGCGCGCCAGCAGCACCACACCGCGCATCCCGCCCTCGCCGGTGCCGATGGGCACGGCCACGGCGGGACCGAGCCCCTTGAAGAGCGTCGGGTCGGCGTCTATCCGGTCGTCCCGCGTGATGTCGTCGCTGGTCACCGGCACGGCGGAGGAGTACGCGAGCCCCATCAGCCCCTCGTCGAGCGGCTGGACGAGTCCCCGGTGCGCCTCCGCGCCCGCCCCCACGGCGATCTCCACGGTCAGCGAGACGGTGTTCTCCACCGGCATCGCCACGGCGGCCAGCGCCGAGCCGGTGATGTCCCGGGCGCGCTCGGCGATCAGGTCGAGGGCCTCGGCGCGCTCGCTGCCGAGCATCAGCCGGTGGGTGATCTCCGCGTTCGCCAGCAGCCAGCGCTCGCGCAGCCGCGAGTCCTCGTACAGCCGGGCGTTGTCGATGGCGACCCCGGCCGCGACGGCCAGGGTGGACAGGACCGACTCGTCCTCCTCGTCGAACTCCGCCCCGCCGCGCTTCTCGGTGAGGTACAGATTGCCGAACACCTGGTCGCGGACCCGGATGGGCACTCCGAGGAAGCTCTGCATCGGGGGGTGGTTGGGCGGGAAGCCGTACGACGCCGGGTGCTCGGAGATCTTCGACAGGCGCAGCGGCTCGGGGTGGCGGATCAGCTCGCCGAGGATGCCGTGGCCCTGCGGGTAGGGGCCGATCTCGGTGATCTTCTCGTCCGAGACGCCGACGGTGTGGAAGGCGGAGAGCGTACGGCCGTCGGGGCCGATGACGCCCAGCGCCGCGTACTCGGCGTCGACCAGCACCGCCGCCGCCTCCACGATGGAGTGCAGCGCCTGCTCCAGGTCGAGTTCGCGCCCGACGCTGAGCACCGCCTCCAGCAGGCTGTGCACGCGGTCCCGGGTGCCCCTGGCCGCGTCGATCCGGGCCTGCAACTCCTCCAGCAGCTCGTCGAGCTTCAGTTGCGGCAGCAGCACGCGGGGCTCCTTGGAGCTTGCCACCACGTTCCTCCACGTCCCTCGGCGCGCGAACCCGGCACCGTCCAGGTCGTCGTCTCCACCGTATCGGTCCCCGGTGGGCCCCGGTACGCGGAACCGGCGACCCGGTGACCACCCGGCGGACCCGCGTGGTCGCACGCGTGCGACAGGGCGTCCGGCCTCCGCCAGGTGGGGGAGGGGGAGGATCGACCGGCCCGTCAACCCAGGGCCGAACGGCACTGGAAGGGCGGCAGGCGGTGGACCACAGTGGACCGAGGAGCGGCACCGGTCCCCCGCGGTGCCGCTCCGCCCACGAGGCGCCGCCCCACCCTCCCCGGGCGCCGACGGCCGACCGGAGAGCCGTGTCCATGAAGAAGCAACCCGTGCCCTGCGACCAGCGCCCGGCGCGCCGACGTGCCGACCTCGACCGGGCCGAGGCACTGCGGCTGCTGGGCAGCGTGTCCCTCGGCAGAATCGTTTTTACACAGGACGCGCTGCCCACCGTCCGCCCGGTCAACCACGTGCTGGACGGCGGCGACATCGTCATCCGCACCCACGAGGGCGCGGCACTCACCTCGCAGGCACTGCGGGACGGCGGGGGCGGGGTGGTCGTCGCCTACGAGGCGGACGCCATCGACCCCGAGACCCACCTCGGCTGGAGCGTGGTGGTCACCGGGTACGCCCGGCTGGTCACCGACCCGGCCGAACTCGCCCGCATCCGGGCCCTGTTGGTGCCGTGGGCGCCGCAGCAGGGGATGGACTACGCGGTGCGGATCCGGCCGGGACTCGTCACCGGGGTGCTGCTGGACGACCTGGCTCTGGAGGACTGAGCGGGAGGGGCGGCGCCGCTCACGCCGTGATGCGCCGACCTGTCACCGCGTCCGGGGCGAGCCGCACCCACACGTCCCGCGTGCCGCCCGCCCAGGGGCCCGAATAGGCGCGTTCGGCCAGCTCCTCGCGTTCGCCGGGGTCGGTCACGATGTGGGCGTCGCCGCGCACGAGCACGCTCCAGCCCCGGCTGAAGGCGTCGTCGATCCGGTCCACCTCGAAGGCCACCCGCTCGCCGTCCGCGAGCGCGGGTGTGGCGTTGGCGGCGGTCCGGAAGACGATCGTGTTGTCCACCACGGTGTAGTTCACGGGCACGACCACCGGGCCGTCCTCCGGAACGACCGCGAGCCTGCCGACCCCGTGGTCGCCGAGCAGGGCCCGGCACTCCTCGGTGCCGATCGACTCGAACCGGGCGCCGCGGGCCGCCTGCCCGGGTCCCGGCGGCTGGTCGACGGTGCCGCCGGTCAGGTCGGGCACCGTCGTCTCCAGCGCGTCGGCCAGCCTGAGCAGCACCTCGGCGCCCGGCGCGGCCTCGGGATGGCCCTCCAGATAGCGGAGATAACCGGACGCCATGCCCGCGCGCTCCGCCGCCTCCTCCCGCGTCAGCCCGAGCTGCGCGCGCCGGGCCGCGAGCCGTCGGCCCAGGTCGCCCCGGGGCGTCCCGGACACGTCCGCCGCGTCCGGGGGTGTGGTCGTCCGTCCGGTCGGCTCGGTCACGTCCGTCACCTCTGCTCTCGCCTGGTCGTGTGTACGGCGGCCGTCGCGGGGCCCGCGGGTCCCGCTCAGTCCTGGGAGCCCGGGGAGCCCGGGGAGCCCGTGGATGCCGTGGAGTCCGTGGGGACTACCTCGTAGCGCTCCGCACCGAGTACCACCTTCAGCGCGGCCGTCTCGGCGGCGTGCGCGAAGACGTCGTACGCCTCCTCCATGTCGTCCAGCGGGAAGGTGTGGGTGACCAGCTCACCGGTCGGCAGACCGCCGGCCGCCATCATGCGCAGCAGCGTCGGGGTGGAGTACGTGTCCACCAGGCCGGTCGTGATCGTCACGTCCCTGCTCCACAGGTCCTCCAGGTGCAGGGTGGCGGGGGCGCCGTGCACGCCGATGTTGGCGACACGGCCGCCGGGCCGTACCAGCCGGGTGCACAGCTCGAAGGTCTCCGGCACGCCGACCGCTTCCAGGACCACGTCGGCGCCGAGCCCGCCGGTGAGGTCGTCCACGAGCTGTCCGGGGTCCTCGTCGGCCAGGACGACGGCGTCCGCGCCGAGCCGCCGGGCCGCGTCCAGGCGGGACCGGGCCAGGTCCACCACGATGATCCGCTCGGGGCTGAACATCCGCGCGGTGATGATCGCCGCGAGCCCGATCGGACCCGCGCCGACGATCACCACCGTGTCGCCGGGGCGCACCTGCCCGTTGAGGACCCCGACCTCGTAGGAGGTGGGGAAGATGTCCGCGAGCAGCACGGCGTCCTCGCCGCGCACGGTCGCGGGCAGCGGGTGGACGGAGAGGTCGGCGTACGGGACGCGGACGTACTCGGCCTGCGTGCCGTCGACGAGGTGCCCGAGGATCCAGCCGCCTCCGCCCTGGCACTGGCCGTAACGGCTCTCGCGGCAGAACCGGCAGCGGCCGCAGGAGGTGATGCAGGACAGCAGCACGCGGTCGCCGGGCCGTACGGTGCGCACGTCGCCGCCGATGTCGACGACCTCCCCGACGGCCTCGTGCCCCAGCACGGTCCCGGGGGGCACCTCGGGCACGTCGCCCTTGAGAATGTGCAGGTCGGTGCCGCAGATGGTGACCACACCGACCTTCACGATCGCGTCGGTCGGCTCCTTGATCGCGGGGTCCGGCACGTCTTGCCAGGACGCCTGGCCCGGCCCCTCGAAGACATAGCCCTTCATGCCACTCGCTCCTCACCGTCGTCGCCCGGTGCGCGGGTACCGGATACGGCTCCGCACTTCCACCATCGCGCGAGATGGGCCGACGCGCTTGGGCCGGGTGGCCCACGGGGGTGGCCGGGCGGGGGCGGGGCCGGTCAGAGGCGCGTGCCGTACGGCGGCGCCCGTGGCGTCCGCCCGGGGACCACCCGCTTCCGCGCGGGGCGTGCGGCGCTCGGCGGCGGTTTCACGCGGTGCCGGGTGGGTGGGCAGGTGGGGCCGAACAGCCCTTCCGGACCGGTGGGGGTTTCCGGTTCGCTCGTCGTATGTCCGAGAACCACACGATGCGTGACGAGACCCGGTCCGGCGGACCGGAGACGGCGGCCGACGCGGCGACCGTCGTGGCCCTGCGCGGTGAGATCGACCTGCTCACGGCGCCGGAGTGGGCGGCACGGCTCGACACGCTCACCGCGCGGGAACATCCGGATCTGGTGCTGGATCTGCGCCCCGTGGAGTTCATCGACTGCACCGGGCTCGGCGTGCTGTGCCGGACCCGCAACCGGACCCGGGACCGGCGGGGCAGGCTGCGGCTGGTCGCGGACAGCGAGGAGTTCCTGCGGCTGCTGCGCACCACCGGGCTCGGCGGCGCCTTCGACGTACAGCCGGGGCTGCCCGCGCCCGCGGCGGATGCCCTGGTCACCGGGGGTGCGCCGCGCGAGGGGGCCGCCCGATGAGCGCGGGGCGACGGCTGCGGCACTGGCTGTGCCGGTGGCGGGGCCGCGGTTACCGGTTGCTACGGCGGTCCGGCCTCGACTGAACGGTTCCCCCGAAGGGGGGCCGGGTGAGCCCGGCCCCCCCTTTTTCCTTCACGCGCTGCTCAGCTCTCCCAGCTCCACTCCGCGACCTCCGGCAGATCCGTCCCGTGGACGCGGATCCAGTCGTGGTGCCGGGCGCGGGCGTCCGCCATCTTCTGGCGTACGTCGGCCGCGCGCACCGTGAGCCCCGGCACCCGGTCGATGACGTCCATGACGAGCCGGTAGCGGTCCAGGTCGTTGCGGACGACCATGTCGAACGGCGTGGTCGTGGTCCCGGACTCCTTGTAGCCGCGCACATGCAGGTTGGCGTGCCCGGCCCGGCGGTAGGCGAGCCGGTGCACCAGCCAGGGGTAGCCGTGGTAGGCGAAGATCACCGGCTTGTCGGTGGTGAAGAGCCCGTCGTAGGCGAAGTCGCTCATCCCGTGCGGGTGTTCCTCGTGCGGCAGCAGCCGGGTCATGTCGACCACGTTCACCACGCGCACCGCCAGTTCCGGCAGATGGCGGCGCAGCAACTGGGCGGCGGCCAGCACCTCCTGGGTCGGGACATCGCCCGCGCAGGCGAGGACGACATCGGGTTCACCGCCGTTCCCGGTCCCGGCCCACTCCCAGATCCCGGCACCGCGCGCACAGTGCACCCGGGCCTCCTCCAGCGAGAGCCAGTCGAAACAGGGCTGCTTTCCCGCGACGACCACGTTCACGTAGTCCCGGCTGCGCAGCACGTGATCGGCCACGCACAGCAGGGTGTTGGCGTCCGGCGGCAGATACACGCGGACGACCTCGGGGCTCTTGTTGAGCACATGGTCCACGAACCCGGGGTCCTGATGGGAGAAGCCGTTGTGGTCCTGGCGCCACACATGCGAGGTCAGCAGATAGTTGAGGGAGGGGATCGGTGCCCGCCAGGGCAACTCCCGCGAGATCCTGAGCCACTTGACGTGCTGGTTGACCATCGAGTCCACGATGTGCACGAACGCCTCGTAGCAGGAGAACAGTCCGTGCCGCCCGGTGAGCAGATACCCCTCCAGCCAGCCCTGGCAGAGGTGCTCGGACAGCACCTCCAGGACCCGGCCGTGCCGGTCCAGGTGCTCGTCCACGGGCAGGACTTCGGCCTGCCACGCCTTGCCGCTCGCGTCGAACACCGCCTGGAGCCGGTTGGAGGCGGTCTCGTCGGGACCGACGAGCCGGAAGTCCCGCCGGGTACGCGTGTCCTCCATGACCTGCTCCAGCAAGTCGCCCAGCACACGCGTGGGTTCGTGCAGCGTGGCGCCCGGCTTGTCCACCGGCACACCGAACGACTCAAGGAGGGGGAGCGGCAGTTCACGGGCGAGCAGACCGCCGTTGGCGTGCGGGTTCGCGCCGAGCCGGCGGGTGCCCTCCGGGACGCAGGCGAGCACCTCGGCGACCGGCCGCCCCTCCGCGTCGAACAGTTCCTCGGGCCGGTAGGAACGCAACCAGTGCTCCAACTGCGCCCGGTGTTCCGGGTTCTCGCGCACCCCGGCCAGTGGCACCTGATGCGCGCGCCAGGTGCCCTCCACGGGCAGTCCGTCCACCTCGGCCGGTCCCGTCCAGCCCTTCGGCGTGCGCAGCACGATCATCGGCCAGTGCGCCCGCTCGGTGACGCCGTCCTCACGCGCGCTGTCCTGCATCAGCTTGATCCGGTCCAGCGCCTCGTCGAAGGCCGCCGCCGTCGCGCGGTGCACTTCGACCGGGTCGTCGCCCGACACGTACAGCGGTTCATGGCCGTATCCCCGCAGCAGCGCGTCGAGTTCGGCCTGCGGGAGCCGGGAGAGGACCGTCGGGTTGGCGATCTTGTAGCCGTTGAGATGGAGGATCGGCAGCACCGCGCCGTCGTGCACCGGGTCGAGGAACTTGTTGGAGTGCCAGGACGTGGCGAGCGGGCCGGTCTCCGCCTCGCCGTCCCCGATCACGCAGGCGACCAGCAGGTCCGGGTTGTCGAAGGCGGCGCCGTAGGCGTGCGCGAGCGAGTACCCCAGCTCGCCGCCCTCGTGGATCGAGCCCGGCGTCTCCGGTGCCACATGGCTGGGCACCCCGCCGGGGAAGGAGAACTGCTGGAACAGCCGCTCCATGCCCTCCCCGTCGCGGCTCACGTCCGGGTAGATCTCCGCGTAACTCCCCTCCAGCCAGGAGTTGGCGAGGACGGCAGGACCGCCGTGGCCCGGCCCCCACACGCACAGCGCGTCGAGCCCGCGCTCGCGGATCACCCGGTTCAGATGCGTGTACACGAGGTTCAGTCCGGGCGTGGTGCCCCAGTGCCCGAGCAGCCGGGGCTTGATGTGCTCCGGGCGCAGCGGCTCGGTCAGCAGGGGGTTCGCCATGAGGTAGATCTGGCCCGCCGAGAGATAGTTGGCGGCGCGCCAGTGCGCCAGGAGCGCGGTCAACTCATCGTCGGTGAGCACGCTTTGGGCGGTGGTGTCGGTCATGGAAGCCTCGCGGGGTCGATCGACGGGGTCGTGGGTCTCGGGTCGGCGCGGCTCCGCGCCGGTCAGTCCGGTTCCGGTACGACGGCCACGGCGCAGTCCGCCCGGTGCAGCACCCCGTGCGCGACCCGGCCGAGCTGGAGGCCGAAGCGGCCGTGCCGGCGCCGGGCGCCCACCACGAGCAGGACCGCGCCCTGGGAGGCGTCGAGCAGCGCGTCACGGGTGGGGCCCTCCATGACGCGCCGTACCGGTTCGACACCGGAGGGCAGGTCCCGCAGGACCTCCTCCACCGTCTCCAGCGCCGCCCGCTCCGGGTCGCCGTCGTGCGGGACATGGCCGGGCAGCGGGCCCGAAGGGTGCCGCCAGGCGCGTACCGCCTCCAGGGGCAGCCCGCGCAGGACGGCTTCCCCGGCCGCGAACCGTACGGCCGCCGTGCCCGCAGGCTTCTCGCCGACGGCCAGCACGATCCGCCCGGTCCCGGCGCGCTCCGGATCGTCGTGGCCGCCGCGCAGCACGATCACCGGGCAGTGCGCGTGCCCGGCGACCGTCAGGCTGACCGACCCGAGCAGCGCCTCGGTGAGCCCGCTGCGGCCCCGGCAGCCCAGCACCACCGCACGGGCCAGACGGCTCTCGCGCACCAGGCCGTACTCCGGCTCGTCGGGCAGCACGTCGGTGGTGACCGGCACGTCCGGGTGACGGCGCCGCGCCCGTTCCTCGGCGGTGCCGACCACGTCCCGGGCCATCACCTCCTCCACGGGCCGGTTCAGCTCCTGCGCGATCAGCTCGCCCTCGTACCGCTCCCACAACGAGGCGTACACCAGGCGGAGCGGTGCCCCGCGCAGGGCGGCCTCGTCGGCTCCCCAGTCCACGGCGCGCAGGCTCTGTTCCGAGCCGTCCACGCCGACGACGATCGGCTGGTCCATGGTGTCCGCCCTCTCCCTTCGTAACCGGGGTCCTCGCCGCCCTCCGGTCGTCCGGCCGGGCGTCCCTCGTCACCATCCGGTCAGGTGTGCGGCACGACGGCAACCGGAGCGGCGACGTGGTGCAGCACCGCGTGCGCCACATGTCCGAGGTGCGCGCCGAGCCGCCCGGCGCGCAGCCGCTTGCCGACCACCGCCAGACCGGCTTCCCGCGCCGCCTCGACCAGTACCCGCGCCGCGCTGCCCGGCCGGCTCTCCGCCACCACCTCGACGCCGGGGAACGACTGCCGCCAGGGCTGGAGCACCTTGGCCAGACCCTCCGCCTCCAGCTCCCCGGCCGAGCCCGGGCCGTCGCCGGGGCCCGCCGGGCCGTAGGCGCAGGCGGACAGCTCGCAGGCGTACGCGGGCGGCGGTCGCCAGACGTGCACCACGCGCAGGGGGACGCCGCGGCGGGCGGCCGCGCCGAAGGCGAACCGCAGCAGCGTCTCGTCCGGCTCGGCGGTGTCCAGGCCGAGCACGACGGGTGCGGCGGGCGCGTCCCCGGCCGCCGGGCCGGACCCGTGTCCGTCCGTGGTCGGCTCGTCCGCCCGGACCACCACGACCGGCCGCTCGGCGCGGGCTGTCACGGCCGCCCCGACCGACCCGGCGACGAAGCCGCCGATCCCGCCGAGCCCGCGCGAGCCGAGCACCAGCGGCTCGGCCGAGGCGGCGGCCTCGCCCAGGATGCCCACCGGGTCGCCGGTGTACTGCTCGACGACCACCTCGATGCCCGGATGGCGCAGGCGCAGGCGTTCCGCGCTCTCGCGGGGTATCCGCTCGGTCCAGTGCTGCCGGGTCTCGGCGCCCGGCAGCGGTGCCTGGGCCATCGGTTCGGGCACCGACTCCCAGACGCGCACGACCCGCAGCGGCAGGGCGCGCAGCCTGGCCTCGCGGGCCGCCCAGTCGGCGGCCGCCCGGCTCTCGGGCGAGCCGTCGAAGCCCACGGTGACGGTTCGGGACATGGTCTCCACCTCCGCCCCCAGCCTCCCGGCGCGCCGCCCGCCGGATCAGGGGCCGCAGGTCCCTGCCCGGGGCCGACCGGCCCTAGGAGGCGTCTCCGGCCGGGCGCACCCTGGAGACACGGCACGCGTCGGCACAGGAAGGCGACGCACACGACCGCCCCCGTGGACCTACGGAGTCACCATGTACGCAACCCCACGCAGCGTCGGCGACGTCATGACCCGCACGGTGGCGGCAGTCGGCCCGGAGACGTCCTTCAAGGAGATCGCGCGGCTGCTGCGGGACCGCCAGGTCGGCAGTCTCCCCGTGCTCGTCGGCGGCAAGGTCGCCGGCGTCGTCTCCGAGTCCGACCTGCTGCCCAAGGAGGAACTGCGCGACGCGCCCGGCGAGGCGTACACCGGGCGCCGCAGCCCCGCGGACCTCGCGAAGGCCGAGGGGGCCACGGCGGCCGGGCTGATGTCCGCGCCCGCCGTCACCGTCCCCTCCGGCGCCACCCTCGCGGAGGCGGCGCGGCGCATGGCCCGCGCCGGGGTGCGGATGCTTCCGGTCGTGGACGAGCAGGGTGCCCTGGAGGGCGTCGTCAGCCGCGCCGACCTGCTGAAGGTCTTCCTGCGCGACGACCACGACATCGAGCGCGAGGTCCGCCGCGACATCGTCTCCTGGATCTTCCCGCCGCCCGACTCGATGATCCACGTGGAGGTACGGGACGGGGTGGTCACCCTCACGGGCTCGGTGCGCGACACGGCCCTGGTGCCGGTCGCCGCCCGGCTGGTCCGCGCCGTCGAGGGCGTGGTGGACGTGGAGTTCGACCTCGCCCCGGCGCCCGGCCGCACCGAGGGCGCGCGGAGCTGATTCCCCAGGTGAGGGGTGAGGCGGGACCGTTCGGCCCTAGTCTGTAGGGGACCGGCGGGTCATGATCCGGCTGGTGGGCCCGGTCCTGTCCGTCCGGCCCCGGGAAACGAGAGGTCGTCATGCCCGAGACACGCGTCTTCACCGAGCAGCACCCGATCCGGGTGTTCCTGCTGGACGACCACGAGGTCGTCCGCCGGGGCGTGGCCGATCTGCTCGACTCCGAACCCGACATCTCCGTCGTCGGCGAGGCCGACTCCGCGCAGCAGGCCCTCGCCCGCGGCCCCGCCCTGCGCCCGGACGTCGCCGTGCTCGACGTACGGCTCCCGGACGGCGACGGAATCACCGTCTGCCGCGAACTGCGCGACCGTATGCCCGAGTTGGCGTGCCTGATGCTGACCTCGTTCGACGACGAGGACGCCCTCCTCGACGCGATCATGGCGGGCGCCGCGGGGTACGTCCTGAAGCAGATCAAGGGCTCCGACCTGATCTCGGCGGTCCGCACCGTCGCCTCGGGACAGTCCATGCTGGACCCCGCCACCACCGCCCGGCTGATGCGCTCGCTGCGCGCCGACCCCGCCGAGGCCGCGCCCGCGCTGCCGCCCGAACTGGAGGCGCTCTCGCCCCGGGAGCGGGAAATCCTCGCGCTGATCGGGGACGGCCTGACCAACCGGGAGATCGGGCAGCGGCTGTATCTGTCGGAGAAGACGGTCAAGAACCACATCTCCCGGCTGCTGGCCAAGCTCGGCGTGCAGCGCCGGGTCCAGGCGGCGGTGATCGCCTCGCAGCTCGACCAGGGGGCGGAGGAGCGTCCGGCGCACTGAACCCCCGCTGTGCGCCCACCCGGGGCGTGGCACAGCGCGCGGCTCAGCCCCCTTCGGCCGTGAGCCGGCAGTCCACGTCCACCACGCCCTCCACGCCCCGCGTCATCCGGGCCGCCAGCTCGACCCGCTCCGCGTCCCGCACACACCCGGTGAGCGTCGCGACGCCCTCGGCGACCACCACGTGCACCGGCTCCACCGGCGCCGGGAAGAGCACGTCGACCACGGACCGCCGTATCTCGTCGGCCAGTTCGGCGTCCGAGCGCAGGAACACCTTCAGCAGGTCGCCCCGGGTGACGACGCCCACGAGCGCGCCCTGGGCGTCGATGACGGGGAGCCGTTTGACGCCCTTGACGGCCATGATCCGGGCCGCCTCGGGAAGCGTCGCGTCCGCGTGCACGGTGACGGCGGGCGCGGACATCAGCTCCCCGGCGGTCACCGCCCCGGCCTTCGCCAGGTCGCCCATCCGGCGCAGTTGGGTCAGCCGGTCCGGCTCGCTGTCGCGGAACTCCTCCTTGGGCAGCAGATCGGCCTCCGAGACGACGCCGATCACCCGGCCGTCGCCCTCCAGCACCGGCAGCGCGCTCACCCGCCACTGCTCCATCCGCTCGACCAGGTCCCGGAACAGCGTGCCGCTGCCCACCGCGACCACGGCCCGCGTCATCACGTCGCCCACCCGGTACGGCCCGTCCCCCGGTACCGGCTCCGCCGAGCGCGGTCCGGGCGCCGCCGCCGCCGAGGTCACAGCAGGTCCCCGCTGCCGTACGGGGCGTACAGGTCGAGCAGCCTGACCCGGGACGCGTGCAGCCGGTGGGCCACCACACGGCCGACCCAGGTGGCCACGGCGCGGCCGAACTCGGGGTCCGCCGCGCACAGCGTCCGCACCGGCGCCGCGTCGAACTCCCAGGCGCGCACGGGGCTCATCGCCTCGCCGCCCAGGTGCCAGACGCCCGGCGCGAAGTGCCAGGACCAGCCGACCAGTTCACCGTGGCCGAGCGACTCGACGATGGCGGGACGGCGGCCGGGCACCCGCAGATCCAGGGTGATGGTGCCGGTGCGCACGATCCAGAAGCGGTCGGCGCGCCCGCCCTCCTCGAAGAGCCGGGCGCCGGCCGGGAAGGAGACCTCGCGGGCGCAGCGCATCAGCCGCTCGCGGTACACGGGTTCGAGCGCCGTGGTCATGGTGGTCGTGGTCATCGCACCGGCTCCCTTCGGGACTGCTCTCCCTCCAGGTTCGCGCGGGCACCACGACCCCGCCACGGGCCACTCGGACCCGGACGGGGCCGTTCGGTCCCGTCCGAATCCACCGGCGCGAGCCGTACACGTCACCGGACCCGGAGGCACCGGGTCCGGGCGCGCTCAGAACACCAGGCCCAGATGCGCCAGCGCCTGCTTCAGCAGCACCCCGTGCCCGCCCGGCATCTCGCTCTGCAGGGCGGCCGACGCGGCCTCCTGCGGCGAGAACCACACCAGGTCCAGCGCGTCCTGCCGGGGCCGGCAGTCGCCCGCGACCGGCACGATGTAGGCGAGGGACACCGCGTGCTGACGCGGGTCGTGGTACGGCGTGACCCCGGCCGTCGGGAAGTACTCCGCGACCGTGAACGGCTGCATGGAGGCGGGCACCCGGGGGAGCGCGACCGGGCCGAGGTCCTTCTCCAGATGGCGCAGCAGCGCGTCGCGCACCCGCTCGTGGTGCAGCACCCGTCCGGAGACCAGGGTCCGGCTGACCGTGCCGTCCGGCCCGATCCGCAACAGCAGCCCGATACTGGTGACTTCGCCGCTGTCGTCCACGCGCACCGGCACGGCCTCGACATACAGGATCGGCATCCGGGCCCTGGCCATTTCCAGTTCGTCCGTGGTCAGCCAGCCGGGCGTGGTCTCGGTCATGTCAGACATTGCTTGATCATACTTTCCGGGTGGGGCGCCCGCCGGGATCGCGGGCGGGATCGGGCAGTTCGTACAGACGGCGGGCGTTGTCGCGGCCCGTCCAGGAGGCGATGCGCAGCGCGTCCGGCAGGCTCAACTCGTCAGCGTCGACGCGGGATTGGAGCAGCTCGGCCAGTCCGCGCCGGAAACACAGCGCGCCCAGGTGATGGAATTCGGCCACTTTGCAGGCGTCGGAGCTGTACAGCATTTTGCGGAACGGGGTGATCTCCAGCGCCTCCTCCAGGATCACGCGCGAGCGGGCCGGTCCCGCGTAGTGCAGCGCGAGACCGACATCCAGGTACACCTGCTCGAACACCGTTGCCAGATAAGCGGCTTGGCGGTGATACGGCCAGCAGTGCAGCAGCACCACGGGAATCGTGCCCGCCGTCAGCCGCAACCAGTCGGTGAGCAGCGCGGGGTCCGCGCGGTGCAGGGTCACATCGGCGTCGCCGAACCCGGTGTGCAGTTGGAGCGGCAGCCCGAGATCCACGGCGGTCCACAGCAACTGCCGGACCAGCACAGGGTCGTTCAGCCGCCCGCCGCGCGCTTGCCAGTCCCGGGCGGCACGTGTCACCTCGGCGTCGGCGGGCCGGTGCGGGTCCAGGGCGAAGCCCGTGCGGTAGGCCGCCACCGACTTCACCGCCACCACACCGGGCCGCCGTACCGCCTCCCCGGCCGCCGCCCGGAACGCCTCCGCGTACCCCTCCGGCTCCACACCCCGCGCGGCCACCTCCTCCGCGACCCGTTCGAGCCGTACGACCTCGTAGGACAAGGCACCTGCCGCTGCCGCCAGTTCGGCGGGAGAGGTGCCGGGGTCCGGCCCGAACCCGGTGTCCACGCAGAACGCCTCGGCTCCGGCGGCGGTCAGGAAGCGGCGGTTGACCTCGGCCGCGCCCAACTCCGCACGCCGGGCCACGTACTCCTCGGGGGAAGCGTGCCGGGGCAGGTCGAGGAGGGGCGCGCAGTGACGGCGTACCGCGATGCCGACGGGGCTGTCGAACGGCGAGATCCCGGGCCACGCCTCGCCCTCGGTGACGAGCGACTCGAACTCGGCCCGGCTGAGGTCGGCGGTGGAGGCGGCGTGGCAGTGGTGGTCCACCAACGGCAGCTCTGAGAGCGCCTGTTGAAGGGACCCGGGTGCGGTCATCGTCAGTACCTCCAGCGGCACGCGGCGGCCACCCCGGCGTCGTCCAGGCCCTCCATGGCCGCCGCCTCCCCGAGCCGCACGGCCGTCACCGCGTCCGCGAGGACCGGGCCGAGGGCCGAGCGCAGCACCTGGTCCGCGCGGAACTCCCCGACGGCCTCCGTCAGCGACTCCGGGAGCCGCCGTACCCCGAGCGCGGCCGCCTCCTCGGCGTCGTACCGGGCCGGGTCGCCGGTGATCTCCTGCGGGAGCGGCAGCGCGGCGGCGAGTCCGTCGATTCCGGCGGCGATGACACAGCCGAGGGCGAGATAGGGATTGGCGGCCAGGTCGACGGGCTTGATCTCCAGGTTGGCGCTCTCGTCGGTGTGACCCGCCGTGCCGGTGACGATCCGCAGCGCCGCCTCACGGGTCTCACGGCCCCAGGCGGTGAACACCCCGGCCCACTGAGACGGCCTCAGACGGAGGTAGCCGGACGGGCTGGGCGCGGTCACCGCCGTCAGGGCGGGCAGACGGGCCAGCACCCCGGCCACGAACGACTCCGCCCCGGCCGTCATGCCGTACCGGCCCTCGCCCCCCGCGTGCAGGTTCACCCCGTCGCGGTGGCAGGACAGATGGAGGTGGCCGCCGTTGCCGACGCCGCCGGCGACCATGGCCGGGGCGAAGGACACGCGTAGACCGTGCCGCCGGGCGACCGCCCGGATCGTCTGCCGCACCAGGACGCTCCGGTCGGCCGCCCCCACCGGGTCCAGCGCCCCCACCGACAGTTCGAACTGCCCGGGCGCGTACTCGGGATGGAGCTGCTCCACGTCCACGCCCTGCGCCGCGAGCGCCGCCAGCAGCTCGGCGCCCATGTCGCTCAGCTCGACCTGCCGGATCGCGCCGTACGCCGGTCCGGACACCGCCGGTACGAACTCCCCGGCGGGCGCCGAGTCCAGTCCCACCGTCCACTCGATCTCCACCGCCGCCCGGAAGGTCAGGCCGTACCGCTCGGCGGCCTCCGCGACGATCCGGCGCAGGAAGGTCCGCGAGCAGCCGGGATGCGGCGCGCCCTCCTGGGCGATCCGGTCCACCGGCGCCCACGCCCAGCCGGGCTGCCCGGCCAGGACGACCAGCGCGTCGAGGTCGGGGAAGAGCCGCAGGTCGCCGTCGGGGGAGCCCAGCACGTCGGTGGTGACGATCGAGTCGTCGGACAGGAACGTGTCGAAGACCGGCGACATGCCCACGCCCCGCGTCACCGCCGCCGCCAGCCGCGCGGGCGGGACCGTCTTGACCCGCCCGACGCCCGCCGTGTCCACGTACGCGAGCACGATCCCGTGGACGCCCCGCGCGGTCAGCTCGGCACTCAGGGCGGCGGCCCGCCGTGCCTCACCGGGGCGGCCGCCGGGCACGGGGTCGGCAAGGGTGGCCATGGGTACTCCTCGACGGTCGGGCTCCCGCGTGGTCACGCTCAGGGTTTCACGGCCACCGCGCCGTACTGCGGTACGACGGCGGTCGCGTCGGACCCCGCCCACCACTGCGAGCAGGGCACGAGTCCCGGCTCGACCGGCTCCAGACCGTCCAGGAACCCGGCGATGTCGGCCCGGCCGCGCGCGGTGATGGGCGGGGTGGCGTTGGCGTTCCAGAACTCCATCGCCGCCACGTTGCCCTCGCCGCCCACGTCACCGTCGTACGTCGGATGGGTCAGCACCAGGAAGCTGCCGGAGGGGACGGCGGCCATGATCCGGCGCACGACGTCACGGGCCGCGTCGTCGTCCAGGACGAAGTTCAGGATGCCCAGCATCATCACCGCGACCGGGCGCTGCAGGTCGAGCGTCTCCGCCGCCCGCGCCACGATGGTCTCCGGGTCGCGCACATCGGCGTCGATGTAGTCCGTCACGCCCTCGGGAGAGCTGGTGAGCAGCGAGCGGGCGTGCGCGAGGACGATCGGGTCGTTGTCGACATAGACGATCCGCGACTCGGGCGCGACCGACTGCGCGATCTCGTGGGTGTTGTCCACCGTCGGCAGCCCGGTGCCCACGTCCAGGAACTGGCGTATCCCGCGCTCGGCGGCGAGGTACCGCACCGCCCGGCGGAGGAAGTCCCGGTCCGCGCGGGCCACGTCGCGGATCACCGGGAACATCCCGGCGACGTGCTCGCCGACCGCCTGGTCCACCTCGTAGTGGTCCTTGCCGCCGATCCAGTAGTTCCACACTCGCGCGTTGTGCGCGACGGAGGTGTCCAGCCGCCCCGCCGTCGTCCCCGCGTCGTGTCCGCCCACCGCTTGCGCCCCTTTCCCCGAGCGGCCGGTGCCGCTTCGTGATCACGCTGCCTCGCGTCATTGTGCGCGGTCGCGGGGCGCGGTGTCCCGGGAATGGGGTTCCGACGCCTCCGGGGGCATGAAGGACACTGGGAGGGTTCGCGCCCCGACCCGGAAGAAGGACATGACCGCCACGCCCGCGTCCCTGACCACCGCCCCCGACCTGCCCACGGGCCCGGCCGACATACGTCTGATCGTCACCGACATGGACGGCACCCTGCTGGACGACGACAAGGCGATGCCCGCGGGCATGTGGGACCTCCTCGCCGAGCTCCGCGACCGGGGCGTGCTGTTCAGCCCCGCGAGCGGCCGCCAGTACGCCACGCTGGCCAAGGAGTTCGCGGAGGTCTCCGCGGGCATGGTGTTCATCGCGGAGAACGGCACCTATGTGGTCCGCGACGGCGTGGAGCTCAGCTCCGACCCGCTGGAGCGGGCCGTCGCGGGGGAGCTGGCCCGTACGGCACGGCGCCTTCTCGCGGAGGGCGTGGACACCGGTGCCGTCGTCTGCGGCAAGCGCGCCGCGTACGTCGAACGCACCGACGAGCCGTTCCTCGCCGAGGTCCGCAAGTACTACGTCGAACACCGCGTCGTTCCCGACCTGACCGCCGTCGAGGACGAGGTGATCAAGGTCGCGCTCTTCGACTTCGGCTCGGCCGAGTACGGTGTCGCCCCGGCGCTGGCCGGCTTCGCGGACACCCACCAGGTCGTCGTCTCCGGCGAGCACTGGGTCGACGTCATGAACCGCACCGCCAACAAGGGCGCCGCCCTGCGCGGACTCCAGCGCGAGCTGGGCATCACGCCCGCCCAGACCATGGTCTTCGGGGACTACCTCAACGACCTGGAGATGATGGACGCCGCCGAGTGGTCCTTCGCCATGGCCAACGCCCACCCGGAGGTCGCGCGGCGCGCCCGGCACACGGCGCCGTCCAACAACGACAACGGGGTGCTGCGGACGATCGCCCGGGTGCTCGGGGTTCCGCTGGGGGACGGGCACCCGTCCTGACGACGCGGTCGGGCCGCCCGAGGTGCCGGTCACCCCTGCCGAGGTGACCCGGCCTCCGGCCCGGCGGCGGGGAGCACCTCGTCGAGGAAGCGGAGCACGTCGGCGAAGACCTCCGCCCTGTTGGTCTCGTTGAACACCTCGTGCCGCGCGCCCGGATAGATCCGCTCGGTCAGCCGTCCCCCGCTCAGCCGCTCCACGCCGGGGCGGCTGCCGGGCAGCGGTACGAGCCGGTCGTCCTCGCCGTGCAGCCACAGCAGCGGCAGCGCGCCGATGTCGCCGCCCTTGGTCACGGTCTCCAGCATGTCGGCGATCGCCTGGAGCGTGGGCCGCTTCATCGGCCCGTGCCAGACCAGCGGGTCGGCCGTGTACGCGGTGCCGACGGCCGGCTCGCGGGACAGCGTCGAGGTGTCGATCGGCGTGTCCGGGATCTCGTCGTACGCGAGCAGCCGCAGGGGCAGCTCCCACCGGTTGATCACCGGTCCGGACAGCACCAGCGCCGCGAGTTCGCCGCCGTACCGCTGCGCGTACCGGGCGGCGATCATGCCGCCCATGGAGTGGCCGATCAGGACCAGCGGCAGCCCGGGATGTTCGGCGCGGGCGAGTCCGGCGACGCGGTGCACGTCTGTCACGACGTCCTCGAAGTCCTCGACCAGCACGCGCTCGCCGTCCGACTTGCCGTGTCCGACGTGGTCGGGGGCGTAGACGGCCGCGCCGTGGCCCACGAGGACGTCCGCGAGTTCGTCGTACCGGCCCGTGTGCTCGCCGTACCCGTGCGCGATCAGGACGAGCAGGCGCGGCTCCGGGTTCGCCCACACGCGCACGGCGACGGCGCCACGGGTGCCGCTGAGGGACCGCTCCCGGGCGCGGGGCGTGTGGGGCATGTCTCCTCCTGCGGCATCGGGGAAGGTCGGAGAGGATCCTTCCACGCTGCGGGTGCGCGGTCTATAGTCCAAAACTAGCAGTGTTAATTAAGGGTTCGTCGTCCCTCGGTCAGGTAGGTCCGGTCCGTGCGGGTCCGCGGCGTCCGGTGTCGGGTGCCGCCCTCGGGTCGCGTGGGCCAGTCGTAGATCAGGAGTCCCCGCCGTGCGTCCCGTCCACTTCGCGGCCGCCCGCCGCACCCCCATCGGCAAGCTGCGCGGCGCCCTCGCGGGCATCCGGCCCGACGACCTCGCGGCGAGCGTGATCCGCCGCCTGGTGGCCGACGCGCCCGCCCTCGACCCGGCCAGGATCGACGACGTGTACTGGGGCGCCGCCAACCAGTCCGGCGAGGACAACCGCAACGTCGCCCGCATGGCCGCCCTCCTCGCGGGCTTGCCCGACAGCGTGCCCGGCGCCACCGTCAACCGGCTCTGCGCCTCCGGCCTCGAAGCCGTCACCGCCGCCGCCCGCACCATCGCCTCCGGCGAAGCCGACATCGTGATCGCGGGCGGCTCCGAGTCGATGAGCCGCGCTCCCTTCGTCCTGCCTCGCCCCGACGAGGCACTCCCGCACCGCATCGAGACGTACGACACCCGGCTCGGCTGGCGTCTGGTCAACCCCGCCATGAAGGACCTCCACGGCGTGCTGTCCATGGGCGAGACCGCCGAGGAGGTCGCGCGGCGGTACGGCATCTCCCGTGAACGGCAGGACGAGTTCGCCCTGCGCAGCCATCAACTCGCGGCGGTGGCTCGGAAGAACGGCCACTTCGACGACGAACTCCTTTTCGTGGAGCGGCCGGACGGCGTCGTGGTCGAGCGCGACGAGTGCGTCCGCGAGGACACCTCGCTGGAGAAGCTGAGCCGTCTGAAGCCGGTCTTCCGCGCGGACGGCACGGTCACCGCGGGCAACGCCTCCCCGATGAACGACGGCGCGGCCGGACTCCTGCTGGTCAGCGAGGAGGCGCTGAACGAGCTGGGCCTTGAATCCCTCGGCCGCTACGTCGCCGGAGCATCCGCGGGCGTCCACCCCGACGTGATGGGCATCGGCCCGGTCCCGGCCACCCGCAAGGTGCTCGCCCGCGTCGGCTGGGACATCTCCGACCTGGACGAGGCCGAGTTCAACGAGGCGTTCGCGGCGCAGGCCCTCGCGTGCGTGGACCAGCTCGGCATCGACCCCGAACTGGTCAACCCCACCGGCGGCGCGATCGCCCTCGGCCATCCGCTCGGGTGCTCGGGCGCGCGCATCCTCACGACGCTGCTGCACCGGATGCGCCGGGAGGGCTCGGGGCGGGGGCTGGCGACGATGTGCGTGGGGGTGGGGCAGGGGAGCGCGGTGCTCGTGGAGCGGGGATAGGGCGGCGGGGCGGAGCTCGCCCGGCGGCGGGCGCGTCTCTGTCCTGGGGTCTGCCCGCAGGTGCGTCCGTGCCGGCCACGGGCTGCCGTGGCTCGGCAATCCGGAGCCCGGATAATCCGCTGGCGCGCGTCCAGCGATGTCCGCAGGCTGTCACCGTGGCAGAACCCCGGCACCAGATCCGCGCCCGCTACACCGGCTCCACCGTCGTCGTCTACCAGGCGTACAGTCCGCGGCTCGGCGTGCCCGCCGCCCAGAAGGGCCGCTTCCCGCCCGCCTGGCAGCGCGACCGCATGACGTGGATCAAGCCGTCCTTCCTCTGGATGATGTACCGCTGCGGATGGGGGACCAAGGAAGGACAGGAGACCGTTCTCGCGGTCGAGATCACCCGCGCGGGCTTCGAATGGGCGCTGGCGAGAGCATGTCTGTCCCACTACGAGCGCGGACTGCACTCCGACCGTCCGTCCTGGAAGCGGCAGTTGAAGCGGGCCCCGGCTCGCGTCCAATGGGATCCCGAGCGCGACGTGCGGCTGCGGCCCCTTCCCCACCGGGCGCTGCAACTCGGCCTCGTCGGCGAAGCCGCACACCGCTACGCGGACGAGTGGACGGTTTCCATCACCGACACAACGGCCCTCGCGCACGAGATCCACGGGCATGTCCGGGACGGCGACCTGGACACCGCCCGGCGGCTTCTTCCGCCCGAACGCCCTTACCCGGTGCCCGACGGACTCGTGGATCACCTGCGCCCGTGAGTCCCGGAGGCGTCCGTCGCGCGGGCGCCCACCCGCGCCCCGGGGAGTCCGCAGGCCGGGCGGCCCGCGAGGCGCCGGATGCGTGCGCATAGCATCGGTCTTCGCATGAACATGATGACGCTCTGGCACATATCCGGCTGGGAGTTCGCCGCCCTGGCCCTCGCCGCCCTTCTGGTCGGCTTCTCCAAGACCGCGGTGAGCGGGGCCAACACGGTCAGCCTCGCCGTCTTCGCCGCCGTACTCCCCGCCCGCGCTTCCACCGGCGTACTGCTGCCCCTGCTGATCGCGGGCGACGTCCTCGCCGTCCTCACCTACCGGCGGCACGCCCACTGGCCCACGCTGTGGCGGCTGTTCCCCGCGGTGGGGGTCGGAGTCGTGCTCGGCACGCTGTTCCTGGTGCGCGCCGGGGACGGCATCGTCCGGACCTCCATCGGCGCGATCCTGCTGCTGATGACGGGCATCACGCTGTGGCGGCGACGGGCGGCGGGGCGGCCGGAGCCGGGGCCGGAGTCGAAGCCGGAGCCGGAGGGCGCGGGGGACGGCGCGGCAGGGGCCGAAGGGCCGGCGGACGGCGGGTCGCCGGAGCACGGGTCGGCGGAGCGCGGGGCGGGGGCCGACGGATCGGCGGTCGCCACCCGGGCCGGACGGACGGCGGCCGGTGCCTACGGTGTGCTCGGCGGATTCACCACCATGGTCGCCAACGCGGGTGGCCCGGTGATGTCGATGTATCTCCTCTCGGCGGGCTTTCGCAAGCTCGGCTTCCTCGGGACCTCGGCGTTCTTCTTCCTGATCGTCAACGTGTCGAAGGTGCCGTTCAGCGCGGCGCTCGGATTGATCGACGGCCGCTCGCTACTGCTTGACGCCGCGCTCCTGGTGTTCGTCGTGCCCGGGGCGTTCATCGGCAAATGGGCTGTGAACCGAATCAACCAGCAACTCTTCGACCGACTGGTTGTCGCGGCGACCGTCGTGGGCGCGCTGGAACTCCTCCTGAGCTAGGGGGGGCGTCTCCCCGGTCTTCGGTCTTCGGTCTTCGCGGGCCCGCTGGAACAGCCCCGCCTCATCGAGACACGCGGAGCGCGCGCCCCAGACGTCACAACCCCCGGTGCGCGCCCCACAGTTCCGCCGCCCGGCCCGCTGCCCGCTCGATGAGCGCCGCCAACTCGGGCCGGTCCGGCACCGCGAAGGACACATACGCGCCACGCCCACCCTCGACAGGCCGCCCGTACGCCTTCGCCGCCAGGCTCCCGTCCGGCAGCAGCCGCACGTTCAACGTGGTCAGCCGGAACTCCTGCCCCCGCCTGCCGTCCGTCCAGCAGAGTTCCTCCGGCACCCGCACGTTGATCGCCAGGGCCGACACCTCGACAGGGTCACCAGTCATCCGGGCAGTGTCCCAGGGCCGAGGTGCGGGGCGCCAACCTCGTCGGTGGCTCCACGGATCACCGTGCCGGACAAGCCCCCGGAGACCGGCAGCGGTCAGGAGGTCGGCCCCAGCAGCGCGGGCAGGTCCGCGAACGAGTCCACCACGTGGTCGGGGGTGCCGCTCGCCCGGTCGAGGGTGTCCGGCTGGAACTTGCCGGTGCGCACCAGCACTCCGGTGATTCCGACCCGCTGCGCCCCCAGCACGTCCGACTCCACGTCGTCCCCGACCATCAGCGCCTCGGCCGCGTCCACGCCCAGCCGGTCGAGTGCCGCGCGGAAGAACGCCGCCGACGGCTTTCCGGTGACCTCGGCCTCGGTCCCGGCCGCCGCCTCGAGCCCGGCGATGTATGCCCCGGCGTCGAGCTGGAGCCCGGCGTCGGTCTGCCAGGTGAGGTTCCGGTGCAGGGCGACGAGACGCGCGCCACGGCGAAGATGGCTGAAAGCTCGGTTCACAGCCGAATAGTCGAATTCCGGACCCGCGCCTCCGACGAGCACGACATCGGGCGTCTCCTCGTCGTCCTGGTCGACCAGGGTGATCCCGGTCAGGTCCTCCTCGATGTCCCCGCTGTTCAGGAGCGCGCACCGCGCACCCGCGAGGTGGGCGGCGGTGGCGGCGGGCGCGGTCAGGATGTCGTCCGCGTCCACGGCGAACCCCGCCTCAAAGAGCGCGGCGGCCACCGACGCCCGCGTTCGCGAGGTGGTGTTGGTCACCAGGACGACCCCGAGCCCACCGTCCCTCAGCTCCCGCAGCGCCTCCACCGCACCGGGCAGCGCCCGCCAGGAGACGGTCAGCACCCCGTCGATGTCGACCAACACACCCCGCACGTCCGCAAGGGAAGCCATACCCGGACCATAACCGCCCCGGCCCGCCCCTCGCCTACGCTCACCCCATGCCCCCGCACCTCCTGATCCTCGGCGGCACGACGGAGGCCCGGGAACTGGCCGCCGCACTCGCCACCCACCCCGCCGTACGCGTCACCACCTCCCTCGCCGGCCGCGTCACCCGGCCGGGCCCCCTGACGGGTGACACCCGCACCGGCGGCTTCGGCGGCCCCGAGGGCCTCTCCGACTGGCTCCGCACGCACCGCGTGGACGCACTGATCGACGCCACCCACCCCTTCGCCCGGCGGATCACCACGAACGCCCTCCAGGCGGCACGGCAGGCGAACATCCCCGCGCTCGTCCTCCGCCGCCCCGGCTGGCACCCCACCCCCGACGACGACTGGCATCCGGTCCCCTCCCTGACAGCCGCCGCCACAGTCCTCCCCACCCTCGGCACCCGCGTCCTGCTCACCACCGGCCGCCTGGGCCTCTCGGCCTTCGCCGCACTGGAGAACCTCCACTTCCTCGTACGCTCCGTAGAGCCCCCCGCCCCACCCCTCCCCCCACACACCGAACTGCTCCTCGCCCGAGGCCCGTTCGCCCTCCCCGACGAACTGAACCTCCTCCGCGCCCACCGCACCGACGTCCTGGTCACCAAGAACAGCGGAGGCGACGCGACAGCCCCCAAACTGACCGCGGCCCGCCAACTCGGCCTGCCCGTGGTGGTCGTGGAGCGCCCTCCGCTGCCGGAGGACGCGGTGACGGTGCCGGACGCGGGGGGCGCGCTGGGCTGGCTCCGCGCACTCGGCATGGGGAGCCCGTGACCATCCGGGACGGCGGCTCGGCCGCTGCCGACTCCGCCGAGGTCCGGGAGTACTGCTCAGCCTCGGCTCAGGCTCTCGAGAACGCGGGCCTGTCTCCAGGAGAGCGGTGGGACGAGGCCGGTGGGACGGCCTTCTACTGGACGAAGGGGGACCAGGCGCTCGGTCGGGGGCCCTGGGCGCACGGGATCGTGGTGTTCTGGGGGACCAGAGGCGGGCACCGGGGCTGGGGCTGCGCTCCCCTCGACGCGGCGGGCGACCCTGCGCTCGATGCGTTGACCTGGCTGCCCCTTGCTCCCTCGATCGCCCCCGACCTGCTGGCCGGGCATCTTCGACGGCTGTTCGCCGAAGGCGTCGCGGCGCCTGAACGCGAGAGCTGACGAAGCCGCCCGTGGTGCCCGTCGGGGAGGACGTGCCGTGATCCGTCCGGAGGTCGCCGACTTCATCGCCCTGGGCAAACCTCCGGCGCGACGGGTTGACGAACCGGTGGTACTCCTGGCGTTGACCCGCCGGTCACCTGTCCGCAGGGCACGGCGCCCGAAATGCGGTGTCCGGTACGTACCGCTCCCACTCCGCCGGCGTGATCGGATCGCCCGCGCTCAGGCACACGTGGTCCGCGACCTGGCGCGGGTCGGTGTTCCAGACGGCCACGACGCCGCCCGCAGCCGCGAGGTAGGGGATGTGGCCCTGGGGGCTGTAGGAGAGGCTGTCGACGCCGAGGTCGGCCGCCGTGAAGCCGAACGAGGCGCGCCAGAGGGGGAGTGAGGGGGCGGTGACGTCCCACAGTTCGATGTGGCTCGTGGTCGCGCCGGTGGAGCTCTTGAGCACGCCTGTGCTGGCGACGGCGAGGGTGTGTCCGTCCGGGGTGAAGGCGAGGGGGCCGCCGGTGCCGAGGATGCGGATCTCGCCGAGCGGCTTCGCGAGGTCGCCGTGCCCAACGGCCCACAGGCGGACGGCGTTTCCGGAGTCCGAGACGGCCAGCACGCGTCCGTCGCCCCGGAACGCCGGTACGGCGTTCGCCGAACCGGGGGAGAGGGGGCGCGGGGTCCTCGCGACCGGGTGCCGGGCGTCGGAGACGTCCCACAGGAGCAGCCGGTCGCCGAAGCTGCCGACGAGGAGGCGGCCTCTTGGGGCGAAGGCCAGGTGGAAGGCGGTGTCGTGGATCACGGCGAGCGGCCGCGGCCGTTCCGGCCGGCTCACGTCGAACAGCCGTACCGTGGGCGGACTTCTGCGGTGGGTGGAGTAGCCGGTGTCGGACACGGCCAGGACGCGGCCGTCCGCGCTGTAGGCGAGGCTTTCCACACCGTCCGTGGGAGAGCGGAGAGTGGAGAGCACCGAGGTGGGGCGCGCCGTAGGGCGCAGGCGGACCACCGGCGCGCCGTCCGCGCGTTCGGCCTCGGCCAGCACGCTGCCGTCGGGGTTGAAGGCCGCCGACCCCGCGACGATGTCCCCGCTGCCGGGCAGGTCGGCCAGCTTACGGTGGGGCGGCCGCCCGGACATGTCCCACAGGGCGGACCGGTCGGCGCCGTGCACGACGAGCAGTCGCCGTTTTCCGCCGCTGAACCGCGTGGTGAGTCCGAACCCCGAGGGAGAGCGGCCGAGACTCGAAGCCGCCCCCGGACGGCCCGAGTTGGTCACGTCCCACAGATGGACGCCGGTGGTCGAGGCGTGCAGCAACAGCACGGGAGAGCGGCTCGGCGCGAAGAGCGCCGGTACGGGACCGCTCGTGTACGTGTCCGGTTCGACGAGCGCGTGAGCCTGGCTGATGTGCGCCGGGTCGGTGACGTCCCACAGGTACAGCTCCGTCCCGCAGGGGGTGGCGAGCAGTTGCCCGTCAGGGCTGAACGCGGTGGAGATCAGCGCTTGTTGGCACGCCTGAAGACTGTCTTCGCTGCCCACCTTCCCCAGCAGCCCGGGTTTGCGCGGATCGGACACGCTCCACAGGCGTACGCCGTCTCCGGGTCCGGCCAGCACGGTGCCGTCCGGGCGGAAGGCGACGCGGTGCGGAATCCCGCGCGGGGTCTCGGTGGGCGGCGGAGCCCCGGCCACCGCCGCCACCGGAGTCGTGCGGGCCGTGTCGGCGGCGGTGTCCCACAGCCGGACCCGGCCGTCCGCGCCCGACGCGGCCAGCAGGTGCCCCTTGGGTGCGAAGGCGAGGGAGTCCAGCGGGCTCTTCGGGCCGGTGAGGTCCGGCAGGGCCCGCGGCGACCGGGGATCGCGGAGATCCCACCGTCGTACGGCCCCGGAGGTGGCGCCGAGGGCGAGCGCGTGGCCGTCGGGGGAGAAGGCGAGGGCGGTGGACGAGTGGGGCACGCCTCGTGGCAAGGGGAGTCGAGACGGATGCGCGGGGTCGGCGAGGGACCACAGGCGCACCGCTCCGGACGACCCGGCGGTGGCCGACCTGGCGCCCGCGCCCGATTCCGCGGGTGACGCCAGCGCCGCCAGCAGCCGACCGTCCGCACTCAGCGCGACCCCACCCGCACCGGGCAGCGGCACGGTCGCCACCCGCTCGCCCGACGTACGCCACAGGACCACGGACCGGCCGGTCGACAGGGCCAGCAGTCGCCCGTCGCCGGTGCGGGCGAGGTCGACCACGGAGTCCTGACCGTCGTAGGCGCCGGGGGTCTCCAGCATGGAGAGGAGCGTGGCGACGCTGAGATCCGGGTCCAACCGGTACGCGGCGACGCTGAGTTGCTTGGCCAATCCCGGCTGGGTGTCGCGCAGGCTCACGGCCTCGTTCGCCATGAGCCGGGCGACGGCCCGGCCGCGCTGGGAGGCGGCTTCGTGCTGGTAGACGGCGGCCGTGACGCCGCCGCCCGTCGCGATCAGGAGCAGCACGACCAGGACCGCGATCACGGCACTCCGGGTCCGCGCCGACCGCCGCTCCTCGTGGGCGGACGCGTCGAGGAACTCCGTCAGCCGAGGCTCGTCGTTCTGACCGCGGGCCGCGCGCTCCGCGCTCTCCAGCGCCGCCGCCAGCCTGTTACCCCGGTACAGCAGGTCCCGGTCGCGGCCCGCCCGCAGCCACGCCTCGGTGTCGGCGGCCAGTTGCTGCCGGGTCCGTAGCCAGTCGCGGTCCGCCTCGATCCAGCCGCGCAGCCTCGGCCACGCCGTGAGCAGCGCGTCGTGGCTGAGCCGGACGGTGCTCTCGTGCAGCACCACCAGCCGCTCCCGGGCCATGCGCTGCAGCGCGTCCTCGGCCGCCCGCCGGTCCGCGACGCCGTCCAGCAGCGCGTCGCGCTCGGCCGGGCGCCCGGTGTCCACCGTGCCGTCGTCGATCCGCACCAGTCGCGGCAGCATCCGCCGCAGAGCGTCCCGACCCGCCGGGTCGAGGGCGTCGTACACGCGCTCGGCGGTGGTCCTGAGCGCCGTCGCGACACCCCCGCTCGCGCGGTAACCGGCGACGGTGAGCCGCGCGCGGCCGCTCTCGGCCCAGGTCGCCCACAGCGCGTGCGAGAGCAGGGGGAGCGTGCCGGACCGCGGACCCGGGGGCCGTACGGCGTCCAGCTCGTGCAGCATCAGGTCCGCCAGCCCCTCGTCCAGCCGGACCCCGACCGTCGCCGCGGGCCGCTCGATCGCCGCCCGCAGCTCCTCCAGACGCATCGGGGAAGCCTGGACCTGGTGACGGCGCAGTGCCTCGGCGAGGTGGGGGAGCGACTGCGCCTGGCCGTAGAAGTCGGCGCGCAACGCCATGACGACGAGGACGCGCCCGCCGTCCCCGGCCAGCGCCGCCAACGCCGCGCAGAACGCGTCCCGTTGGCGCTCACCGGCCGTGAACAGCTCCTCCAGCCGGTCGACCACCAGCACCAAGCGCTCTTCGGTCAGCTCTCGCGCCAACACCGCGGCCGCACCCGGGGCTTCGGTGAGCGCCTCGGCCCCGGCCGGTCCCTCCGGGTGCAGCACGGTGGCCAGCGCGCGCATCGGATCGTCGCCCGGGGTGAGCACCAGCCACGATCGGCTCTCGGAGCCCGGCAGCCACGGGGTGCCACGGCGCAGCGCGGCCAGCAGCCCGGCGTGCAGCAGCGAGGTCTTGCCCGCGCCCGACGGCCCGACGACGATGACCGGCTGCCCCGCGTCCACGGCCGCGGCGCACGTCTCCAGCAGCTCCTCGACGAGCCGCTCCCGCCCGTGGAACAGGTCGGCGTCGTCCACGGTGAACGCGTCGAGACCGAGGTAGGGGCAGCGGCTCGGCGCGGTGTCGCGGTCGTGGTCGTCCGGTGGACCGGCGTCGTCCGTCGTCGGTCGGGCGGGATTGACCGCGATCACCAACTCGCCCGAACGGTCCCCGGCTTGGCGGCGCGGCAGCGGGCCGCCCCTGGCGCGCAGACCGCGGAACAGGAAGTCGTAGACGGCGTCCAGGGTCAGCAGCCGGGGACCGCGCGGGTCGCCGTGGTCGAGCAGCCGGATCAGTTCACCGGTGAACGTCGTGTACTCGGCGTCCTCTGGCGCAAGCGCCAACTGCTCCGCAGAGGCGAGGAGATGAACTCCGTGCGCTGCCGGAAGCGTGATCGCCGGCGGCGTCGCCGGGCCACCGATCCCCGCGCGACCCGAGAAGCAGCAGTCCAACACCACGACGACCGAGGGGGCTTGGCAGAGCGTGAGCGCCTGCCGCAACGCGGAGAGAGGCAGCGCCTGATGGGCGGCGAGACCCGGGGTGAGCCGGTCGGTGCTGCTCGCCGCGAGGTGCAACTCGT
Organism: Streptomyces sp. NPDC005004; assembly: GCF_053600675.1. Lineage (NCBI taxonomy): Bacteria > Bacillati > Actinomycetota > Actinomycetes > Kitasatosporales > Streptomycetaceae > Streptomyces > Streptomyces sp. NPDC005004. The sequence continues at coordinate 92,879 of NZ_JBSGAH010000021.1, forward strand.
CCCCGGGACCGATGAGTCCGTGCCCGACGTAGTGGATCAGCAGCACCGTGCGAGCGCGTCGGGCCTCCTCCGTCACGGCCGCCGCCATCGCGTGGGCGTCGGCGGGATCGAGCAGGGTACGGATCGAACCGGGCGCGACCCCGCAGACCGTCGTGAGCCGGTGGCGCAACGCCTCCACCGTGCGGGAGACCGCGGGTACGGAGGTCAGCGTCGGCCCGGGGTGGTTCTCCGTACCGATCAGCAGGACGCGTACGCCCTCCCCCGACAGATCCGTCACGACGCGTCGGCGCCCCGGGCGTCGACGTCCGGCTGATCGGTCGACGACGCGTGCGGCGAACGCGGTTCATCGGCGCCCGCGGCACCGCCGACAGCGGCTCCGGTGTCATCGGTGCGATACGTCACGCCTTCATCCTGGCACCCAACGACCGCCCAGGGAACGGAACTTGCCGGGAATCTCCTCAGGACTCACCTCGCGCGTGCCTGCGGAGCAGGTACGTGTCCATGATCCAGCCCTTGCGCTCCCGTGCCTCCGCCCTCAACTCCTCGATGCGAGGGGCGGCTTCGGCGAGAGGACCGGCGACAAGGATCTCGTCCGGGGTGCCGATGTACGCGCCCCAGTAGATGTCCATGTCCTCCCCGGCGTAGTGCCGGAAGGTCTGATGCGCGTCCAGCATCACCACGACGTCGTCCACTCCCTCGGGGAAGCCCTCCGCCAGCCGCCGCCCGGTGGTGATCTGTACCGGACGCCCGACGCGGTTCAGTCCCGTACGGTGCCGCGCGACCAGCGAGGAGACACTGCTGATCCCGGGTATCACGTCGTACTCGAACTCCACCGCGCCCCGCTCCAGCACCTCCTCCAGAATGGCGAGCGTGCTGTCGTAGAGGGCGGGGTCGCCCCAGACGAGAAAGGCGCCCGTGCCGTCCGCGCCGACCTCCTGCCCGATGAGCCGCTCGTAGATCCCGGCCCGCGCGCTCCGCCAGTCTCCGACGGCCGGCGAGTACCCCGCCCCGCCCGCCTTCCGGTCCCGCTCGGGGTCGCGCGCCTCCACGACCCGGTACGACCCCGGCTCCAGATGCACGTCCAGGATCTCCCGGCGCAGCCCCGTCAGATCACTCTTCGCCTCCCCCTTGTCCAGCAGGAAGAACACGTCGGTACCGCGCAACGCCTTGACGGCCTGCAGCGTGAGCTGGTCGGGGTCGCCGGCACCGATCCCGATGACATGAATCTTTCGCACGGGTCGAGTGTGCCGTACGAGGTGCACCGGGGGTGCCCGGGGCCCAGGGCCTGTCCGACGATTCTCGTCTGCCGCGCGACGCCATGCACGCACTCTCGCCGCGCCGCCCCCGGACCCCGGTACGTCCAGTACGGGGGCCTGGGGCCGACACGCCGAGAGCACGCACGTGACGCCGCGCGGCCGCCCTCCGGGCGACGACGGGAATGGTCAGACGGGCCCTGGCGGCGCCCCGGGGGCCGGATCAGGCGCGCTCAGGGCCGGAGCCTCGGCGCCTCCACCGCCGCGTCGACGGCTCCACCCTCCTTCTCCACCCGCTCGGCCAGCCCGACGGCCCACCCCCCGACCCCGGCGAGATCGATCCCGTACGGCCGGGGCTCCCCGCTCTCCACCCCCCACTCCCGTACGGCCACCGCACCGCGCCGCAGCAGACGGGCACCGCCCCTGACGTTCCCCCGAGCCGCGTGGGTGAGCCCCACGGCGACCTGCGCCAGCCCCCGCCACAGCTCCCGCTCGCTCTCGGGCCCCGACTTCCAGGCGTCCTCGAACACCTCGTGCGCGTGGAACGGCTTCCCCGCGTCCAGCAGCGCCTGCGCCTCCACGACCGTCTCCCCGGGCGACCGCACGACTCCCTCCGGCTGCCGCTCCACCCCGTCCGCGCCGTAGGGCAACGGCCGCCCCAGCCCGTCCCGGGGCCGCGCGCTACGCGCCCGCCCCTGCGTGTCCCGGTCCCGCCCGTCGCCCACCGGCCTCGTGTCCGCGTCTCCCATACGGCCGATTGTCCCCTGCTCACCCGGCCCCGCTTCGGGCCGACCCCCCGCGTGGGGTAAAGTGCTGTTCGCGCGATCACGCGGGTCACCGCGAGCCAGCGCATCGGGACGTGGCGCAGCTTGGTAGCGCACTTGACTGGGGGTCAAGGGGTCGCAGGTTCAAATCCTGTCGTCCCGACTCGTGAGAGTCGCAGCTCAGGGCCGGTTTCAGAGAAGTCTGAAACCGGCCCTCGGCCGTTCTCGGGGGACCGTTCGGGGACCGGAGCGCGATCTCCGTCGGCCCGTCCGGAACCGCCGGGAGAGCCACGGCCGTGACGTCCTGGGACGACACGCCGTCGCGCGGTTCGCGGCGTGATCAGGTAGTCAGGAACGGTGACCAAGGACGCGACCGACCCCTTCGTACATGTCCGGGGCGCCAGTGAGAACAACCTGCGCAACGTCGACGTCGACGTTCCCCGGGACGCGATGGTCGCCTTCACCGGCGTCTCCGGTTCGGGCAAGTCCTCGCTCGCGTTCGGCACGCTCTACGCGGAGGCCCAGCGGCGCTACTTCGAGTCCGTGGCGCCGTACGCCCGAAGGCTGTTGCAACAGGTCGGCGCACCGCACGTACGGGAAATCACCGGACTGCCTCCCGCCGTCGCCCTGCAGCAGCGACGCGGGTCGCCCAGCTCGCGCTCGACGGTCGGCACCCTCACCACGCTGTCCAATCTGCTGCGGATGCTGTACTCCCGCGCCGGTACCTATCCGCCCGGGGCCGCACGGCTGGACGCCGAGGCGTTCTCGCCCAACACCCCGGCCGGTGCCTGCCCGCAGTGCCACGGACTGGGCGTGGTGCACGACGTCGCCGAGGACCTGCTCGTCCCGGACCCCTCGCTGAGCATCCGCGAGGGAGCGATCGCCGCCTGGCCGGGCGCCTGGCAGGGCGCCAACCTGCGCAGTGTCGTGAACGGCCTGGGGATCGACATCGACCGGCCGTGGCGCAGGCTCAGGAAGAGGGACCGGGACTGGCTGCTGTACACGGACGAGCAGCCCTCCGTGTACATCGAGCCGGAGGAGGACCGCGTCGACTACGGCTACCAGGGCAGGTTCTGGAGCGCCCGCAAACACGTCATGCACGTTCTCGCCGACTCCAAGAGCGAGAAGATGCGCGAACGGGCGCTCCGGTTCGTCAGGAGTGTGCCCTGCCCCGAGTGCCACGGCAGCGGACTGCGGCCCGAGGCGCTCGCCGTGACCTTCGCCGGATGCTCCATCGCCGAGATCAACGCGATGCCGCTCACCGAGGTCGTGACGCTGCTGCGGCCCGTCGCCGGGCGGTCCGACGCCGACGCCACCACGTCGACCGCCCGGTCCGGGGAGACGACCGAGGCCGCTGTCCGGATCTGCGCCGATCTGGTGGCGCGGATCGACGTACTCCTCGACCTCGGTCTCGGGTATCTCAGCCTCGGGCGCCGCTCGACGACCCTGTCGCCCGGCGAGGCGCAGCGCCTGCGCATCGCCGGCCAACTGCGCTCGGGGCTGTTCGGCGTCGTCTACGTCCTCGACGAACCCTCCGCCGGGCTGCACCCGGCCGACGCGGAACCGCTGCTGGACGTGCTGGACCGTCTCAAGGCGGCGGGCAACTCGCTGTTCGTCGTGGAGCACGACATGGACGTCGTACGGCGGGCGGACTGGGTGGTCGACATCGGCCCCGGCGCGGGCGAGGGCGGCGGACGCGTGCTGTACAGCGGCCCGGTCGCCGGTCTGGAGCGGGTCGCGGACTCGGCGACGAGCCGGTACCTGTTCGGGCGCGCCCAGCCGCTCGATCACCGCCCGCGCACACCGCACGGCTGGCTGCACCTGAGCGGCGTCTCCCGCCACAACCTGCGCGACGTGTCCGTCGACGTACCGCTCTGCGTGCTCACGGCGGTGACGGGCGTGTCCGGTTCCGGAAAGTCCACGCTGGTGACGCAGGTCCTCGCCGAGGTCGTCCGCGGCCACCTCGGACTCGTACCCGAGGAGCCCGACGAGGCGCAGATGGAGGTCGACGTTCAGGACGCGTCGGGGGTCGAGTCGTTCGACCGGCTGGTACGGGTCGACCAGCGCCCCATCGGGCGGACTCCCCGGTCCAACCTGGCCACCTACACAGGGATGTTCGACGCCGTGCGCAAGGTGTACGCGGCGACGGACGAGGCGAGGGCGCGCGGCTACTCGGCCGGGCGGTTCTCCTTCAACGTGCCCGAAGGGCGCTGCGAGACCTGCCAGGGCGAAGGATTCGTCGCGGTGGAACTGCTGTTCCTGCCCGGCACCTACGCACCGTGCCCGACCTGCGGGGGCGCCCGGTACAACGCCGAAACGCTGGAAGTCACCTACCGCGGAAAGAACATCGCCGAAGTGCTGGCGCTGTCCGTGGACGCGGCCGCCGAGTTCCTGTCCGCCGTCCCGGCCGCCTCGCGCAGCCTGGAGACGCTGCGCGAGGTGGGACTCGGGTACCTGCGGCTGGGCCAGCCCGCGACGGAACTCAGCGGCGGTGAGGCTCAGCGCATCAAACTGGCCACCGAACTGCAGCGGGCCCGCCGCGGGCACGCGCTCTACCTGCTCGACGAGCCCACGGCAGGGCTGCACCCCGCGGACATCGCGCTGCTGCTGCGCCAGATGCACCGGCTCGTCGACGCCGGCAACACGGTCGTCGTCGTCGAGCACGACCTGGACACGATCGCCACCGCCGACTGGGTCATCGACCTCGGGCCGGGCGGCGGCGACGCGGGCGGCCGCGTGGTCGCGGCGGGTCCGCCGGCCGAGGTCGCGAAGGCCCGCCGCAGCGCCACCGCGCCCCATCTCGCGGCCCGGCTCGCGCGCCGCCGGCGGGGAAACGGATCGTAGTCCCCGCCCCGGGCACGGCGAGGTGTCGCCGCCTCCGCCGGTCTGCGCACGCGCCCGCCCGGCGCCGCGGTACCGAGCGAGCACCGCCCGGCGTCGCGATCGCCGGCGCCCCCGTAGCGCGCGGGAACTCAGCCCAGTTGCTCGGCCAGTGCGACGATCACGCCTTCCGGGCCGCGGAGGTAGCAGAGCAGATAGCTGTCCTCGAACCGGGCGATCTCGCCCATGAGTTCGGCGCCGTGCGGGCGCAGGCGGGCGACGGTGTCCTCGATGTCGTCGACGGCGAACATGACGCGGTGCGTGCCCAGGATGTTGTGCGGCCGCTCGCGCGGCCCGGCGTCGATCGCTTCGGGGCTGCGGTACTTCGCCAGCTCGATCCGGCTGTGCCCGTCCGGCGTCCGGAGCATCGCGATGTCGCAGTGAGCCTTTTCAGCGTGGCCACCGATCGGGTGATGAGGCGGGTGCGGGGGTGGGGTACGCAACTGGCAGGGCTCCCGTGCCGTTGAGGGAGA
>NZ_JBSGAH010000022.1:0-98236 GCF_053600675.1 Streptomyces sp. NPDC005004
TGTCCCGGAACCAGGCCCCCCGCTCGCCCCGGGCTCCCTTGCTCGGGTAGTTGCCCTCGATCTCGGCGATGCCGTCCCGGGTGCGGAAGCCGTGGCCAAGGCCACGCGCCCCTCCCTTCGCCGTTTCATCTACCCGTCGGTAGCATCCTGACCATGGCAGACACGGAGCAGGTTGACGCGAAGACCGAGCGCAAGGTGAAGCGCCTCGCCCACGAGATCGGCACCTTCGCCAAGGCGCACGGCGGGGCCGGGGGCAACGTGGCGTACCTCGGTGAGCGGGGGGCCCGGATCGCCCTCGTCGGCGAGGACGGGGAGTGGGGGAACCTGGTGGCGCCCAGCGTGGAGATCGGGCGGCAGGCGCTGGAGAGGGCGGGAGTCGAGATCCACGAGGAGTTCGACGGGGAGTTCGCGGCGAAGATCCGCACGAGCGCGTACGAGTGGAAGCGGATGGCCGGCATTCAGATCTGAGTCGGGGCGGGGGGTCCGCGCGTCGCGGGGTGCGGGCGTCGCGGGGTGCGGGCGCGCCGCGGCTTGTCGGGCCCACGCGGCGGAGCCGCGCACCGACAGGGTCCCACGCGCCTTCGGCCGGCGAGCGCCACCTGTACTCCCTTCGCGCCGTTAGGACGGTAAGGCAGCACACCGTCCTTACGGGAGCTCGGGATGATCGATACGGCGTCGCTCGTGGATCAGCACTGTCATGGGGTGTTGCGGACCGAACTGGGGCTCGGGACGTTCGAGACCCAGCTCGGGCGTATGGAGGGGCCACCCGCGGCGGGGACCACGTTGTTCGACACGCAGACGGGGTTCGCGGTGCGGCGGTGGTGTCCGCCGCTGCTCGGTCTCGAGCCGCACTGCGCGCCCGCGCGGTATCTGGCGCGGCGGCGGGAGCTGGGCGTCCTGGAGTCGGGGCGCAGGCTGCTGCGGGGGAGTGGGATCACGACCTATCTGGTCGACACCGGGCTGCCCGGGGACCTCACCGGACCCGACGAGATGGCCGCCGCCGGGGACGCCGAGGCACGGGAGATCGTCCGGCTCGAGCCGCTGGCCGCGCAGGTCGCGGACACCTCGGGCAGCGTCGCGTCCTTCCTCGCCAACCTGGCCGAGTCGGTGCACGGCGCGGCCGGTCACGCCGTCGCCTTCACGACCGGGGCCGGGTTCGCGGACGGCGCGGCCCTCTCGCCCGAGCCGCCCGGACCCGGCGAGGTGCGGGGCGCGGCCTCGCGCTGGCTGGCGGGGCGACGCGTGGGGGAGGCGCCGGCCGATCCGGTGCTGCTGCGCCATCTGCTGTGGACCGCCGTCGCCTCCGGACGTCCGCTCCAACTGCACGCGGGACTCGGCGCCCCGGGCGTGTCGGGCGTGTCGGCCGACCCCGGCCCGCTGACCGGCTTCGTACGGGCCACCGCCGGCCTCGGGACGGACCTGGTCCTGCTGCACGGCTACCCGCACCACCGGTACGCCGCCCATCTGGCCGCCGCCCATCCGCACGTCTACGCCGACTCCGGCGCCGCGCTCCTCCGTACCGGCGTCCGCGCGGCCACGGTGCTCGCGGAGATCCTGGAGCTGGCCCCCTTCGGCAAGATCCTCTTCTCCAGCGGGGCGCGCTCCCTGCCGGAGCTGCACGTCGTCGCCGCCCGGCTCTTCCGCGAGTCCCTGAACCGCGTCCTCGGCACCTGGGTCACCGACGGCGCCTGGTCGCTGACGGACGCGCGCCGGGTGGCCCGCATGGTGGCGGCGGAGAACGCGCTCAGGGTGTACGGGCTGGACTGAGCCCTGCGGGCCCGAACGTGTCAGGCCGAGGTGCCGACCGTGACCTCGGCCGAGGGGCCGGGCACCGCCACCGCGTCGGCGGGGCGCTCGCGCAGCGAGAGCAGGACGCGCAGCACCCAGATCCACATCACCGAGGAGCCCAGCATGTGCAGGGCGACCAGGGCCTCGGGCAGGTGCGTGAAGTACTGGACGTAGCCGATGACACCCTGCGCGAGAAGCACGACGAACAGCTCGCGGGTGCGGTGCAGCGGGGCCTTCGGGGCGTCGACCGCCTTGAGGACGAACCACAGGGCGAAGGTCAGCGTGACCACGATCCAGGCGAGCACCGCGTGCAGCTTGGCGACCGTCTCCCAGTCGACCGGGATGCGCTCGACCTCGCTGGAGTCACCCGCGTGCGGACCCGCGCCGGTCACCACCGTGCCGGCCACGACGAGCAGCGCGGACGCGGCGACCAGGAACCACACGAGCTGCCGTACCGCCCCGCCGACCAGCGGACGCGCCTCGCCGTCGCCCTCCCGGGTGCGCTGCCACATCACGGTCGCGACCGTGATCAGCGCGGTGGTGAGCAGGAAGTGCGCGGCGACGGTGTAGGGGTTCAGACCGACCAGCACCACGATGCCGCCGAGCACCGCGTTGCCCATGACCACCCAGAACTGGGCCCAGCCGAGCCGGGTCAGGCTCCGCCGCCAGGGCTTCGCGGAGCGCGCGGCGATGATCGCCCAGCCGATGGCGGCGCACAGCACGTACGTCAGCATCCGGTTGCCGAACTCGATCGCGCCGTGGAAGCCCATCGCGCGGGTCGTGGTCAGCGAGTCGGCGGTGCAGGTGGGCCAGGTCGGGCAGCCGAGGCCCGAGCTGGTCAGCCGCACCGCGCCGCCGGTGACCACGATGACCACCGCCATCACGAGTGCGGCGAGCGCGGCCCGGCGGACCGTACGGGGGTCCGGGGTCCAGCGCTCGGCGATGAAGGCGAGCGGGTTGCGCAGGGCCGCTGCGGTGTCGGCGGGGGTCAGCTTTGGCACGCGCGTAATAGTAGATGCCCGCTTGTGCACGCTTTCACTAGGGTCTGGGCTACGCCGGTTTCCCGAGGTCAGCGCCGTGCGCGGGTCAAGCGCCGCGCTGCCCGCCTCCAGCCGTCTACTCCCAGCGGAAGAACTTCCCCGCCGCCGCGAGCCCCACGACCGCCCACACCGCGAGCATCGCCAGGTCGCCCCAGGGCGTCCCGGCGCCGTGTTGGAGGACGTCGCGCAGACCGCCGGAGAGCGCGGAGATCGGCAGCAGGCCGAGCACGTGCTGTCCGGCGGAGCCGAACTTCTCCAGCGGCACGATCACCCCGCCGCCCACGAGCAGCAGCAGGAAGACGAGGTTGGCGGCGGCGAGCGTGGCCTCCGCCTTGAGCGTGCCCGCCATCAGCAGCCCGAGCCCGGAGAAGGCGGCCGTACCGAGGACCAGCAGAAGCAGGACCGCGGCCGGGTTGCCGTGCGGGGACCAGCCCAGCGCGAACGCGATGACCGTCAGCAGGATCACCTGGAGCACCTCGGTGACCAGCACGGAGGCGGTCTTCGCGGTCATCAGGGCCCAGCGCGGCAGCGGCGAGGCGGCGAGCCGCTTCAGGACGCCGTAGCGGCGCTCGAAGCCGGTGGCGATGGCCTGGCCGGTGAACGCCGTCGACATGACGGCCAGGGCCAGAACGCCCGGGGCCAGGAAGTCCACGGCCTTGCCGGGACCGGTGTCCGTGATGTCGACCAGGCTGAAGAGCACGAGCAGCAGGGTCGGGATGACCACGGTCAGCAGCAGCTGCTCGCCGTTGCGCAGCAGCATCCGCGTCTCCAGCGCGGCCTGAGCGGTGATCATGCGGGGGAGCGGGGCGGCTCCGGGCTTCGGGGCGTAGGCGCCCGAGGGGGTGGTGCCCGGGGCGGTCGTGTCCGCGGGGGTGGTCACGAGCGCAGCTCCTTGCCGGTCAGCTCGAGGAATACGTCTTCCAGGGTGTGCCGCTCGACCGAGATCCGGTCCGGCATCACCCCGTGCTGCGCGCACCACGAGGTGACCGTGGCGAGCAGCTGGGGGTCTATCTTGCCGGTCACCCGGTAGGAGCCCGGGGTCAGCTCGGCGGCCGTGCAGTCGGCGGGAAGCGCCTTGAGCAGTGCGGCGAGGTCGAGTCCGGGACGGCCGGTGAAGCGCAGGGTGTTCTCGGCGCCGCCGCGGCACAGCTCCTCGGGGGAGCCCTGGGCGATGACCCGGCCGCCGTCGATGATCGCGACGTCGTCGGCGAGCTGTTCGGCCTCGTCCATGTGGTGGGTGGTGAGGATGACCGAGACGCCGTCGGTGCGCAGGGCGCGCACCAGGTCCCAGGTGGCGCGGCGGGCCTGCGGGTCGAGCCCGGCGGTGGGCTCGTCCAGGAACACCAGCTCGGGGCGGCCGACGACGGCCATGGCGAGCGCGAGCCGCTGCTGCTGGCCGCCGGACAGCCGCCGGTAGCTCGTCCGCCCGCAGGAGCCGAGCCCGAGGCGTTCGATCAGCGCGTCCACGTCCAGCGGGTGGGCGTGCAGCCTGGCGACATGGCGGAGCATCTCGTCCGCGCGGGCGCCGGAGTAGACGCCGCCGGACTGGAGCATCACCCCGATCCGGGGCCGCAGCTCGGCGGACTGCTTCACGGGGTCGAGCCCCAGGACGCGCACCGTGCCGGAGTCCGGCTTCCGGTACCCCTCGCAGGTCTCGACGGTGGTCGTCTTGCCGGCCCCGTTGGGACCGAGTACGGCGGTCACCCCCGCCCGCGCCTCCAGGTCGAGGCCGTTCACCGCGGTCTTGGGGCCGTAACGCTTCACCAGGGCCTGTACCTGGACCACGGGCTCACTTCGCATGACCCAAGAGTCTAGGGAGCCGCGCGGGCGCTCAGGCGCGGGGGTCGGAGAACTCCTCCTCCCGGGGCCGGTGCACCGGGAGCCAGCGCTCGGCGTACGACACGGCGTCCGCCAGCGGGAAGAGCCGGACGTCGGCGGTGCCGATCCGCTCGCGCACGACAGGGCGGTCCCGCTCGAAGTCGTGGCCCAGCTCGTCGAACCGTTCCGAGTCGACGGACACGTCCGTCGCCTCTTCCCAGCCGCCGCCGGGCGCGGGCCGGCCGATGCGCTCGGACGGGGACGGTACGCGGTACTCGGCGAGGTGGAAGGCGGTGCAGGAGCCGTATCCCACACCGAGCAGCAGGACCCGCGCCCCGGCCCGCTCCAGCCTGGCCAGCGGGCTGTGCTCGCCCAGCCGGCAGTCGGGTGCGTGGCCTTCGGTGATCTCGGCGGCGCGCGGTCCGAGCGCGGCGAACGAGGTGTGGGCGTGAGCGCTGCGCCGGGCTCCGGGCCAGGTGCGGACGGTCTCCGGGATCGCCCCCATGCCCAGTGTGGGTGTGATCCGGGGGTCGTAGGCGGGCATCGTCGAGCGGATGTCGTCCCACCACTCCTCGGGCACCGGGGGATTGCGCCAGCGCGCCGGGTCGGACAGATCGGTCGAGTGCGTGGGGACCGTCAGCGTGCCGGTCGGGCCGAGGGCGTCGAGGAGTCCCTGGACGACGGCGACGGCGCCGCCGTTCACCCAGCCGAGGGAACTCAGCGAGGAGTGGACGAGGAGGGTCTCACCAGGCGCGACACCCATCTCGCGCAGCCGCGCGGAGATCGTGTCGCGGGTGATCAGGGGGCCGTTCGGAGCGGGCGCGGGCATGGCTGGAGTGTGCCCGCCGGGGTCGGGCGGGGCCACCGCTTTTGCCTGGTGAGGGGGTCGCCGATGGTGATCCGGAGATCGTTTCCGCAGGTCAGGTTAGGTGGGCCTAAGTGACGCAGGGCACCGTCCGCCCGGCGGGGCCCGGCTTGTCAGGCTCCGAAGAATTACGCAACAATGGCGTTGTGAAAAACGTCGGCGAGGCTCGGGAGACCCCGGTGGGTACCCCGCAGGAGGAGCTAGCGACCGGTGAGCGTTCGACGCGCAACCGGGTCGCGCGGTCCATCCTGGATCACGGCCCGTCCACCGTCGCCGAGCTGGCCGGGCGGCTGGGTCTGACCCAGGCCGCCGTACGCCGGCACCTCGACGCGCTGGCCGCCGACGACGTCGTGGAGGCACGCGAGCAGCGGGTGTACGGAGCCCGTACCCGCGGCCGACCCGCCAAGGTGTTCGCCCTGACCCCCTGCGGCCGGGACGCCTTCGACCAGTCCTACGACCAGCTCGCCGTGGACGCCCTGCGCTGGATCGCCGAGCGCGAGGGCGGGGACGAGGCGGTCGCCGCCTTCGCCCGCGCCCGGATCGCCGCCCAGGCGGACGGCTACCGCAAGGCCGTCGAGGGCGTCGCCCCCGAGCACCGCGCCGAAGCCCTGGCCAAGGCCTTGACCGCGGACGGGTACGCTGCTACAGCGCGCAGCGCACCGGTCGGCGAGCAGCTCTGTCAGCACCACTGCCCGGTCGCCCACGTCGCCGAACGCTTCCCCCAGCTCTGCGAGGCGGAGACGGAGTTCTTCGCCGAACTGCTGGGGACCCACGTCCAGCGGCTGGCGACCATCGCGCACGGCGACGGCGTCTGCACGACGTTCATCCCCAAGACCATCACCGACGCACCTGCAAGCACGGCCGGGAGGAACCCCGCATGACTCTCCCCACGGAGACTGCCCACCCCGAACTCGAGGGTCTGGGCAAGTACGAATACGGCTGGGCCGACTCCGACGTGGCCGGTGCCGCAGCGAAGCGTGGCCTGAACGAGGCCGTCGTCCGTGACATCTCGGACAAGAAGTCCGAGCCGGAGTGGATGACGAAGCTGCGGCTCAAGGGCCTGAAGCTGTTCGAGAAGAAGCCCATGCCCAACTGGGGCTCGGACCTCTCGGGCATCGACTTCGACAACATCAAGTACTTCGTGCGCTCCACGGAGAAGCAGGCGGAGTCCTGGGAGGACCTGCCCGAGGACATCAAGAACACCTACGACAAGCTCGGCATCCCGGAGGCGGAGAAGCAGCGCCTGGTCGCCGGTGTCGCCGCGCAGTACGAGTCGGAGGTCGTCTACCACCAGATCCGCGAGGACCTGGAGGAGCAGGGCGTCATCTTCCTGGACACCGACACCGCGCTCCGTGAGCACCCCGAGCTGTTCAAGGAGTACTTCGGCACGGTCATCCCGGTCGGTGACAACAAGTTCGCCTCGCTGAACACGGCCGTGTGGTCCGGCGGCTCCTTCATCTACGTGCCGAAGGGCGTGCACGTGGAGATCCCGCTCCAGGCCTACTTCCGTATCAACACGGAGAACATGGGCCAGTTCGAGCGGACCCTGATCATCGTCGACGAGGGTGCCTACGTGCACTACGTCGAGGGCTGTACGGCCCCGATCTACAAGTCGGACTCGCTGCACAGCGCGGTCGTCGAGATCATCGTCAAGAAGAACGCCCGCTGCCGCTACACGACCATCCAGAACTGGTCGAACAACGTCTACAACCTGGTCACCAAGCGCGCCGTGGCGTACGAGGGCGCGACCATGGAGTGGATCGACGGCAACATCGGCTCCAAGGTGACGATGAAGTACCCGGCCGTCTACCTGATGGGCGAGCACGCCAAGGGCGAGACCCTCTCCATCGCCTTCGCGGGTGAGGGCCAGCACCAGGACGCCGGCGCCAAGATGGTCCACATGGCGCCGAACACGTCGTCCAACATCGTCTCCAAGTCGGTGGCGCGCGGCGGCGGCCGTACCTCCTACCGCGGTCTCATCGAGATCGGCGAGGGCGCGGCCGGAGCGAAGTCCAACGTGCTGTGCGATGCGCTGCTGGTCGACACCATCTCCCGTTCGGACACCTACCCCTACGTGGACGTCCGCGAGGACGACGTGTCCATGGGCCACGAGGCCACCGTCTCCAAGGTCTCCGAGGACCAGCTCTTCTACCTGATGAGCCGCGGTCTCTCCGAGTTCGAGGCGATGGCGATGATCGTGCGCGGCTTCGTCGAGCCCATCGCCAAGGAGCTGCCGATGGAGTACGCGCTGGAGCTCAACCGGCTGATCGAGCTGCAGATGGAGGGCGCGGTCGGCTGACCCGCCGACCCGCACCCCGTCCGGCCCCCTACGCAAAGGAAAGCGAGCACTACGACAGCCATGGCTGAGGCTCAGAACTCCCCCACTCTCGGCTCCGAACGAGCGGGGGGACCCCCGCCGGTGGGCTCCACCACCGCCGGCTCGATCGCGGTCGCCGCGGAGTCGACCGTCGTCTCGCGCATGAGCGCGCCCCCCTCCTTCGACGTGACGGACTTCCCCGTCCCGCACGGCCGCGAGGAGGAGTGGCGGTTCACCCCGCTGGAGCGCCTGCGCGGTCTGCACGACGGCACCGCCGTCGCCACCGGCGAGGGCGTGAAGGTCGCCGTCGAGGCGCCCGAGGGCGTCATCGTCGAGACCGTCGGCCGCGACGACGCCCGGATCGGCAAGGCGGGCACCCCCGTGGACCGCGTCGCCGCCCAGGCGTTCTCCGCCTTCGAGCAGGCCGGCGTGGTGACCGTCCCGAAGGACACCGTCCTCACCGAGCCGATCCGCATCGCGGTGCACGGCGAGGGCGGGACCGCCTTCGGCCACCAGGTGATCGAGCTGGGTGCCTTCGCCGAGGCCGTCGTGGTCATCGACCACACCGGTGACGCGGTGCTCGCCGCCAACGTGGACTACGTCCTCGGTGACGGCGCCAAGCTGACCGTCGTCTCCGTCCAGGACTGGGACGACAAGGCCGTGCACGTCGCCCAGCACAACGCGCTGATCGGCCGGGACGCCTCCTTCAAGTCCGTGGTCGTCACCTTCGGCGGCGACGTGGTCCGCCTGCACCCGCGCGTCGAGTACACGGGCCCCGGCGGCGAGGCCGAGCTGTTCGGCCTGTACTTCACCGACGCGGGCCAGCACCAGGAGCACCGCCTCCTGGTCACCCACAACACCCCGCACTGCAAGTCCAACGTCGTCTACAAGGGCGCGCTCCAGGGCGACAACGCGCACGCCGTGTGGATCGGTGACGTGCTCATCGAGGCCAAGGCCGAGGGCACGGACACCTACGAGATGAACCGCAACCTCGTCCTCACCGACGGCTCGCGTGTCGACTCGGTGCCGAACCTGGAGATCGAGACCGGCGAGATCGTCGGCGCCGGTCACGCCTCCGCCACCGGCCGCTTCGACGACGAGCAGCTCTTCTACCTGATGGCCCGCGGCATCCCGGAGCACGAGGCCCGCCGTCTCGTGGTCCGCGGCTTCTTCGCCGAGCTGGTCCAGCAGATCGGTGTCACCGACATCGAGGAGCGCCTGCTCGCCAAGATCGAGGAGGAGCTGGAGGCGTCGGTCGGATGACCACCAGCAGCTTCGTACGCGCCTGCGGGCTGAGCGAGCTGTCGGAGGACACCCCCAAGCGGGTGGAGCTCGACGGCACGCCGGTCTCGGTCGTGAAGACCGAGGGCGAGGTGTACGCGATCTACGACATCTGCTCGCACGCGAACGTCTCCCTCTCCGAGGGCGAGGTGGAGGACGGCCAGATCGAGTGCTGGCTGCACGGCTCGTGCTTCGACCTCCGCACCGGCAAGCCGTCCGGCCCGCCCGCGACGCGCCCCGTCCCCGTTTACCCCGTAAAGATCGAAGGGGACGACGTGCTCGTCTCCCTCTCCCAGGAGTCCTGAGGCATCCATGGCAACGCTTGAAATCCGAGACCTGCACGTCACCGTCGAGGCCGACAACGCCACGAAGGAGATCCTCAAGGGCGTCGACCTCACCGTGAAGCAGGGCGAGACGCACGCCATCATGGGCCCCAACGGCTCCGGCAAGTCGACCCTCGCCTACTCGCTCGCGGGTCACCCGAAGTACACGATCACCGGCGGCACCGTCACCCTCGACGGCGAGGACGTCCTCGCGATGTCCGTCGACGAGCGCGCCCGCGCCGGCCTCTTCCTCGCCATGCAGTACCCGGTCGAGGTCCCCGGTGTCTCCGTCTCCAACTTCCTGCGCACCTCCGCCACCGCCATCCGCGGCGAGGCCCCCAAGCTGCGCACCTGGGTGAAGGAGGTCAAGGAGACCATGGAGCGCCTCCACATGGACTCCTCCTTCGCCGAGCGCAACGTCAACGAGGGCTTCTCCGGCGGTGAGAAGAAGCGCCACGAGATCCTCCAGCTCGAACTGCTCAAGCCGCACATCGCGATCCTGGACGAGACCGACTCCGGCCTCGACGTGGACGCACTGCGCATCGTCTCCGAGGGCGTCAACCGCGTCCGCGAGACGGGCGAGACCGGCACCCTGCTGATCACGCACTACACGCGCATCCTGCGGTACATCAAGCCCGACTTCGTCCACGTCTTCGCCGGCGGCCGCATCGTCGAGTCCGGCGGTCCGGAGCTGGCCGACAAGCTGGAGAACGAGGGCTACGAGGCTTACACGAAGGGCGGCGTAACCGCGTGACACAGATGCCGGGCCTCCTCGACACAGAGGCGATCCGCAAGGACTTCCCCATCCTGGACCGCCAGGTCCACGACGGGAAGAAGCTCGTATACCTGGACAACGCGGCGACCTCGCAGAAGCCGCGCCAGGTGCTGGACGCCTTGAGCGAGTACTACGAGCGGTACAACGCCAACGTCCACCGCGGCGTGCACGTGCTCGCCGAGGAGGCCACGGCGCTGTACGAGGGCGCGCGGGACAAGGTCGCGTCGTTCATCAACGCGCCCAGCCGCGACGAGGTGATCTTCACCAAGAACGCCTCCGAGTCCCTCAACCTCGTGGCCAACATGCTCGGCTGGGCCGACGAGCCCTACCGGGTCGACCACGAGACCGAGATCGTCATCACGGAGATGGAGCACCACTCCAACATCGTGCCGTGGCAGCTGCTCGCGCAGCGCACGGGCGCGAAGCTGAAGTGGTTCGGCCTCACCGACGACGGCCGTCTCGACCTGTCCAACATCGACGAGATCATCACCGAGAAGACGAAGATCGTCTCCTTCGTGCTGGTCTCCAACATCCTGGGCACGGTCAACCCGGTCGAGGCGATCGTGCGCCGCGCCCAGGAGGTCGGCGCGCTGGTCTGCGTCGACGCCTCGCAGGCCGCGCCGCACATGCCGCTGGACGTCCAGGCGCTCGGCGCCGACTTCGTGGCCTTCACCGGCCACAAGATGTGCGGTCCGACCGGCATCGGCGTGCTCTGGGGCCGCCAGGAGCTCCTGGAGGACCTGCCCCCGTTCCTGGGCGGCGGCGAGATGATCGAGACCGTCTCGATGCACTCCTCGACCTACGCCCCGGCGCCGCACAAGTTCGAGGCGGGCACCCCGCCGATCGCCCAGGCGGTCGGTCTCGGTGCCGCGATCGACTACCTCGACTCGATCGGCATGGACAAGATCCTCGCCCACGAGCACGCCCTCACCGAGTACGCGGTGAAGCGGCTGGGCGAGGTCCCCGACCTGCGCATCATCGGCCCCTCCACGGCCGAGGACCGGGGCGCGGCGATCTCCTTCACGCTCGGCGACATCCACCCGCACGACGTGGGCCAGGTCCTCGACGAGCAGGGCATCGCCGTGCGCGTCGGCCACCACTGCGCGCGGCCGGTCTGCCTGCGGTACGGAATTCCGGCGACCACCCGGGCGTCGTTCTACCTGTACTCCACGCCCGCCGAGATCGACGCACTGGTCGAGGGGCTGGAGCACGTACGGAACTTCTTCGGCTGACGGGACGAGCGATCGCATGAAGCTGGACTCCATGTACCAGGAAGTCATCCTGGACCACTACAAGAATCCGCACGGGCGTGGCCTCAGGGACGGCGACGCCGAGGTGCACCATGTGAACCCGACCTGCGGCGACGAGATCACCCTCCGGGTGAAGTACGACGGCGGCCGGATCGCCGACGTGTCGTACGAGGGGCAGGGCTGTTCCATCAGCCAGGCATCCGCCTCCGTGCTCAACGAACTGCTGGTGGGCAAGGACCTGCCCGAGGCGCAGAAGATCCAGGAGACCTTCCTGGAGCTGATGCAGTCCAAGGGCCGGATCGAGCCCGACGACGCGATGGAGGAGGTGCTGGAGGACGCGGTCGCGTTCGCCGGTGTCTCCAAGTACCCGGCCCGCGTCAAGTGCGCCCTCCTGAGCTGGATGGCGTGGAAGGACGCCACGGCCCAGGCGCTGGGTGGCGCCGAAGCCGAAAGGAAGACGGCATGACCGACACCGCTGAGATGAAGCCGGCCTCGGAGGAAGAACTCCGCGAAGCCCTGTACGACGTCGTCGACCCCGAGCTGGGCATCGACGTCGTCAACCTCGGCCTGATCTACGGCATCCACATCGACGACTCCAATGTCGCGACGCTGGACATGACCCTGACCTCCGCGGCCTGCCCGCTCACGGACGTCATCGAGGAGCAGGCCAAGTCCGCCACGGACGGCCTGGTCAACGAGCTGCGCATCAACTGGGTCTGGATGCCGCCGTGGGGCCCCGACAAGATCACCGAGGAGGGCCGCGAGCAGTTGCGGGCCCTCGGGTTCAACGTCTGAGGTCCCCTCGGGCTCTTTGTGAGCGAGGCGGCGGCGCCTTCGGGTGCCGCCGCCTTCGCACACCCGGCGCGAGCGCGCGCGGGTGCGTACCTGCCCCCACCCCACGTTAGGTTTGCACGTATGACCGACACCGCTTCCCGTACCACCGGCGCCGTCGCCGCCGGTCTCGCCACCATCGCCGCCGACGGCACCGTCCTCGACACCTGGTTCCCGGCCCCCGAGCTGGTCGCGGAGCCGGGCCCGTCCGGCACCGAGCGGCTGTCGGCCGACCGGGCCGCCGAGTACCTCGGCGACAAGGTCGTCGCCGCGCTCGGCCCGGACGCCCGCCGGGGTGTCGACGTGGTCGCGGTGCGCACGGTCATCGGCTCGCTGGACGAGAAGCCGGTCGACGCGCACGACGCCTATCTGCGCCTCCACCTGCTCTCCCACCGTCTGGTCAAGCCGCACGGCGTGAGCCTGGACGGCATCTTCGGCCACCTCGCCAACGTCGCCTGGACCTCGCTCGGCCCGGTCGCCGTGGACGCCATCGAGACGGTACGGCTGAACGCCCGCGCCGAGGGCCTGCACCTCCAGGTCACCTCGATCGACAAGTTCCCGCGCATGACGGACTACGTCGCCCCCAAGGGCGTGCGCATCGCCGACGCCGACCGCGTCCGCCTCGGCGCGCACCTGGCCGAGGGCACCACGGTCATGCACGAGGGCTTCGTCAACTTCAACGCGGGCACGCTCGGCACCTCCATGGTCGAGGGCCGTATCTCCGCGGGCGTCGTCGTGGGCGACGGCTCCGACATCGGCGGCGGCGCCTCCACCATGGGCACCCTCTCCGGCGGCGGCAACGTCATCATCACCATCGGCGAGCGCTGCCTGGTCGGCGCCGAGGCGGGCGTCGGCATCGCGCTGGGCGACGAGTGCGTGGTCGAGGCCGGCCTCTACGTCACCGCGGGCACCCGCGTCACCCTCCCCGACGGCCAGATCGTCAAGGCCCGCGAACTCTCCGGCGCCTCCAACATCCTCTTCCGCCGCAACTCGGTCACCGGCGCCGTCGAGGCCCGCCCGAACAACGCGGTGTGGGGCGGCCTGAACGACGTGCTGCACAGCCACAACTGACCGGCTGCCGCCGTCCCTTCACCGAGCGCCCTTCCACCGCCCCTCCGGGGGCCGGCCGGGAGGGCGCTCGGGTGTGTCGCGGGAAAGACTTCTTCTTCGTGCTCACCGGCATAGCGGGGCGGACCCGCGCGTCACAGGGGGTGCAGGGGCCGGGCACAGGATCGGTCCGGGGAAAGAGAAGGTGACGATGGATGCCGAAAGCCAGGAGAGCTTCCGGGAATTCGTGGCGAGCAGGTCGTCCGCCCTGCTGAGGACGGCCGTGCTGCTGGCCGGCGGCGACCGGCACGCGGCCGAGGACCTGTTGCAGAACGCGCTCGTCAAGGCGGCCGGACACTGGCACCGGATCGACGAACCCGAGCCGTACGTACGGCAGATCCTGTACCGGCAGCAGATAGGCCGCTGGCGCCTGAAGTGGCGACGGCGCGAACTCAGCGTCGCCGAACCGCCGGAGAGCCACGCCGCCCCGGACGCCGCCTCGTCCGCCGCCGAACTGCGTCTCGTGCTGCGCGCCGCGCTCGCCAGACTGACGGCACGTCAGCGCACCATGCTGGTGCTGCGGTACTACGAGGACCTCCAGGAGGCCGACGTGGCCCGCCTCCTCGGCTGCTCCGTCGGCACCGTACGGTCCACCACCCACCGCTCCCTGGCCCGACTGCGCGCTCTCGCACCCGAGTTGGCCGCCCTGGGCCCGGCGGCGGCCGAACAGCAGCCGTCCCGTGACTTCTCGCCCGTGGAGGTGCGTCCGTGAACGTCGACGAATTCGTGCGCGACACCCTGCGGGAACAGGCAGGTGAACAGCAGGCGGCACCGCCCGGGTTCGCCGATCGCGTGCTGGCCGTCCGCCGTCGCCGCCGCACTCGCAGGCTCGCGGCCGTCGCCGCCGCGGTGGCGATCGCGGTCGCGGTACCGCTGGTGGATTCGAGGTGGACCGAGGTGCTGCCCGCGAGCGTGGTCGGGCCCGAGGGGGGCGGCGTCACGGCCCACCCCGACCAGTCGCCACCCCGCGACATGATCGCCGCCGGGCGGACGGCGCTGGCCGCGTACTACACCCTGAAGACCGTGAAACACGGTGCCGACCGGGCCGTGGCCACGCGCACCTACTGGCTGCTGAACCCGAAGACGCGGACGTACGAGAGGACGGCCAAGTGGTCCTGGGTCGCCGTCGCCCCCGGGCTGCGGACCGCCGCCGTCCTCGAACAGGGCCTGCCCACCCACCGGATCGGCCTGCTCGACCTCGCGTCCGGGCAGATCAAGCGGTGGATCTCCGTCGACCATCCGGTCGGGGGGCTCGCCTTCTCGCGGGACGGCACCAAGATCGTCGCGACGGCCTACGGCGGCAACCCCGACGAGCGGTACAAGATCGAAGGTGTCCCGGATTGGCAGACGGACCCCCGGGCGGCGGACCGCAATGGCTTCCTCGTCGTCGACGTGGCCTCGGGCAGCAGTTCCTGGGCCGAGGTCGGCGGGGACGTGACCAACCTCAACAGCCGCCAGGACTTCGCCTTCAGCCGTGACGGACGGTTCGTCTGGAGCGGCGCGGACACCCCGTCCGGCCACCAGTACTTCGACCGGCAGGGAAACGAGGTCGAAGCGCCGTCGGGGGAAGGGCAGGTGGACTGGTTCGTCGCCGCGGGTCTCTCGCCCGACGGCAAGCGCGTCGCCGGGGACTTCGCGGGCGAGCGGATGAAGACCTCCTCCTGGATCCTCGATCCCCGCACCGGCCGGCACATCACCGAGGTGCACGGTCAGCAGCTGCTCTCCTGGGCCGACGACAACACGCTGGTCGCCTGGGACACGGGCGGCAAGGGGGGCGAGTTCCACAACCGGCTCGTGCTCGTCACGATCGGCAGCGACAAGGTCGTACCGCTGAGCGGTTTCCGCACGGGGAACGCCGCGGCGGCGGGGCGTTGGATGCCCGTCTTCGCCGACCGCTGATCACGCCGGCCCCGCGACCCGTTCGTACTCCGCGCGCAGCCCCTCGACCGTCTCGCGGTCGGCGGGCAGCAGCGGGGCGCGTACCGGGCCCGCGGGGAGGCCGAGTTCGGCGAGGAGGGCTTTCGTCGTGACCGTGCCGGGCAGGCCGGCGTTCATCATCGTCTCGATGAACGGGGTCGCGCGGAGCTGGAGTTCGGTCGCGCGCGCCGTGTCGCCCGAGTCGAACGCGTCCAGGATGGCGGCGACTTGGCGCGGTACGGCGTTCGCGACGGTGCTCACGCACCCCGCCGCGCCCACGGCGTACAGGGCGAGGATGTGTTCGTCGCAGCCCGCGTAGTAGGCCAAGTCGGTCGTGGCCAGCACCTTTTGGGCGCCGAGGAAGTCGTAGGAGCAGTCCTTGACGGCCACGATGCGGGGGTGGGCGGCGAGGCGGATCATCGTCGCGGGTTCGATGCGGGTGCCGGTGCGGCCGGGGATGTCGTAGAGCATCAGGGGGAGTCCGGTCGCGTCCGCGATCCGGCGGAAGTGGGACTCGACCGATGCCTGCGGCGGCTTGCTGTAGTACGGCGTGACCACCAACGCGCCGTCGGCGCCAGCCTTTTCGGCCGCTCGGGTCAGTTCGATCGTGTGGGGGGTGTCCGCCGTGCCCACGCCTGCGACCAGGGAGACCCCGGCGCCCACCGCCGCGCGGACCGCCGCGATCAGCTCGGCCTTCTCCGTGTCCGTGGTCGTGGGGGACTCCCCCGTGGTGCCGTTCAGGACCAGGCCGTCACAGCCCTCCGCCACCAGATGGGCGGCGAGGCGGGCCGCCCCGTCCACGTCGAGCGCGCCGGCCGGCGTGAACGGGGTGACCATCGCGCAGAGCGTACGGCCGAAGGGTGCGGTGCGAGGCGTCATGGACGTAGTCTCGGCACCCTCGACCGTAAAGCTCCACTTAAATCTGCTGCCAGGTATCGCTAAGCAACCCTGAAGGGTTACGGGCGGAAGCGCAGCACCTGCGGGTCGTGGTCGCTGATCTGGTCGTGGAACTCCGAGTTGATGTGCACGCTGTCGTACGCGAAGGAGCCCTCCCGCCTGATTTCCGGGCTGATCAGGATCTGGTCCAGGACCTGCGCGTTGCCCTGGTAGTCGTAGGTGTAACGCTCCTTCTTGGGCAGCGACTTGATCGCCGACCAGAGTTCGCCGTCGCCCTCCAGGATCTTGGCGGTGTCGGAGAACTCGAAGTCGTTCATGTCGCCGAGCGCGACGACGTTCGCGTCCTTCTGGACGGACAGGATGTCCTTGACGAAACCGTTCACCAGGGTCGCCTGCGCGTGCCGCTGCGTCTCCGAGCTGCGCGTCGGCGGCTGGTACTGCGCGGTCAGCGGCTGGTCCCCGCCCTTGGAGTTGAGGTGGTTGGCGATGACGAAGACCGTCCTGCCCCGGAAGACGAACTCGCCCGCCAGCGGCTTGCGGCTCGACTTCCAGGCCGCGTCGGACGGGGCGATCCGGCCGGGCGAGGCGGTCAGATGCGCCTTGCCGTGGTCCTTGGTCACGCCGACAGCGGTCGTGGAGTCGCCGCCCGCGCGGTCGACGAAGGACACCCGCTCCGGGTTGAACAGGAACACCTGGCGGATGTTGCCACCGGGCTCGCCGCCGTCCTGGTCGTTGACGGGGTCGATCGAGCGCCAGTCGTAGCGCGGGCCGCCCGCCGCGACGATCGCGTCGATGAGCTTGTTCACGGTCACGCCCGCCGACACCGTGCCGTCGTCGGTGGCGCCGTTGTCGTCCTGGATCTCCTCCAGGGACACGACGTCGGGCGAACGCAGGTTGTTCACGATCGCGGACGCGTGCTGCGCGAAGGTGTTGTCGGAGGGGTCCAGGTTCTCGACGTTGTACGTCGCCACCGCGAGCTGCCCCGCGGACTGCCTGCGCGTCGTCTCCCGCTCCAGGCCGCCGCTCTCAAGCGTGCCGAGGCTGCTCGCGACGAGGGTGTAGCCGCCGTACTGGTTGAAGTCCAGCGGGCCGGTCGTGGCGCCCTGAAGGGTGTCGCCGACGTTCGCCTGCGGGAAGTCGGCGGTCGCGCCGAGCGACTGGATCTGGAGACGGCCGGTGTTCTGCGCGTCGTACGAGCCGTAGAGGGTGCCGCCGCGCCGGGTGCGGTGCTCACCGGGCTTCACGGTGACCCACAGCTCGCTGTAGGGGTCGGTGCCGGTTACCACACGGGTGTTCGCGACCTGGACGTTCATGCCCTCCAGGGACTCGTAGTAGTCCAGGGCGTAGGTCGAGGGGTCGAGCTGCTCGCTGTTGACGGAGCCGTTCGCGTCCCCGGCGGGGGTGTAGCTGTCCGGCACCGAGTGCTTGCCGATGACGACCGGGGCCGGGACCGGGTTGCCGGTGGAGACCGTCGTGACGACCGGCTTGGTGATCTCGGTCAGCGACTGGTTGCCCGAGGCGGTGCCGCCCGGCACGTACTCGGACACCGTGCCCGAGACCGTCACCGAGTCGCCGACGGCGGCCTTCGGCGCGGAGCTGGTGAAGACGAACACGCCCTCACTGGTGGCCGGGTTGTCGTCCGGCGTCGGGTCCTGGAGCCAGAAGCCCTTGGACGAGCCGTAGCCCCGCACGGCCGTGACGATGCCCGGCACGTCCGCGACCTTCTGGCCGGCGTACGGCGAGATACGGGTGGTGCCCTGGATGTCGTGGACGCGCACCGCGTCCGCGTGCGCGGGCGAGGTGAGGACGACGACGGACGTCGCGCTGCACACGGCGGCGACGGTGAGCGCGGCGAGACGCGCGGAAGACCTGCTCGGCAAGGGATGCCTCCGGGGACGTACGAGAACGCCGGAACGAGGGTGGAAATACGGTTGCGTGTCGGGCCGGTGGCCCTCCGTGACGCGCGCAGAACCGAGCGAACAGGAGTCCCCCCGACTTCTACGCGCGTCAATCTCCTGCCTGACGGCGGGAGTTGTCAAGGTTCACGCCATGGACGGGTGATGACGCACGGATGAACTGGGGGACCGTGGAGGAAACCCGTCTAGGCTGAGCGGTCGAGCCCGTTCACGGTCCGAGGAGAACCAGCCGATGTCAGACAGCGCACCCCTGCCGCCCGTGCGGCTGCGCCCCGAAGCGGAGCTGGCGCGCGCCGCGCTGTCCACCCCGCTGCTCTCCCGCGCCGCCCGTCTCGCCCGCTGGGCCGGTCCCGAGACCCGGGTGGACGCGGGCGGCAGCCTGGTCGAGGAGCAGCTCCCGGCCGCCGCCGCGCTGCTCGGGCTGGACGACGAGGACGCGGCCGCCGACGCCGCCGGGGCGTGGCGGGTCGCGGTGGACGCCGGGCTGGTCGAGATCACCGACGAGGAGGCCGGGACCGTGGCGCCCGGCGAGGGCCTCGCCCTGCTCACCGGCTCCCCGCAGGACGTGCTCGGCATCTGGCTGGCCGCCCTGGAGACGGTCCTCGCGGACGCGAGCGTGCCCGACCTCGACGGTCTGGTCGACGCCCTGGAGGAGGGCGGCGAGATCGACTTCGCGTCGCTCGGCTGGGACCCCGAGGCGGAGGCGGAGTTCCTCGACAACGTCCTCGGCAATCTCTATCTGCTGTCCGCCGGCGAGGACGGTCCCGGCGAGAGCCCGGTGCCGCTGCCCGCCCTCGCCGCCTCCGTGATCGTGCCCGGCGACATGGAGGACCCCAGCGACGCCGTCCTGGAGCAGGTCTCCGACGCGATGATGCGTCTCGACGACCAGTTCCGGCTGCTCGCGCCGGTCGGCGTGGTGGAGTACGAGCCGATGGACGAGGCGCTGCTGGGCGATGCCGACACCGAGCCCGCCGCGCCCGTGGACGAGGACGACATCGCCCGCTACGGCATGGTCCGCCTCACCCCGCTCGGGGTGTACGGGATGCGCGCCCGGCTGCTGGAGGCCGGGTTCGAGGCGCCGGCGGTCGGCGACTTCGCGGACAAGGGCGCCGACGCGCTGCTCGACGGCACCGCCGGGTTCGGCCCGCGGGCCGCGCTCGCCGAGACCGAGCGGTGGCTCGCCGAGCGCGAACCGCTGGCCGCCGCGCGGGAGTTGCTCGCGGCCGCGCGGGGCACCGACGCGGGGGCCCCGCTGCGGCGGCTGCACTGCCAGCAGGCGCTGTCCCTGGTCGGTCCGGAGGCGGACCCCGCCCTGCGCGAGGTACTGGACGACCCGGAGCTGGGCGGCCTTGCCCGGGTCTGGCTCAGCGAGCGCGGCGCGGCCGATGTGCCCCCGCCCACCGAGGACCTGGTGTTCTGGCTGACCGTCGACACCGTCGCCGCCCAGCTCCAGGCCGAGGGGAACTCCGAGGAACTCCAGGCACTGGTCGAGGGACTGGCCGCCCAGCACAGCGGCTTCTTCGCCGCCGCCTGGCGCGTGGACCACCCCGCGACCCCGGAGGTACTGGAGGCGATGGGCCGGCTCCACCCGGACAAGCGGGTGGCGAAGGAGGCCCGCAAGGCGGCGTTCAAGGCACGGTCGCAGCAGGGGCTTTGAGCGAGGTGACCGCGGTCCGCCGTCCGAGCGGGCCTACGGCGTTCTCCTCGGGTTCGCGGCCGCTCACGGCGTCCTCCCCGGGCCCGCTGTCCGCCGCCCGGTGAGGACCACGGCCGCCGTCGTCAGCGCCGCCACCGCGATCAGCGCGCCCGCGCCGAACGCGTGGGCCGCGCCGTGCACCAGGACGGCGTCCGGGGAGCCGGTCGTGTGCCGGGTCGCCGTTCCGTAGACCGTGACCAGGACGGACAGGCCGAGCGTGCCGCCGATCCACTGCAGGGTCTGGAGCAGTCCGGACGCCGCGCCCGCGTCCGCCGGGGCGACGGCGGCCAGGATCGTGGCGTTCAGCGGCATGAAGCTCAGGCCGACGCCGAGGCCCAGGAGCAGGAGCGGGCCGAGGAGTCCGGCGGCGTAACCGTCCCCCGGGTTCAGGGTCCACAGCAGGACGCTCGCCACGGCGACCAGAGTCATCCCGGTCAGCAGCACCGGCTTGGCACCGAACCGGGCGAGCAGGCGCGGCACGAGCCGTACGGTCGTGAACATCACCAGGGTCATCGGCAGGAAGGCGACTCCGGTACGCAACGGACTGTAGTCCAGGACCTGTTGGCAGATCAGGGTGAGGAAGTAGAAGGCGCCGAACATCCCCGCCGGGAGCAGCAGGATGCCCGCGTAGCCGCCCGCGCGGTCGCGGTCCGCGAACAGGCGCAGTGGCAGGACCGGTTGGGGCGTGCGGGCCTCGACGAGGGCGAAGCCGGTGAGGAGGGCGGCGGCGGCCGTGAAGCCGAGCAGGGCGCGGGTGTCGCTCCAACTCGCCTCCGAGACACGGATGAACGCGTACACCAGCGAGGTCGTCCCGGCCGTACCGGTGAGTGCCCCGGCCAGATCGAAGCGGCCCGCGTGGCGTGGGGTCTCGGTGACGGACCGGGGGAGCGCGCAGGCGACGGCGAGGCCGATGGGCACGTTGACCAGCAGGGCCCAGCGCCAGGAGGCGAGCGAGGTGAGGGCGCCGCCGAGGAGCAGACCGAGCGAGCCGCCGACGCCGCCCATCGCGGCGTAGACGCTCAGGGCGTGGTGGCGGCGCGGCCCCTCGGGAAAGTTGGTGGTGATCAGGGCGAGCGTGCTCGGTGCGATCAGCGCGGCGCCGACTCCCTGGAGCGCGCGGGCGGCGAGCAGCCAGCCGCTGTCCGGGGCGAGCCCGCCGAGCAGGGAGGAGAGGGCGAACAGCAGGGTGCCCGCGGTGAGGGTGCGGCGACGCCCGGCGATGTCGCCGGTCCGGCCGCCGAGCAGCAGCAGGCCGCCGAACGCGAGAGTGTAGGCGTTGAGGACCCAGGACAGTCCGGTGCGGCTGAAGTGGAGGTCCGAGGCGATGTCGGGCAGTGCGACGTTGACGACGGTGGAGTCCACACCGACCATCAGGTAGGCGGTGACGACGACGAGGAGGGTGAGGCCGGGCGGCCGCTCGGTCGTGGATAAGGCGGTGGCGGCGTCGGGTGTGCTGGACAGGTTGGGCGGGGTCGGCATGAGGGCGCTCCCGGTTCTGGGCCAGGTCCCCGGGCGCGGCGGCGCGTCCGGGCAGGACGGGCAGGGTCCTGTCCGCGGAGGACGACGGCAGTAAGCGGGGACAGTCTCCGCTTAGTGCTCGACAAGATACGGAGACGGTCTCCGGTTTGCAAGGAGTCAGGTGATGGCGCAGGTCAGGCCCATGCGGGCGGACGCTCGACGGAACTATGAGCGGTTGCTGGAGGTGGCTGCCGAGGCGTTCGCCGAGCATGGGGAGAACGCGTCGCTCGACGACATCGCCAAGCGCGCCGGGGTGGGCTCCGGGACTCTCTACCGGCACTTCCCGACCCGCCAGGCACTGCTGGAGGCGGCGTACGTGGAACGGATCGAGGCCCTCGGCGCCCGTGCCGACGACCTCGCCGAACGCCTGCCCCCGGGCGAGGCCCTCTCGGAGTGGCTCTACGAACTCTGTGTCGCCTCGATCCAGGTCCGCGGCATGAAGTCCCTGCTGGGCAAGGCCGTCACCGACGGCACCTCGGTCCCGCTGACCACCTGCGGCGCCGTGGTCAAGGGCGCGGTGACCCGCCTGGTGTCCGCCGCCCAGGCCGAAGGCACCCTCCGCACCGACCTCTCCCCGGTCGATCTCCTCCGCCTGGCCCACGGAGTCGCCACCGCCTCGGAGCTGGCCGACGGCGAGGGCCGGGAGATCCGCCGCTATCTGTCGATGCTGACGGAGGGGCTGCGGCCGTAGAAGACTGGGCGGATGACGCTTCCGCCCACGTACGCGACCACCGAAGAAATTCATGCCTACTTCGTCGGGCAGCTCAACTCGGCGCTCCGCAGCCCCGGGATGTACGGAGGCGAACCGGCGCTGCGCGCCCTGGTCGGGCATCTGCTCTTCGTGGAGCGGGACCCGGGCGCCTGGGAGGAACTGCGGGGCAGGTGGGAGGAGGAGGGGGCCTGGTCGCCGCTGGGAGTGACCGGTGCCTTCCGCGACCTGATCCCCGGCCGCTCCTACGAGTGCGGACCGGCCTCCGTGTACGCCGAGTTCGCCCGGCGGCGCGGCTGGCTCGTGCCGGACCGCACGCTCACGTCCGAGGAGTACGAGGCGCTCGCCGGGCGGGTCGAGGAGTGGGCGCGGGAGGACCGGACATGGCCGGACATCACCGCCGAGTTCGGCGCTCCCTCCGTCCTGTTCGGAGGGAGCAACCCGAGGTACGGGAAGACGCTCGGCCATCTCTGCGCCGACCTCACGCGGCCGATGATTCTCTTCGACCTGTGGAACGACGGCGCGTCGGCGGACGCCGGGCGTGAACAGCCGTCGCTTCTCGCCGTCCGCCGCTCCGACGAGCCGTTCCGCCGGTCCTTCCGCTTCACCCCGGAGGGGCGGCGGAGGAGACCGGCGGCCGGCGTGTGCTGAGCGCGGGGACCGTCACAGGGCCCGGGCGCCCGGGTCCGTCATGTTCTTCACCGTGCGGGCCTTCACGAAGTCGCCGAGGGCGGTCATGTCCCATTCGCCGGAGTACTGGCGGATGAGTTTGGCCATGAGGACGCCGGTCTGGGGCTCGGCGGAGGTCAGGTCGAAGCGGACGAGTTCGTCGCCGGTCACCGGGTCGATCAGGCGGCAGTACGCCTTGGCGACCTCGGTGAACTTCTGGCCGGAGAAGGAGTTGACGGTGAAGACCAGACCGGTGACCTCCTGGGGGATGCGGCCGAGGTCGACCGTGATCACCTCGTCGTCCCCGCCGCCCTCGCCGGTGAGGTTGTCGCCGGAGTGCTTGATCGCGCCGTTCAGGATCGACAGCTTGCCGAAGTAGCAGGCGTCGACCGCGTTGCGCTGCGGGCCGTAGGCGATGACCGAGGCGTCCAGGTCGATGTCCTTGCCCCGGTAGGCGGGCTCCCAGCCGAGGCCCATCTGGACCCGGGAGAGCAGCGGGGTGCCGCCCTTGACCAGCGACACCGTCTCGTTCTTGCGGAGGCTGACCCGGCCCTTGTCCAGGTTGACCTTGCCCGCGCCGGGAGCGGGCGGAGCGGGCTGGGCCGGGGGAGCGGACGGCATCGGGGGTGCGGCGGCCGGCTGGGCCGCGGGCTGTGGGGGAGCGGGGGCCTGGGGCGCCGCCTGGGCCGGCTCCTCCACTGTCACGCCGAAGTCCGTGGCGATGCCCGCCAGACCGTTCGCATAGCCCTGGCCGACCGCGCGGGCCTTCCACTGGCCGTTGCGCCGGTAGACCTCCACGACCACCAGTGCGGTCTCGCCGCCCAGGTGCGGCGGGGTGAAGGTGGCCAGGACCGCGCCGCCGTCCGCGTCGCGGATCGTGGCCGTCGGCTCGATGCCCTGGAAGGTCTGGCCCGCCGCGTCCGGGCTCGCGGTCACCACGATCTTCTCGATGTCCGGCGGCACGGCGGCGGTGTCCACCGTGATCGAGTCAGGCGCCCCGCCTCCGCCGGAGGCGTAGGACACGCCGGGGCCGGACGGCTGGTTGTAGAAGATGAAGTCGTCGTCGGAGCGCACCTTGCCGTCGGCGGTGAGCAGCAGGCCCGACACGTCGAGCCGTACGGGCGCGGCGACGTCCACGGAGACACGGGCGGCCGGCAGCGGGACGTTCGAACCGGGGGTCATAGCGGTCATGCCGGATGAACGAACGACATCACTTTGCCGTTCCCTTACCCGGTGCCGCGACCCCCGTTCGGGTCACGGCACCAGGCGATGCCCCGGGTCGGGCGGGGGCGGCGGCGGTGCCCGGTCAGGGCACCACGACGATCTTGCGGCCGACGCCCGCCGCGAACTGCTCCAGCGCCTGCGGGTAGTTGTCCAGCGCGATCCGGTCGCTGATGAACACCTCCGGGTTCAGCACACCGTTCGCGAACAGCTCCGCCGCCCGCTCGAAGCTGTGCAGCACGGCCATGGAGCCCGTGATGGTGATCTCCTGGTTGTAGATGCGGTACGGGTCGATGGTGACCCGCGTCGCGTAGTCGGCCACGCCGAACTGCAGGAACGTACCCGCCTTCGCGACCCGGCCCAGACCGTCCTGGATCGCCGCCGCGTTGCCGGTCGCGTCGATCACGACCTCCCAGCCCTGTGGCCGGTCCAGCTCGTCCGCGCTCGCCGCCGCGCCCGAGACGCCGAGCTGCTTGGCGGTCTCCAGCCGGGCGGGGTTGATGTCCACGACGTCCACGCTGGAGGCGCCGGTGCGCTTGGCCAGCTCCGTCATCATCAGGCCCATGGTGCCCGAGCCGTAGATCAGCACATGGGCGCCGAGGCGGGAGTTGAGGATGTCGTAGCCGCGCACCGCGCAGGACAGCGGCTCGATCAGGGCCGCGTCCTCGGTGCGCACGTGCTCGGGCAGCTTCACGCAGTTGGCCACGGGGGCCACCGCGAACTGGGCGGCACCGCCCGCCGTGGTCACGCCGATCGCGGCCCACCGCTCGCACATGTTGTTGTGGCCGTCGCGGCAGAACCGGCACTCGTAGCAGTAGAGGGAGGGGTCGACGGCGACCCGGTCGCCGACCGCGACCTCGGTGACCTGGCTGCCGATCCCGACGACCTCGCCCGCGAACTCGTGGCCGGGGATGATCGGCAGCTTGGGCGCGAACTCGCCCTGGAGGATGTGCAGATCGGTGCC
Organism: Streptomyces sp. NPDC005004; assembly: GCF_053600675.1. NCBI lineage: Bacteria > Bacillati > Actinomycetota > Actinomycetes > Kitasatosporales > Streptomycetaceae > Streptomyces > Streptomyces sp. NPDC005004. The sequence goes on from NZ_JBSGAH010000022.1 coordinate 24,903, forward strand.
GCACAGGCCGCAGGCCGCGACCTCGACGACGACCTCGCGGGGTCCGGGCGTCGGGTCGGGGACCTCCATGACGACGGCGCGGCCCACGGACTCGATGACGGCGGCCTTCATTTCACGGCTCCAAGCGACAGGCCCTGGACCAGCTTGTCCTGGGCGGCGAACCCCGCGGCGAGCACCGGCAGGGAGATGACGAGCGACGCGGCGCACACCTTGGCCAGGAACAGGCCCTGGCTGGTGATGAAGCTCGTCAGGAACACGGGGGCGGTCTGGGCGACCACGCCCGTCAGGACCCGGGCGAACAGCAGCTCGTTCCAACTGAAGATGAAGCAGATCAGGGACGTCGCCGCGATGCCCGGAAGGGCGATCGGGGCCACCACGCGCGCCAGGATCATCGGCAGCGGCGCCCCGTCCACCCGGGCCGCCTCGATGATGGCGACCGGCACCTCGGCGAGGAACGACTGCATCATCCACACCGCGATCGGCAGGTTCATCGAGGTGTAGAGGATGACCAGGAGCCAGATGTTGTCCAGCATCCCGGTGTTCTTCGCGAACAGGTACAGCGGCAGCAGGCCCGCCACGGCCGGCAGCATCTTGGTGGACAGGAAGAAGAACAGGACGTCCGTCCACTTCTTCACCGGCCGGATCGACAGCGCGTACGCCGCCGGAAGGGCGAGCAGCAGCACGAAGACGGTCGAGAGCACCGACGCCATCGCCGAGTTGATCAGCGCGGGCCAGGGGCTCGCCCCGCCGTTCGCGCCGAAGAAGTCGCGGTAGCCGTCCAGGGTGAGGGCGGCGGCGAAGGACGGCGGGTTGGTCGCCGCGTCCGTCTCGGAGTGGAAGGACGTCAGTGCCATCCAGGCGATGGGCAGGAAGAAGACGATGCCGGCCAGCCAGGCCACCAGGCCAAGACCGATGCCGCCGCGCCGCTTCGCGGTCAGGGCGCTCATCCGCGCGACACCTCCTCGCGGAACAGGGACGACACCACGCGCAGGGCGAAGGTCGCGATGACGATGGAGCCGATGACGACGAGCACGCCCGCGGCGGAGGCCAGGCCGTTCTCGTGCGCCTGGTAGAAGGTCTGGTACACGGTGTAGGGCAGGTTGGCGGTGCCGAGACCGCCGGAGGTCAGCGTGAACACCGCGTCGAAGTTCTGCACGATGTAGATGGAACCCAGCAGGGCGCCCAGTTCCAGGTAACGGCGCAGGTGCGGCAGGGTGAGATGGCGGAAGATCTGCCAGTCGCTCGCCCCGTCCACCCGGGCGGCCTCGATCTGCTGCTGGTCCCGGCTCTGCAGTCCGGCCAGCAGGATCAGCATCATGAACGGCGTCCACTGCCACACCAGCGAAGCCTCGACCGCGAGCAGCGGGGTGTTCGAGATCCAGTCGGGCTGTGGGCCGCCCACATAGTGCAGCAACCCATTGAACAGACCGTACTCCGGGTTGTAGAGCACATGCTTCCAGAGCAGGGCGGCGGCCGTGGGCACCACCAGGAAGGGCGCGATGAGCAGGGTGCGCACCACGCCGCGGCCCGGGAACTTCCGGTCGAGCAGCAGCGCCAGACCCAGCCCGATGATCAGGCTGGTCAGCACCACCGCGACGGTGAGCAGCACGGTCACCCACACCGAGTGGCGCAGGTCCGCGTCGGTCAGCACCTGGCGGTAGTTGTCGACGCCGGCGAAATGACGCGCCTTCGGGTAGAGGGCGTTCCAGTCGAAGAACGAGATCACCAGCGTGGCCACGAAGGGCAACTGGGTCACCGCGATCATGAAGACCAGGGCGGGCAGGAGCGGGGCGCGGGTCGCCCACGCGCGGATGCGGTCCGAGGGCCGGGCCGCCGGCCGCGCGGTGGCGGCGGCGGCCGGGGCCGATGTCGTGACGGTCATGATCCTCGTACTTCTTTACTTCCGGTACTTCTTGCCGACGGCCTCGGCGTACGCCTGCGACTTCTTCAGCGCGCTGTCCACCGACTGACGGCCGGCGATGGCGGAGCTGATCTCCTGGGCGACCTTGGTGCCCAGGTCGGTGAACTCGGGGATGCCGACGAACTGGATGCCCGGCGCGGGCCGGGGCTGCACGCCCGGGTTCTTCGGCTCGGCGCTCGCGATGGCGTCCTTGGTGACGTCCGCGAAGGCGCCCGCCTCCTTGGTGTACTGCGGGATCTCGTAGGTCGAGGCGCGCTTGCCCGCGGGCACGTTGGACCAGCCGGCCTTCTGCCCGACCAGGTTCTCGTAGCCCTTGCCGGACGCCCAGGAGATGAACTTCCAGGCGTCGTCGGGGTGCTTGGACGCCTTCTGGATGCCCCACGCCCAGGTGTAGAGCCAGCCGGAGCTCTTGGTCTTCTCGACCGGGGCCGACACATAGCCGATCTTGCCCTTGACCGGGGAACCGGCCGCCTCCAGCGAGCCCGCGCCCGCCGTGGCGTCGTACCACATGGCCGTCTTGCCCTGGGTCATGTTGTTCAGGCACTCGGCGTAGCCGGACTGCGCCGCGCCCGACTCACCGTGCTTGCGCACCAGGTCGACGTAGAACTGCGTGGCCTTCTTGAACTCGGGGGAGGTCAGACGGGCGTTCCAGTCCTTGTCGAACCAGGTGCCGCCGAAGGTGTTGACCACCGTGGTCAGCGGGGCGATGACCTCGCCCCAGCCGGGCAGACCGCGCAGGCAGATGCCCTTCATGCCGGGCTCGGCGCCGTCCGCCTTCGCCGCGATGTCGGCCACCTGCTTCCAGGTGGGGTGGGCCGGCATGTTCAGCTTCTTCTTCTCCAGGACGTCCTTGCGGTACATCAGGAAGGAGGACTCGCCGTAGAAGGGCTCGCCGTAGAGCTTGCCGTCCGTGCCGGTCAGCGCCTGCGTCATCGGCGTGAGGATGTCCTGCTGGTCGAAGCCCTTGTCGCTCTTGACGTAGCTGTCGACCGAGTGCAGCCAGCCGTTCTTGGCGTAGATCGGGATCTCGTAGTTGCTCAGGGTCGCGACGTCGTACTGGCCCGCCTGGTTGGCGAAGTCCTGGCTGATCTTGTCTCTGACATCGTTTTCCGGCAGCGTCGTGAAGTTCACCTTGATGCCGGTCTTCTTGGTGAAGTTGGCGGCGGTGAGCTTCTGCAGCTCCACCATCTGCGGGTTGTTCACCATCAGGACGTTGATGGAGTGGGCGGTGGACCCGCCGCCTCCCGCGCCGCCCGCGCCCGCGCAGCCGGTGAGCAGGGGCGAGACGAGCGTTCCCGCGGCAGCGGCGGCGAGGAGAACGCGAGGCGTACGTCGGCTCTGGGTTGGCATGGCTGGGGTGCTCCTGATCGCTTGTCGGTCCCGTAAGCGGAAGGTGGGTGATGCGGGTGTTGCCGGTGGTGCTCGGGTGGTGCTCGGGGTGTGGCGGAACCGGCCGTGCGGCTCGCCGGGGGTACGGCGGACGGCCGGGTGGTGCGGGTACGTGGGTGGCGGTGCGTGCGGAGAGGCGGCTTCGGGCCTCGCGGTCAGACCCTGATGACCTGCGGCCCGAGGAGTGAGTAGCGGTGGGCCTCGGCGGCCGGGAGCTGGGTGCTCGTGACGATCGCGTCCACCGCGCCGACATCGGCGAACCGGCAGAAGCTGACCGCCCCGAACTTGGTGTGGACGCCCGCGAAGACCGTGCGCCGCGAGGCCCGGACGGCCTGCGCCTTGACCTCGCTCACGGCGGGATCGGGCGTGGTCAGACCGTGTTCGCGGGAGATGCCGTTGGCGCCGACGAACGCGAGGTCCAGGACGAACCCGGCCAGCATCTTGGTCGTCCAGTGGTCGACCGTGGCGAGGGTTCCGGCCCGGACACGGCCGCCGAGCAGCAGGACCGAGACGTTCTCGGCCTCCGCGAGGGCGCCCGCGACCGGCAGGGAGGCGGTGACCACGGTGAGCTGGCGGTCGGCCGGGAGGGCCTCGGCGATGAGCTGCGGGGTGAAGCCCTCGTCGACGAAGACCGACTCGGCGTCCCCGAGCAGCTCGGCCGCGGCGGCCGCGATCCTGCGCTTCTCGGGAACGTGGCTGGTGGCACGGAAGGCGAGCGTCGTCTCGAAGCCGGCGCTCTCGACCGGGTAGGCGCCTCCGTGCGTGCGGCGGACCAGGCCGTGGTCCTCCAGCGCGCGCAGATCGCGCCGGATGGTCTCCTTGGCCACGCCCAGCTCGGCGGCGAGGGCGGAGACGTCCACGGCGCCGGTGGCGCGTGCCGCGCGCACGATCGCGCGCTGGCGCTCCTCGGCCGTGTTGGTGCCCATGTAGTCACCCGCTCTCGTCATTGAGATGCCCGTTCGGGCCCTGGGGAGAGTTCTACAGCGGTCGCGCGGCGCTGACCAGGTCTGTTGGGTGTCCGATCCTGCCCGTGTGTGCCCGTTCACACAGCGCCATGCCCGCCCCGGACCTGCGCGGCTGCCCGAACGGAGATCGAAGCGGGCGTGAGGAGTGCCCGAAACGGCGGCGGGCGGGCCCGTTTGGTGCCCGCCCGCCGCCACGAGGGATCGTTTTCGGCCGCACCGGGGTGCGGCGGGGTTCAGTACGGCCAGATCGGCGGGTCGACGAGGAAGGGGCCGCCCAGGTGGTGGTGGGCCGGGTTCGCCGGGTCCAGCTCGCCCTCCTTGGCGATCAGGTCGGCCGCGTACGGCTCGGAGTCGTCCTGCGGCTCGTAGCCGAGCGCCCGCGCGCCGCTCAGGTCCATCCACGCGCGGGTGTTGGCCGAGCCGCCGTAGACGACCGTGTGGCCGACGCCCTCGGCGGTCAGGGCCGCGTGGAAGAGGCGGGCGGCGTCGGCGGGGCTGAGCCAGATCGACAGCATCCGCACGCTGGTGGGCTCCGGGAAGCAGGAGCCGATGCGCACGGAGACGGTCTCCAGGCCGTGCTTGTCCCAGTAGAGCTGGGCCAGGTCCTCGCCGAAGCACTTGGACAGGCCGTAGAAGGTGTCCGGGCGGTGCGGGGTGCCGGCGGGGATCGGCCGGCCGCCGTCGAGGGGTGCGGGGGTGTAGCCGACGGCGTGGTTGGAGGAGGCGAAGACCACGCGCGGGACGCCTTCGAGACGGGCGGCCTCGTAGAGGTGGTAGGTGCCCTCGATGTTGGCGCGGAGGATCTTCTCGAACGGCGCCTCCAGGGAGATGCCCGCGAGGTGGAGGATCCCGTCCACCCCGCGCACCGCCTCACGCAGGGCCTCCAGGTCCGCGAGATCGGCCGTGATCGCGTCCGGCTCGCCCTCGACGGGACGGGCGTCCAGCAGGCGCAGCGTGTAGCCGTACCGCGGCAGCAGGGAGCGCATCAGGGTGCCGACTCCACCGGAGGCGCCGGTGAGCAGGATGGTGCGGGGCGCTGTGCGGGGGGCGGGCATGTGGTCTCCTTGCCGCTGGACTGCCGGTCGTATGCGCGAACGTGATTCACATACATGGGCAAGCTAAGGAGCGTCACCGGGACCGGTCAAGGGGACATCATGGGACGGAACACCCGGGTCCGGGTGGCTTGTTGGATGCCTTGACCCGCCCGAGAACGGGACCGTAGCGTGCCGCTGTTCATGGACTTGGACGCCGGTCAGGGATACACCCCGTACGCTGCTCCGGCCGTGCCGCCGGAGGTGGGGACGTGAAGGCGTCGGCGTTCGTCTACCCCTGGGACGTGGTCGGTGATCCCGGCGCGGCCGACCGGATCGCGGGGCTCGGCGTGGAACAGGCGACGCTCGCCGCCGCCTACCACTCCACCCGCGCGCTCACCCCGCGCCACCCCGGCCACCGGATCGTCACCGCCGAGCACGCGGCGGTGCTCTATCCGCCGGGGGACCGGTGGGCGGGTCGTGTGCTCCGCCCCCATGCTGCGGGCGACTGGGCACCCGGCGACGCCTGGGGGGCGGCGGCCGGGGCGCTCGCGGCGGCGGGTCTGGAGGTGCACACCTGGGTGGTGCTCGCCCACAACTCCCGTCTGGGCGCGGAGCATCCGCACACCTCGGTCGTCAACGCCTACGGCGACCGCTACCCCTGGGCGCCCTGCGTCGCCCAGCCCGCCGTCCGCGCCTACCTGGTGGACCTGGCCGCCGAGGCCGCCGTACGCCCCGGCGCGCACGGCACCGAGCTGGAGTCCCTCGGCTGGTACGGGTTGCGGCACCTGCACGCCCACGACAAGACGGGCGGGGTCGCGCTCGGGGACGCGGGCGAGTATCTGATGTCGCTGTGCTTCTGCCCCGACTGCCGGGAGGGGTACGGCGAACACGGCCTGGACGCCGACAAGTTGGCGGCGGTCGTACGGGGCGCCCTGGAGCCGGTGTGGCGCGGGGCGCCGGACGGCGAGGGGTGGGCGGACGTGGAGCGGCTGCTCGGCGCGGACACGGCGGCGGCGACGCTGGCCTGGCGCGGGCACACCGCCCGCACCCTTCAGGAGGCCGCCGTCTCGGCCGTACGCGCCGCCGCACCCGAGGGCTTCCAGGTGCTCCTGCACGCGGACCCGGTGGCGTACCACTGTGGCGCCAACGCCGGGGTGGATGCCGCCCACATACTCTCCGTCGCGGATGGTGTGGTGGTCCCCTGCGTGGGCGGTACGGCGACGCTGACGCCCTTCGCCGCACGGGCCGGCCTCGACACGGTCCTGGCCGCCAACTTCACCATCGTCTCCGGACTGGGCGGCAGCCCGGACACCCTCGCGGCCGACGCGGCCCGGGCGCAGGACGCCGGCGCCACCGAACTGCGGCTCTATCACGCCGGGTTGGCATCCGACGGCGACCTCGCCGCGGTGCGCGAGGCGCTGTCGGGGCACTGAGCGAGAAGGGCCGCCGTGACCAGCAGGGGGAGGGCGTAGAGGGGCAGGAGCAGCCGCAGGTCGGCGGCCTCGACCAGGGCGGCGCCGAGGGCCAGACCCAGCACGTTCGGGGCGAACACCAGGGTGTTCGTGGCGGCCGAGGCGCGGCCCAGCAGGTCCTCGGGCGTCCCGCGCTGCACGGCCGTGAACGCCGCGATCAGCGCGCACGGCAGCCCGACCCCGGCCGCCGCGCCCGCCGCCAGCGCCACCGGGGCGGACGGCACCACCCGTGCCGCCACCGCGAGCGCCGTCAGGGCGATCCCGGCCGCGGCGAACCGGGGGGCTCCGAACCGGGCGAGGAGCGGTCCGGCGGCCACGCCGATCACCACCGAACCGGCGCCCTGGGCGGCGTACAGCACGCCCGCGTAGGCGGGGGTGCGGCCGAGGCGGTCCACGACGGCGTACACCGTGGCGCCGTTCAGCGCGGCGAACAGCATCGTGGTGCCGGCCGCCATGACGAGCGTTCGCAGGGTGGGGTGGGCCCACACGTGGCGGACTCCCTGGGTGATGTGCGGCGGCTCGTGTCCGCCCGGGCGCGCCTCGCGTACCCGCAACAGGGCGCACAGAGCGGCGGCAAGGACGAAGGTGGCCGCGTCGAGCAGGGCGACGGCCGGGCCGCCGTACGCGGTGTAGAGCCCGGCGCCCACCAGAGGCGCGAGCAGCTTCACGCCCTCCCTGGCGGTCGTGCGCAGCCCGTTGAAGGCGCCGAGCAGTTCCGGGTCCACGGCGGCTCCGACCAGGGCCGACTCGGCCGCGTCGTGCACGGCGTCGGCGGCGCCGTACAGGAACAGCACGGTGAACAGCAGCCAGAGGCGGGCGGGGGAGCCGACGGCGGTCAGCGGGAGCAGCAGGGCGGCCAGGGCCAGGTTCATGGTGATCATCAGGGGGCGTCTGCGCACGCGGTCCGCGAGCGCGCCCAGGGCCGGTCCGGCCAGGGTGGGCGCCCACAGGGCGAACACACACAGGGCCGCCAGCCCGTCGGACCCGGTGACGTCCTTGACCCACACCCCCGACGCCAGCCACAGCGCGGACGAGCCGAACCCGGACACCACCGTGGTCGCCAGACACAGCCCCGCGGACCGGTCCCGCAGCACGCGCCGCACGGTCGAGAAAGTCGTCATGCCCACCGATCGTGGGTCTGAGGAGGGGGCTCGGGGATCGGGAGGATGCCCTATCCGGGGCCGGTCAGGGGTCCGTCCGGGGAGGCGCCGATGAGTTCACCCCCTCGACCGGGTCATACCTCCGGACACGAACGCCCGCCGTGCCCCTGCGCGTGAGGAGCCCGCCATGACCGATCCGACCGCCCCGCTGCCCGACCTCGGCCCCCAGACCCGGATCGTGGCCCGGCTTGCCGACCAGGTGGCCGACGACCACCTGACCGTCCCCACCCCGTGCCCGGACTACACGGTCGGTGACCTGCTGGCCCACCTGCACACCCTGTCCCTCGCCTTCCGCTCGGCCGCGCTCAAGGACTTCGGCCCGAGGACCGACACCGCCCCCACCACCGCCAAGCCCGTCCTCTCCCCGGACTGGCGCACGGAGCTGCCCAAGGCCCTGGACGCCCTGGCCGAGGCCTGGCGCGACCCGTCCGCCTGGACCGGCGACACCCGCGCCGGTGGCGTCGCCCTCCCCGGCGAGGTCGCGGGCGCCGTGGCCGCCGACGAACTGGTCGTCCACGCCTGGGACCTCGCCCGGGCCCTGGATCTCCCCTACACCCCCGACCCCGACGCCCTGTTCTGCGCCCACACCTTCCTCCAGGCAGCCGCCGACCTCCCCGACCGCCCCGCCGGCCTCTTCGGCCCGATCGTCCGGGTCCCCGTGGACGCGCCCCTGCTGGACCGGGCGCTCGGACTGAGCGGCCGTGACCCGGCGTGGCGGAGGTAGTTCGTCCGGTTCGGTCCCGTACCCCCGGAGGGCCATGGCTTGATATCGATCGTGCAACGTCCGCCCCGCCGCGGCGATGACGCGCGTAGAAAACCTGTCATGCATAAATCACTGCGGATCGCGGCGGCCACCGCCGCCTGTGCGCTCGCCGGGGGACTGCTGTACGGCGCCGGTGCGGCCACCGCCGGGCAGTCGACGGCGAACTCCACCCACGAGCCCTACAACATCGGGGTTCTGGTCAAGGACATCGACACCTACTACGGCACCACCGCCGACAGCGACGGGGTGTACCAGGCGTCGCCGGCCAGCCCGTACGCCGACGACCTGGCGCGGATCGACGCCGACGCCAAGCGCTACATCGACCAGGCGGCGCGCAAGGCGCACCACCGGGGGCGCAAGCCGGCCGTCGTGTTCGACATCGACGACACGCTGCTGCTGAGCCTCGATTACGAGAAGCGGTACAACTACACGTACAACCCGACCACTTGGAACGACTACGTCAACCGTGCCGACCGGCCGGAGGTCTTCGGCAGCCCGGCTCTCGTACGGTACGCCGAGTCCAAGGGCGTCACCGTCTTCTACAACTCCGGGCTCAGCGAGTCGCAGCGCGCCGGTGCGGTCGAGAACCTGAAGAAGGTCGGCGCCGACGTGAACCTCGACCCGGCCCACATGTTCCTCAAGGACAAGGCCAACCCGCCCGCCTACCTGTCGGGTTGCGCCACGCCGGGCACCTGGACCTGCACGACCGTGCAGTACAAGGGCGGCACCCGCGAGCACATCGAGAAGGACCTCGGGTACGACATCATCGCCAACTTCGGCGACCAGTACTCGGACCTGGACGGCGGTTACGCCGACCGCACCTACAAGCTGCCCAACCCGACGTACTTCGTCGGCTAAGGCTCAACCGAGCTTGGCAGAAGCGGCAGTTGTCGTCCGGCCCCGGCCCTCCCGCCGGGGCCGGAGTCATGTCCGATTCCGTTACACGGGGAAAACCTGAAACCGGTGGAACAGGGGAACAATCCAGCCAGCATCCGCACCCACACCCGCCACGGCGGCGCGACGAGGAGTACGCCCATGTCCGAGACGCAGAAGGTGGATTCACAGCCCGGCAGAGCCGCGCCCCCCGCCGGCAACGGGGTCGACCGGTACTTCCGGATATCCGAGCGGGGATCGAGCTTCGGGCGTGAGATACGCGGCGGCGTCGCCACGTTCTTCACCATGGCCTACATCCTCGTGCTCAACCCGATCATCCTGGGCAGCGCCAAGGACAAGTTCGGGCACACCCTCGACACCGGTCAACTCGTCACGGCCACCGCCCTGGTGGCCTGCGTGATGACGATCGTCATGGGCGTCGGCGGCAACCTCCCGCTCGCCATCGCCGCGGGCCTCGGCCTCAACGCCGTCGTCGCCTTCCAGCTCGCCCCGCTGATGAGCTGGTCCGACGCGATGGGTCTGGTCGTCATCGAGGGCGTCGTCATCTGCGTCCTGGTCCTCACCGGACTGCGCGAGGCGATCATGAACGCCATCCCGCAGCAGCTCAAACAGGCCATCGGCGTCGGTATCGGCCTGTTCATCGCCTTCATCGGGCTCGTGGACTCGGGCTTCGTCAGCCGCATCCCCGACGCCGCCCACACCACGGTCCCCGTGCAACTCGGCGCCACCGGCCGGCTGACCGGCTGGCCCGTCCTCGTCTTCTGCATCGGCGTCCTGCTCACCATCGCCCTGCTCGCCCGCAAGGTGAAGGGCGCGATCCTCATCAGCATCGTCACGATGACCGTCGTCGCGATCGTCGTCAACGCGATAGCGGACGTGAAGAGTTGGGGACTGACCACCCCGAAGGTCCCCGACAGCGTCGTCGCCGCGCCGGACTTCGGGCTCGTCGGTCACTTCGACCTGTTCGGCGGGTTCGCCAAGGCGGGCGTACTGACCGCCGTCCTGCTGGTCTTCACCCTCGTCCTGTCCGACTTCTTCGACGCCATGGGCACCATCGTCGGCATCAGCGCCGAGGCCGGACTCCTGGACGAGCGGGGCAAGGTGCCCGGCATCGGCCGGGTGCTCTTCATCGACGGTGCCGCGGCCGTCGCGGGCGGCGTCGGCTCCGCCTCCTCCAACACCGCCTACATCGAGTCCGCCGCCGGGGTCGGCGAGGGCGCCCGCACCGGCTTCGCCAACGTGATCACCGGCGGCCTCTTCGGACTCGCGCTCTTCCTGACCCCGTTGCTCACCATCGTCCCGCTCCAGGCGGCGGCGCCCGCGCTGATCGCGGTGGGCTTCCTGATGATGACCCACGTCAAGCACATCGACTGGGACGACTACGAGATCGCCGTCCCGGCCTTCCTCACCATCGCCGCGATGCCCTTCACGTACTCCATCACCGACGGCATCGGCGCGGGCTTCCTCGCCTACGTCGTCATCAAGGCGGTCGTGGGCAAGGCCAAGGAGGTCAACTGGCTGCTGTGGGCCGTCTCGGTGCTGTTCCTGGTGTACTTCGCGATCGACCCGGTGGAGCAGCTCCTCGGCGTGAAGTGAGCCGAGCCGTACACGCGTGGGGGGCGGCCGGTGCACGCGACACCGACCGCCCCACCCGTCCGCGCGCCTACTTCAGCGCCGCCGTCATCATCGCCCGCGCCACCGGAGCCGCGAGCCCGTTGCCGCTGACCTCGCCCCGCGCCGCGTTCGACTGCTCGACCATCACCGCGACGGCCACCTCCTTGCCGGTGGCGTCCGACTTGCCGTACGAGGTGAACCAAGCGTACGGGGTACCGCTGTTGTTCTCGCCGTGCTGCGCGGTGCCCGTCTTGCCGCCGACCGTCACGCCGTCGATCAGGGCGTTGCGGCCGGTGCCGTCGCGGACGACCGTCTCCATCGCGGAGCGCAACTGCTCGGCCGTACGCGCGCTGACGATCCGCTTCGTCCCCGCGTCCCCGTCGTAGTCCTTCAACAGATCGCCGTCGCCGCTGGTGAGCTGGGACACCATATGGGGGGACACCAGCTTGCCGTCGTTGGCCATGGCGGCCGACACCATGGCCATCTGGAGCGGGGTGGCGGTCACGTCGAACTGTCCGATGCCGGAGAGCGCGGTCTGCGCCTTGTCCATCTTCGACGGGTACACGCTGGTGTACGCCCGCGCCGGAACGTCCAGCTTTTCGCTGTTGAAGCCGAACTTCTCGGCCATCGCCCGCACCTTGTCCTGCCCGAGGTCCACGGCCAGCTTGCCGAAGACGTTGTTGCAGGAGTACTGGAGCGCGACCCGGATCGAGGCGTTCTCGCACGGCGCCGAGGCGCTCTCGTTCGGCAGCGGCCTGCTGGTGCCCGGCATGATGTACGGCTCGGGGCTCGTGGTGCGCTGGTCCACGTCGGAGTACAGCCCGTCCTCCAGCGCGGCGGAGGCCACGACCAGCTTGAAGGTCGAGCCCGGCGGCAGCGGCTGGCGCATCCCGCGGTTGGTCAGCGGCTTGTCCGGGTCCTTGGTGAGCCGGACCCAGGCGGAGCCCGCCGTGTTCGCGTCCGTGAGCTGCCCGGGGTCGTACGACGGGGTGGAGACCATCGCGAGGATCTTCCCGGTCTTCGGGTCGATCGCGACGGCGCCGCCCTTCTTGTCGCCCAGCGCCGCGTACCCCGCCTTCTGCACGTCCGGGTCGATGGTCGTGACCACGTCACCGGGATCGGCGCGCCGGCCGGTGATGGTGTCCATCATCGTGGTCAGCCGGTTGTCGGTGCCGTTGAGCAGGTCGGCGTAGACGCCCTCCAGCTGGGTCGGGGCGTACGCCTGCGAGGCGTAGCCGGTCACCGCGGCGTACAGCTCGCCGTGCTTGTAGGAGCGCTTGTAGGCGAGGTCGCCCTTGGTGCGTGCCGAGCCCGTGACCGCCTTACCGGCCACGATGATGTCCCCGAGCGGGCGCGAGTACGTCGCGATCGCGTTGCGGCGGTTGTCGTTGTCGTCCGCGAGCGCCTTGCCTTCGTAGAACTGCACCCAGGTCGCCCGGAGCAGCAGCCCCAGGACGAGCAGCAGTGCGAAGACGGACGCGTGTCTGATCGTCTTGTTCATCCCGCTCGGACAGACGACCGGTCTGAGCGGAACGTTCCCTTCCGTTTGTGTTTCTCACGGAACGCTCAGGCGGGGCGAGGCAGGGGCGAACGCCGATGCGCCCGTTGACCCCGTTCACAGCTTCTGGGTTCCCGGACTGCGGGGTTCCCGGCCGCCGCGTTCACAGCCTCCGCGTCGCCAGCGTCAGCCGCTCCCGCGCGTCGAACAGCGCGTCCTTGATCGTCTGCTCGTGGGCGTCCGTCAGCCGCGCCACCGGGACCGAGCAGCTCACGGCGTCCCGCGCGGGGGTCCGGTAGGGCACCGCGACCCCGAAGCAGCGCAGCCCGAGCGTGTTCTCCTCGCGGTCCACGGCGAAGCCCTGCTCGTGGATGCGGTGCAGCTCCTCGATGAGCTTCTCGCGGTCGGTGACGGTGTGCTCGGTGAGCGCGGGCAGCTCCCGCGGCAGCAGCGCCCGCACCTGCTCGTCGGTGTACGTCGCGAGCAGCGCCTTGCCGAGCGAGGTCGCGTGCGCGGGCAGCCGGCGGCCGACGCGGGTGAAGGGGCGCAGATAGTGCTGCGACTGGCGGGTGGCGAGGTAGACCACGTCGGTGCCGTCGAGCCGTGCCAGATGGATGGTCTCCGTGGTGTCGTCGGCGAGGCGGTCCAGGGTGGGGCGGGCCGCCGCGACCACCTCGTCGCCGTCGATGTACGCGGTGCCGACCAGCAGCGCGCGCACCCCGATGCCGTACCGGGTGCCGGTCGCGTCCGTCTCCACCCAGCCCAGCTCCACGAGCGTGCGCAGCAGCATGTACAGGCTGGACTTGGGGTATCCGACCGACTCCTGCACGTCCGCGAGGGAGTGCATCCCGGGGCGCCCGGCGAAGTACTCGAGGAGTTCCACCGTCCGCACCGCGGACTTCACCTGCGCCCCGCCGCCCGCCTCCGCTGCCGACATCGCCCCCGGCTCCTTCGCTCGGCCTCGTCCGGTCCCGCGTGCTCGCGCCGGATCCGGTTCGGCGTCGTTCGATCTCGTTCGACTTCGTCCGACGGCGACCTGGAAGTCCGAAGACCCGGCGCCCTAGACTCCGGACTGCCGGTTCACCATCGAAGACGGCGTTCAATATAGCGAACACGGCTGATGAGCGGCCTCGACCGTACGGCGTTGTCTGGAGGTACCCGCGGTGGCAGCAGCACCAGTGTGGAGCGTCGACCCGCGCACCGGGAAGCGGCGGGAGCAAGTGGCGGTGGAGGCCACGGCCGAGGAGGTCGACGCGGCCGTCCGGGCCGCGCACGCCGCGCGCGGCAGCCTCGCCGACCGCACCGTCCGCGCCGCCTTCCTGCGCACGGCGGCGGACGGCCTGGAGTCGGTACGGGACCTGCTGATCGAGGTCGCCGACGCCGAGAGCGCCCTCGGTCCTGTCCGGCTCACCGGTGAACTCGCGCGCACCGCATATCAGTTGCGTGCGTTCGCGGGCGTCGTGGCCGAGGGTGCCTTCCTGGACGTGGTGATCGACCACCCCGATCCCGCGGCCGTCCCGCCCGTCCCCGACCTGCGCCGCATGAAGATCCCGCTCGGGGTCGTGGCCGTCTACGCGGCCTCCAACTTCCCCTTCGCCTTCTCCGTCGCGGGCGGCGACACCGCGAGCGCGCTCGCGGCGGGCTGCCCGGTCGTCGTCAAGGCCCACCCCGACCATCCGGCGCTGTCCGAGCTGGTCGCCAAGGTGCTGCGCCGGGCCGCCGCCGCGCACGGTCTCCCCGAGGCCGTCGTCGGACTGGTGCACGGCTTCGACGCGGGCGTGGAGCTGATCCGGCATCCGCTGCTCGCCGCCGCCGGGTTCACCGGCTCGGTGCGCGGCGGCCGGGCGCTGTTCGACGCGGCTGCCGCCCGCCCGGTGCCGATCCCCTTCCACGGCGAACTCGGCTCGCTGAACCCGGTCGTGGTGACCGAGGCGGCCGCCGCCGAGCGCGGCGACGAGATCGGCCTGGGTCTCGCCGGGTCCATGACGCTCGGCGTCGGCCAGTTCTGCGTCAAGCCCGGTCTGGTGCTGGTGCCTTCGGGCACGTCCGGCGACGGCGTGGTCAAGGCGCTCGTGGACGCGGTGAGCGACACCGACTCCGGGGTGATGCTCGACCCCCGGATGCGGGACGCCTTCGTCGCGGGCGTCGCCGAACGCGCGGCGCTGCCCGGCGTGGAGTCCCCGGTCACCCCGGGCGCCGGCGGCCCCCACACGGTCAGCGCGGGGTTCCTCACCGTCCCGGCGGCCGAACTGGCCGACGCCTCCTACGACGTGCTCCTGGAGGAGTGCTTCGGCCCGGTCACCGTGGTGGCGCGCTACGA
This sequence comes from Streptomyces sp. NPDC005004, assembly GCF_053600675.1. Taxonomy (NCBI): domain Bacteria; kingdom Bacillati; phylum Actinomycetota; class Actinomycetes; order Kitasatosporales; family Streptomycetaceae; genus Streptomyces; species Streptomyces sp. NPDC005004. The sequence goes on from NZ_JBSGAH010000022.1 coordinate 39,933, forward strand.
CGACGAGGCTCAACTTGCCTGCGTTCTCGACCGGTTGCCCGGCAGTCTCACGGCCACCGTCCATCTGTCCTCGGCGGAGGCCGCGGGCGAGGGGGACGCGGCCGGACTGCTCGCCCGACTGACCTCCCTCGCGGGGAGGCTGGTGGTCGACGGCTGGCCGACCGGCGTGGCCGTCGCCCCGGCTCAGCACCACGGCGGACCCTATCCGGCGACCACCTCCACCTCGACCTCGGTCGGCGGCACGGCGATCGAGCGGTGGCTGCGTCCGGTGGCGTACCAGAACACCCCCGCGCCGCTGCTGCCGCCGGAGCTGCGGGACGACAACCCACTGGGTCTGCCCCGCCGTTGCGACGGCGTACTGGAACGCTGAACGCCCCCTGGACGAACCGCTCCCGGGAACGGGGCGGAACGCCCCGGTCCCCGTCGCGCCCCCTGCGAGAATCCCCGGATGGACATAGCCCTTCCCGAACTCCCCTTCCCTTTGCGGACCTACGGGCCCGACGGCGACTGGTCCCACGAGGACGGCGTGCTCACCGGCTGGGCCGGACCCCGCCAGGACCGGTTCGTCACCCCGACCGGGGAGGCCCTGGACCCCGCCACCGACGCGCCCCGGCTGCTCGGGTCGCCCGAGGGGGACTTCCAGTTGATCGCCCGCGTCACCGTCGGTTTCAACGCCTCCTTCGACGCCGGGGCGCTCTACGTCCACGTCGGCGACCGGGCCTGGGCCAAGCTCTGCCTGGAGTACTCCCCGGACGTGGCCACCGTCTGCACGGTCGTCACCCGGGGCCACTCCGACGACGCCAACTCCTTCACCGTGAGCGGCAGTTCGGTCTGGCTTCGGCTGAGCCGCACCGGACGCGCCCTCGCCTTCCACGCCTCCCGCGACGGCGAACGCTGGACCTTCGTCCGCCTGTTCACCCTGGGCGACGAGAAGGAGACGTCGAACGCCCTGGTCGGCTTCATGACCCAGTCGCCGCTCGGCGCGGGCTGTGTGGTCACCTACGACCACCTGGAGTTCAGGCCCCGGTGGCCGGACGACCTGCGAGACGGAAGCTGAGCGCGAGGGCCACCAGCAGCGCGGCCGCGCAGACGGCCAGGCCCATCCGCAGCCCGGTCACGAAGCCGCCCGCCATCAGCGCCCCGAACACCGCGATGCCGAGTCCGCCGGACACCTGCCGAGCCGCGTTGAGCACGCCCGCCGCGAGCCCGGACCGCCCGGCGGGCACCGCGTCCAGCATCACGGCCGTCAGCGCCGGGATGGCCAGCGCGCAGCCCAGCGCCAGCGGCACCAGCAGCAGCGCGGCCCCGACGGTCGGCGTCGACGTGCCGACCCCGAACAGCCCCAGCACGCCCACCACCGAGAGCGCGAGGCCCGCGGTCATCGGCACCCGCGGGCCGTAGCGCCCGGTCAGCTTGCCCGAGACCAGGTTCGTCACCGCGATCACGCCGGTCATCGGCAGGAACATCAGTCCCGCGTACAGCGCCGAACGTCCCTGCACCTGCTGGAAGAAGAGCGAGAAGACGAACAGGACGCCGTAGAACGCCACGCTGCACGCCGCCCCCGCCGCGACCGCCGCGCGCACCGCCCGGTCGCGGAACATCCCGAGCGGGACCACCGGATGCGCGCGCCGCGTCTCCACCCGCACGAAGAGCGCCGCCGCGGCCACCGCCACCGCGAGCGCCACCACGCCCGTCGTACCGCCCTCGATCACCGCGAAGGTCACCCCCGTCAGGGCGAGCGCGGCCGCCGCCTGTCCGGGCAGGTCCAGCGGTGCGGGCCGGCGGGTGGAGCGCGGGGCGCGCAGCAGCAGGGCCAGCGCGACGGCGCCCACCGGCAGGTTGACGAAGAAGATGCCCCGCCAGCCCCAGGCCGTGGTCAGCGCGCCGCCCGCCACCGGGCCGAGGGCCAGCGCGGTCGAGCCGCCGGCCGCCCACACGGCAACCGCCCGGGCCCGGCGCGCCGCGTCCGCGTACGCCTCGCGCACCAGGGACAGCGAGGCGGGCAGCACCACGGCGGCGGCGGCGCCCTGCGCCACCCGGGCGGCGGTCAGGAGCGCGAGGTTCGGCGCGAAACCGCACGCCGCCGACGCCAGCGTGAACACCGCGATGCCGATGCCGTACGCGCGGCTCGCCCCGGCCCGGTCGGCGAAGGCGCCGGTGGAGAGCATCAGGGCCGCGAAGGGCAGGGTGTAGGCGTCCACCACCCATTGCAGTCCGCGCAGTCCGCCGCCGAGCCCCGAGCCGATGGCGGGGAGGGCGACGTTCACGATCGAGGCGTCGAGGGTGATCAGCGCGGAGCCGAGCAGGGCGGCGGCCAGGGCGAGGACGGGTGCCGTCCTCTGCTCCAACGGGCTTTCGAAGAGGACGGGTTGGGGAGGACTGAGGGTCTTGTTCAGGGACATGGCTCCAGCTTGCGGATCACGCGGCGCGTACAGTAGTGGCCTGATTGCCATACGTCCGGAGGTTCTGGCCATGATTCGTGTCGTCGTCATCGCCGCCCCGCCCGTGTCGATGTTCAACCTGGCCATCCCCGACCTGCTCTTCGGCAAGGTCGAGGTGGCGGGCGGGCGCGGCTACGAGGTCGTCGTCTGCGCGCCGGACCCGGGTCCGGTGGCCACCACCGGAGGGCTCGAACTCACCGTGCCGCACGGCCTGGAGGCGCTGCGCGAGGCGCACACCGTCCTCGTCGCGGGCACCGGCGAGACCTACGAGCCCGACCTCCGCGTGGTCGCCGCGCTGCGCGAGGCCGCCGGGACGGGCACCCGCATCGCCTCCATCTGCACCGGCGCCTTCTCCCTCGCCAAGGCCGGACTCCTCGACGGCCGCCGGGCCACCACCTACTGGGCGCACGCCGACGAGATGCGCCGCCGCCACCCCGCCATCGCCTTCGAGGGCGACGTGCTCTACACCGAGGACGGCCAGTTCCTCACCTCCAGCGGATACGCCGCCGGAATCGACCTGTGCCTGCACATCGTCCGCACCGACTACGGCGCCGCCGTCGCCAACGAGGTCGCCCGGCGCGCCCTGGTCGCTCCCGTACGGCCGGGCGGCCAGACCCAGTTCGCGCACACCCCGCTGCCGCCCGAGCGCGGCACCGCCTGCGCCGACGTGCGCGGCTGGGCCATGCGCAACCTCGACAAGCCGCTCACCCTCACCGACCTCGCCCGCCACTGCGGCGTCAGCGTGCGCACCCTCACCCGCCGCTTCCACGCCGAGAGCGGGGTCAGCCCCCTGCAGTGGCTGCTGCACCAGCGCGTCGAACGCGCCAAGGAACTCCTGGAGACCACCACCCTGCCCATGGACCAGGTCGCCACCGCCTGCGGCCTCGGCACCGCCGACTCGCTGCGCGCCCACGTCGTGCGCCGCACCGGACTGACCCCGAGCGCCTACCGCGGCCAGTTCCGCCGGTACGCAACCGTGCCCTCCGGTGCCACGTCCTCACCGGCGTGATCAGTGAACGAGCGAACAGCGCCCTGGTGATCCGCCCGGCCGAGCCCGCCGAGGCCGAGACGGTCGCCGCGCTGCACGAGCGCGCCCGGTCCACCTACTACCCCGGCGGCCCGCCGCCCGCCGACTTCGACTGGACGGACTCCTGGCGCGCCTCCATCGAGCGGCCCGACGGCCGGGTCCTGTGCGGAGTCCAGGACGGCCGGATCGTCGCCGTCGCCTCCTTCCGCACCCCCGAGGGCGCGCCCCCGGAGAAGGTCAAGCTGTTCCAGTTCCACGTCGACCCCGACCACTGGCGCGCGGGCATCGGCACCGCCCTGCACGCCGCCTGCGTGGAGCACTGGCTCGCCGACGGCAAGCGGGTCGCCGTGCTCGACGTCCACGTCGGCAACAAGCGCGCCCAGGACTTCTACGCCCGTCGGGGCTGGGTGCCCGACCCCGAGAACCCGCCCGCCGAGGGCGACCACCACCTCTTCCTGCGCTGGAGCGCGCCCGGGGAATGAACCCGGCTGCTTGAAGGTTCACGTACCGGGTGGGGAGGTCCCTCACCCGGTGACGAACCGAAGAGAGCCCGAAGAATGCGCGTCGAGATCTGGAGCGACATCGCCTGCCCGTGGTGCTACGTAGGAAAGGCACGCTTCGAGAAGGCGCTCGCGGCCTTCCCGCACCGCGACGACGTCGAGGTCGTGCACCGCTCCTTCGAACTGGACCCCGGCCGCGCCAAGGGCGACGTCCAGCCCGTGCTCACCATGCTCACCAGGAAGTACGGCATGAGCGAGGCCCAGGCCGAGGCCGGCGAGGACAACCTCGGTGCCCAGGCGGCCGCCGAGGGCCTGCCCTACCGCACCCGGGGCCGCGACCACGGCAACACCTTCGACATGCACCGCCTGCTGCACTTCGCCAAGGAGCACGACAGGCAGGACGAGCTGATCGGACTGCTGTACCGGGCCAACTTCGCCGAGGAGCGGTCCGTCTTCACCGAGGGCGACGAGCGCCTCGTGGAGCTGGCCGAGCAGGCGGGCCTGGACCCCGAGGCCGCCCGCCAGGTCCTCGCCGACCCCACCGCCTACGCCGACGAGGTCCGCGCCGACGAGCGCGAGGCCGCGCAGCTCGGCGCGAACGGCGTCCCCTTCTTCGTCCTGGACCGCGCCTACGGCGTCTCCGGCGCCCAGCCCGCCGAGGTCTTCACCCGGGCGCTCACCCAGGCGTGGGACGCGCGCTCCCCGCTCACCGTGCTCGGCCAGGACGACGCCGACACCTGCGGCCCGGACGGGTGCGCGGTGCCGCAGAAGTAGGAAATCGCAGGTGGGAGGCCATCCATAAGGATCGCTGAGAGACACCGCGTAAAAAAGCGCAATGGACGGTGACTCCATGGGGACGCACAGTGGACCCATGGAGACCACGGAGACGTTCGACAACCTCGTCCGCGCCGAGTTCACCCCCGTAGGCACCTACCTCAACACGGCGAGCAGCGGCCTGCTGCCCGCCCGCACCGTCACCGCCCTGCACGAGGCGGCGCTGCTGCGGGCGCAGGGCCGTCCGCTGACCGCGCTCTTCGAGGACGTGGAGGAGTGCCGGGCCGCCTTCGCCCGGCTCGCCCACGTCCCCGTCGAGCGCGTCGCGGCGGGCGCCTCGGTCGCCGCGCACACCGGGGTGATCGCCGCCTCGCTGCCGCCGGGCGCCGAAGTCCTCACCGCCGAGGGCGACTTCACCTCCGTGCTCAACCCGTTCCACGTCCGCGGCGACCTCAAGGTGCGCGCGGTGCCCGTCGAGCGCATCGCGGAGTCCGTCCGCCCGGAGACCGACCTCGTCGCGGTCAGCGCCACGCAGTCCGCCGACGGGCGGATCGTCGACCTGGCCGCGTTGCGGGAGGCCGCCCGCGCGCACGGCGCCCGCACCTACGTCGACTTCTCCCAGGCCGCCGGCTGGCTCCCGATGGACGCGGGGGAGTGGGACTTCAGCGCCTCCGTCGCCTACAAGTGGCTGCTCGGCCCGCACGGCATCGCCTTCCTCGTGATGCCCGAGGACTTCGGCGGCCTCGCCCCGCTCCTCGCCGGCTGGATCGCGGGCGAACGTCCCTGGGACAGTTGCTACGGCCCCGTCACCGAACTCGCCCACTCCGCACGGCGGTTCGACCTCACCCACCCTCTGGTCGACTACGCGGGACTGCGCCGCTCCCTCGAACTGGTCGAGGAACTGGGCGTGTCCGCGATCCACGCCCACGACACGGCGCTGGCCGACCGCTACCGCGCGGGCCTCGCCACCCTCGGCCACGAGCCGCTGCCCTCACCCGGCTCCGCGATCGTCTCCGTGCCCGGACTCGGCCCCCGGCAGGAGGAGTTGAGCCGCGCGGGCATCGAGGTCTCCGCACGGGCGGGCAACCTGCGCGCCGCCTTCCACCTCTACAACACCGAGGCGGAGGTGGACCGGCTGCTGGACGCGCTCTCCGGCTGAGCGCGCGACGACATGACCGGGCCGGGACCTCCCGTCCCACAACAAGGAGGCCCCGGCCCGGGGTTCGGTGAGTGCGGCTCACCGCGGTGACTACCGCACCGGCGTGAAGTCCCGCGCCCCGATGTACTCCGGCCTGCGCACCGGTGCCGCGAACGGCTCCACCGCCGCGTTCTCCACGCTGTTGAACACGATGAAGACGTTGCTGCGCGGGAACGGCGTGATGTTGTCGCCGGAGCCGTGCATGCAGTTGCAGTCGAACCAGGTCGCCGAGCCCGGCTTGCCGGTGAACAGGCGGATGCCGTGCTCGCTCGCCATCCGCGTCAGCGCCTCGTCGGACGGGGTGCCCGCGTCCTGCATCTGGAGCGACTTCTTGTAGTTGTCCTCGGGCGTCGCGCCCGCACAGCCCAGGAACGTCCGGTGCGAGCCCGGCATGATCATCAGGCCGCCGTTGGTGTCGTGATTCTCGGTCAGCGCGATCGAGACCGACACCGTGCGCATCCGGGGCAGCCCGTCCTCGGCGTGCCAGGTCTCGAAGTCCGAGTGCCAGTAGAACCCGCTCGCACCGAACCCGGGCTTGACGTTGATCCGGGACTGGTGGACGTACACCTCCGAGCCGAGGATCTGCCGGGCCCGGCCGACCAGGCGCTCGTCGCTCACCAGGTTCGCGAACAGCTCGCTGAGCCGGTGGACCTCGAAGACCGAGCGGATCTCCTTCGAGCGGGGCTCCACGATCGCCCGGTCGTCGGCCCGGATCAGCGGGTCGGCGACCAGCCGCTCCAGCTCACGCCGGTACACCTCGACCTCGGCCGGGGTGATGAGCTGGTCCACGCTCAGGAAGCCGTCGCGCTCGTACCCCTCCAGGTCGGCCGTGGTGATCGGGCCGTAGGCGCCGGGGGCGCTCCAGACGACCGGGTCCTTGCGCGGGACGGCGACCTCGGCGGTACCGCGGCTGGGGTAGAGATCGGTGACGGGCGCGGTGGGGATCGTGGTCATGGGATCACACCTCCTCGGGTTCGGTCAGCAGGGGGTAGACGCCGTTCTCGTCGTGGTCCTCCCGTCCGGTCACCGGCGGGTTGAACACGCAGAGGCAGCGGAAGTCCTCCTTGACGCGCAGCGTGTGCCGCTCGTGCCCGTCGAGGAGGTACATCGTGCCGGGGGTGATCGTGTAGGTCTCCCCGGTCTCGTGGTCGGTCAGCTCGGCCTCGCCCTCGGTGCAGACGACGGCCTCGATGTGGTTCGCGTACCACATCGACGTCTCGGTCCCGGCGTACAGGACGGTCTCGTGCAGGGAGAAGCCGACGCGCTCCTTGGCGAGCACGATCCGCTTGCTCTCCCACGTGCCGGACCTGGCCCGGACGTGGCGGTCGGTGTCCTCGATGTCCTTGAACGATCGGACGATCACGGTGGGTGCCTCCTGTGGTTCCGTGTCGGTGGCGGTCTCGTGGTCAGGCGGTCAGGGCGCCAGGCGGCCGGGGCGCCGTACGGTCGGGGCGCCGCACGGTCCGGGGTGTCAGGCGGTCTCGCGGACGGCCCGGGCGAGGATGCTCATGCCCTCGTCCAGCTCCGCCGGGGTGATCGTGAGCGCGGGCAGCAGCTTGACGACCTCGCTCTCGGGGCCCGACGTCTCGATGAGCAACCCGAGTTCGAAGGCGCGGGCGGCGACCCGGCCGGCCCGCTCCTTGTCGTGGAACTCCAGGCCCCACACCAGTCCGCGCCCCCGGTAGTCCTTCACCGCGGCGGGGTTCTCCTCGGCTATGGAGACCAGCTCCCGCTCGACGCGCTCGCCTCGGGCGCGGGTCTGCTTCTCCATGGCGGCGCCGTCGGCCCAGTACGTCTCCAGCGCGGCGGTCGCGGTGACGAACGCCGGGTTGTTGCCGCGGAAGGTGCCGTTGTGCTCGCCCGGCTCCCAGACGTCCAGCTCCGGCTTGAACAGGCACAGCGACATCGGCAGCCCGTAGCCGCTGATGGACTTGGACACGGTGACGATGTCGGGGACGATGCCCGCCTCCTCGAAGGAGAAGAATGCGCCCGTGCGCCCGCAGCCCATCTGGATGTCGTCGACGATGAGCAGCATGTCCTGCCGCTCGCACAACTCCTTGAGCGCGCGCAGCCATTCGGGCCGGGCGACGTTGATGCCACCCTCGCCCTGCACGGTCTCCACGATCACGGCGGCGGGCTTGTTCAGCCCCGACCCCTGGTCCTCCAGCAGCCGCTCGAACCACAGGAAGTCCGGGACCTGCCCGTCGAAGTAGTTGTCGAACGGCATCGGCGTGCCGTGCACCAGCGGGATGCCCGCCCCCGCCCGCTTGAAGGCGTTGCCGGTGACCGCGAGCGAGCCCAGCGACATGCCGTGGAACGCGTTGGTGAACGACACGATCGCCTCGCGCCCCTTCACCTTCCGGGCCAGCTTCAGCGCGGACTCCACCGCGTTGGTGCCGGTCGGCCCCGGGAACATGACCTTGTACGGCAAGTCGCGCGGGCCGAGGACCAGTTCCTGGAACGTGCGCAGGAACGACCGCTTGGCCACGGTCGACATGTCCAGTCCGTGGGTCACGCCGTCACGGGCCAGATAGTCGATCAACGCCCGTTTGAGAACGGGGTTGTTGTGACCGTAGTTGAGCGATCCGGCCCCGGCGAAGAAGTCGAGCCAGGCGCGGCCGTCCTCGTCGTACATCCGGCTGCCCCGCGCGGTGTCGAACACGGTGGGCCAGCCGCGGCAGTAGCTGCGCACCTCGGACTCGACGGTCTCGAACACGCTCAGGTCGGGCTGGGTGATGGTCACGGTGATTCGCTCCTCGGTGCGGCGTTCAGTGGGCCGGGGTGTGCGTCAACGGGCCTATGCGGTACAGGACTTCGGGATCGTGCGGACCGTCCGGGAAGAGCTCGGCGGGGAACAGCACCTCGCGCTCCGGCTCGATGCCGTGCCGGGCGGCGAACGAGGTGAACAACCGCTCGGAGGCGGTGTTCCCGGGGGTGATCGTGGTCTCGATGCCGGTGATCCCCCGCTCGGCGGCCAGCCGGGCGGTCAGCCCGTCCAGCAGCGCGGCGGCGATCCCGCGTCCTCGGTGGGCGTCGTCGACGGCCACCTGCCAGACGAGCAGGGTGTGCGGACGGTCGGGCCGTACGTAACCGGTCACGAAACCGACCGGCTCGCCGTCCGCGCCGCGCGCCACCGCCGAGGTGGCGGCGAAGTCCCGGCACCACAGCAGATAGCTGTACGAGGAGTTCAGGTCGAGGGTTTTCGATTCCTTGGCGAGACGCCAGAGGGCGGCTCCATCGGTTACCGCCGGTCTGTCGACGATCAGGTCTGCGGGTGCTGCGGTCATGCGGCACGAATTTAGCGAGGCGAATGCGTAAATGCACGGCAGTGCAGCCGGTTGTGTACGACCGGGTCGGCGATATGACTGGTTTGACCTGGGAAGAACAGGGAGAAAAAGGGCGCACTGTGGGGTGCGTCACAGCACGGAAAACGCTCTGTGTTTCATCTTGTTTAGTGTTGCAAAAAGCGGGCAGATGAATACCCGGGCCCTGTCCCCTCGGAATTGAGCGGAGAATGTGGAATTAGTGAAAAAGTGGGCGGACGGGGGAGCGGGTGCGAAAAACGGCCCGCGCGAATTCGCGCGGGCCGTCGGCCGGATTCGGGGTACCGGTCAGCGCCAGGCTTCCCCCGCCGCCCGCAGCGCGCCCTCCGGGTCCACCGCGAGCCCCTGTGCGGCCATGGCCGCGCCCAGTGCCGCCAGCGAACGGCGCACCGCGTCCAGGTTCGCGTCGGGACCGTAGTGGTTGACCCGGATCATCTCCTTGGCCAGCGCGCCGCCCCCGGCGGCCAGCGGCAGCCCCGGGTCCGTGCGCAGCGCCTCGGCCACCAGCTCCGAGGCCACCACCCGCTCCGGCACCCGCAGCGTCGTCGCCACCGGAGCCGCGTCGCGCGCCTGGTGGACGTACGGCTCCAGACCGCCGCGGAGCGCGAGCGCGCCCGCCCGCGTCGCCCGCGCGGCGGCCTGGTGCCGGGCCATGACGGTGTCGAGGCCGTCCGCCTCGATGCGCTCCAGGCACGCCTCCAGGGCCAGCATCTCCAGTTGCGCCGGGGCGTGCGGCAGGACGGCGCGGCCCGCGTCGATCCAGCGCTCCTTCCAGTCCAGCAGGGACAGGTAGGAGCGGCGCGGCGCCCGCGGGTTGGCCGCCATCCGGGCCCAGGCGCGCTCGCTCACGGAGATCGCGGACACCCCGGCCGGGCCGCCCATCGCCTTCTGCGCCCCGATCACGCACAGGTCCACGCCCCACGCGTCCGGCAGCACCGGCTCCGCGCCGACCGAGGCCACCGCGTCCAGATAGAAGAGGGCGCCGTGCTCCCGCACGACCTCGCCGATCTCCGCGACCGGGTTGGTGTTGCCGGTCGCCGCCTCCGCGTGCACCAGGGACACGAAGTCGATCTCCGGGTGCTCGGCGAACACCTCCCGGATCTGCTCGGCGGCGACGGCCGCGTGGAAGGGGACCGCGAGGTCGTGCACGGTGGCGCCGCTGTCGCGCAGCCAGTTGCCGAAGGTCTGGCCGTAGGGTCCCGTGATCACGTTCAGGGCGACCGTGCCCGGACCCGCGGCGGCGCGGATCGCGCCCTCCAGCGGCAGCAGTGCCTCGCCCTGGGTGATCAGCACGTCCTGCCGGGTCTCGAGGAGCGCGGCCACCTGGTCCTCGACGGCGGCGAACCGTGCGGCGGTCAGCGGGGGCAGGTCGAGGAAGGGGTGGGTCACGGGGTGCTCTCTTCGCTCACACGGGTACACGGAACCGGCCGGAGGCCGATGGTGACGAGGGTAACTCGCGGCCTCCATGCCGCTTTGACCGGCGACTTCTTAGGCCAGACGGCTTCCAGGCCATCGGTTTGATTTGAGAGACCCAAACCTCTCCTTATAATCAGAACCCACAGTTCCCCCCACAGGGAGATCCCCCATGAAAACGCTCCTCGGGCGCCGGACCCGTCTTCTGGCAGCCGCCACCGTGGCGGGCGCGGTCGCGCTCGTCGCGGGCTGTTCCTCTTCGGACGGCGGCGGGAGCGGCAACGCCACCGCCAAGGGGGTCCACCTCGTCAAGGCCGGTCAGCTCACCGTCTGCACCCATCTGCCCTACCCGCCGTTCCAGTCGGTGATCGACGGCAAGGTGCAGGGCTTCGACGTCTCCCTGGTCGATCTCGTCGCCAAGGACCTGGGCGTCAAGCAGCAGATCCTCGACACCCCCTTCGAGAACTTCAAGACGGGCGCGTTCCTCAACTCCGGCCAGTGCGACCTGGCGGCGGCGGGCATGACCATCACGCCCGAGCGCAAGAAGAACGTCGACTTCTCCGACCCGTACTTCGAGGCGACCCAGGCCGTCCTGGTCGGCAAGAACAGCGGTCTGAAGTCCTTCCAGGACATCAAGGCGGAGCACAAGTCGCTCGGCGCCCAGGCGCAGACCACCGGCGAGGACTACGCGAAGAGCAAGGGCATCGACCCGGTCTCCTTCCACTCCTCCGACGCGCTCCTCAACGGCCTGCGCACGGGCCAGGTCCAGGCGATCATCGTCGACTACCCGGTGGTCCAGAGCTGGCTGAAGGACAAGTCCAACGCCGACGCCTTCAAGATCGTCGGCAATCTGCGCACCGGCGAGCAGTACGGCTTCACGGTGAAGAAGGGCAACACCGCCCTCCTCGACGTCGTCAACAAGCAGCTCGCCAAGGCCAAGTCCGACGGCACCTACAAGAAGATCTACGAGAAGTGGATCGGCCCGTACGACGCCTCGGCCGCCTCCCCGGCCGCGACCCCCTCCTCCTGAATCCCGCTGACTTCATGACCGACACGGACACCCGTATCCAGCCGAAGAAGCACGGCCTGACCCGCCGCCAGCGACGGCGGGTCTCGCGCGGCGTGCAGTACGCCGTCTTCGTCGCCGCCGTACTCGCCTTCGCGTTCTCGGCGGACTGGGGGCGGCTGCAGAACCAGTTCCTGCAACTGCCCATCGCCGCGCAGATGTTCCCGGACGTCATCACCCTGGCGCTGAAGAACACGGTGCTCTACACCCTCTCCGGCTTCGTCGTCGGTCTCGGTCTCGGCATCGTCGTCGCCCTGATGAGGCTGTCCTCCGTGGCGCCCTACCGCTGGGTCGCCGGGGTGTACATCGAGATCTTCCGCGGCCTGCCCGCCCTGCTGATCTTCATCTTCGTGGGCGTCGGCGTGCCGCTGGCGTTCCCGAACGTGCAGTATCCGGGCGGTACTTACGGCAAGGTCGCCGTCGCGCTCGGACTCGTCTCCGCCGCCTACATGGCCGAGACGATCCGCGCCGGCATCCAGGCGGTGCCCAAGGGGCAGATGGAGGCGGCCCGTTCGCTCGGCTTCTCACCCGCGCGGGCCATGATCTCGATCGTCATCCCGCAGGCGTTCCGCATCATCCTGCCGCCGCTCACCAACGAACTCGTCCTGCTCTTCAAGGACTCCTCCCTGGTGCTGTTCCTCGGCGTCACCCTGGAGGAGCGCGAACTGTCCAAGTTCGGCAACGACTTGGCCAGCACCACCGCCAACTCCACGCCGATCCTGGTGGCCGGCCTGTGCTATCTGCTGGTCACCGTCCCGCTCGGCTTCGTCGTGCGGCGCATGGAGTCCAGGTCCCAGGAGGCGATCCGGTGAGCACCCCCGAGATCCGTATCGAGGGGCTGCACAAGTCCTTCGGCGACAACCACGTCCTGCGCGGCGTCGACCTGGAGATCGGCCAGGGCGAGGTGGTCTGCGTCATCGGCCCCTCCGGTTCCGGCAAGTCCACCCTGCTGCGCTGCGTCAACCTGCTCGAGGAGCCCAGCGAGGGCAAGGTCTTCGTCGGCGGCACCGAGCTGACGGACCCGGACGTCGACCTCGACGCCGTCCGCCGCCGCATCGGCATGGTCTTCCAGCAGTTCAACCTCTTCCCGCACCTCGACGTCACCGAGAACCTCACGCTGCCCCAGCGCCGGGTCCTCGGCCGGGACAAGGCGACGGCCGCGCGGATCGCCGCCGACAACCTCGCGCGGGTGGGTCTCTCGGAGAAGGCCGAGGCGTACCCGGCCGCCCTCTCCGGTGGCCAGCAGCAGCGCGTGGCCATCGCCCGCGCGCTCGCCATGGGCCCCGAGGTGATGCTCTTCGACGAGCCGACCTCCGCGCTCGACCCCGAGCTGGTCGGGGACGTGCTCGCGGTGATGCGCGGGCTCGCCCGGGAGGGCATGACCATGATGGTCGTCACCCACGAGATGACCTTCGCCCGCGAGGTCGCCGACCGCGTCGTCTTCATGGACGGCGGCGTCATCGTCGAGGACGGCACCCCCGAACAGGTCATCGGCAACCCCCGCAACGAACGCACCCGCCACTTCCTCTCCCGCGTCCTCGACCCGGCGATGGCCGAGGTGGAGGAGACGGACGGACCGGTGGGGACGGGCCCGGAGAAGACCGGCGCCTGACGGCCGCGATGGCCACGACGTGACACCGGCCCGGCCGGGCACCCTCCGTGCGGGTGCCCGGCCGGGCCGTGTCCGCCTACAGATACGGGCGCGTGATCAGCTCGATCGCGTGCCCGGCGGGGTCCTTGAAGTAGACACCCCGGCCGCCGTGCTCGTGGTTGATCTCGCCGGGGCGCCGCATCTGCGGATCGGCCCAGTGCGTGACGCCCCGCTCGCACAGGCGCCGGTACGCCCGGTCGAACAGCTCGTCGTCGACCAGGAACGCGTAGTGCTGCATCTGGATCTCCACCGGCGGCTCCGCGAACTGGAGCAGCACCCCGTCGGTGAGCTGGACGTTGCGGAACGGCCCCCAGGACGGCGCCGCGGGAAGCTCCAGCAGCTCCCGGAAGAACCGGGCGGAGACGTCCTTGTCCTTGGCGGCGACGATCGTGTGGTTGAACGTGACTGTCATACGGCTGACCTCGCTGTGGTCCGGCACGGAGTTGAGGGATTGCTCGGTGCTCGGGCGCGGGGAGGTCCGCGGGACGGGTGGCGGGGACGCCGGGCGAGGGCGCGCGTGTGGCGCACCCGGGTGGCGATCAGCCACCCACCGGGTCGCCTGTCCGTGAGTGGCCCGTCAGGGCCGGTCCGGTGTTCACGTCGGAGGACGTTACCGGACCTGCCGCGCCGCCGGGAAGGCGGTTTAAGGTGCCGTACATGAGCGATCAGGCGGTGCTGCACGTCAAGGGGCGGGTGCTCGTCGGGCCCGAGGACGTCCGGGACGAGCTGTGGGTGGTCGGCGGGCGGGTCACGTACGACCGTCCCGTGGGCGCCGGGGACGTGACGACCGTGACGGGGTGGGCGCTGCCCGGCCTGGTCGACGCGCACTGCCACGTGGGGCTCGGCGCGGAGGGGCCCGTGGACGCGGAGACCGCCGAGAAGCAGGCGCTGACCGACCGGGAGACCGGAACCCTGCTGCTCCGGGACGCCGGTTCGCCCTCGGACACCCGCTGGATCGACGAGCGCGACGACCTGCCGAAGATCATCCGTGCCGGGCGGCACATCGCCCGCACCCGCCGCTACATCCGGGGCTACGCCCACGAGATCGAGCCGGACGACCTCGTCGCCTACGTCCGCCAGGAGGCCCGGCGCGGGGACGGCTGGGTCAAGCTGGTCGGGGACTGGATCGACCGCGGCCTCGGTGACCTGGCCCCCTGCTGGCCGCGCGAGACGGTCGCGGCGGGCATCGCCGAGGCCCACCGCCAGGGCGCCCGCGTCACCGCGCACTGCTTCGCGGAGAGTTCGCTGCGCGACCTGGTGGAGTCCGGCATCGACTGCGTCGAGCACGCCACCGGACTCACCCCCGAGCTGATCCCGCTCTTCGTCGAGCACGGTGTGGCGATCGTCCCGACCCTGGTCAACATCGCCACCTTCCCGCGCCTGGCGGCGGGCGGCGACACCAAGTACCCCAGGTGGTCCGCACATATGCGCCGCCTCCACGAACGCCGCTACGACACTGTGCGCGACGCCTATGACGCCGGGATCGCGGTGTACGTCGGCACCGACGCGGGCGGCTCGCTGCCCCACGGCCTGGTCGCGGCGGAGGTCGAGGAACTCGTCACCGCGGGCATCCCGGCCCCGGCCGCGCTCTCCGCGACGAGCTGGGCCGCCCGCGCCTGGCTCGGCCGCCCCGGACTGGAGGAGGGCGCGCCCGCCGACCTCGTCGTCTACGAGTCCGACCCCCGCGCCGATGTACGAGTCCTCGCCGCCCCGCGTCGCGTGGTGCTGAACGGGCGGGTCACGCAGTGACCTGCCGGGGCGCGGGGGAACTCCTGTGCCCCGAAAACCGAAGAGACGTGCGGTATCTCCACGATGGAGTGAAGTAACCCAGGATTGCTGACCGTTCACCCACAGTGCGTAAAAGTTGACGCGTCCCAAGCAAGTTCCTTCTCGGGAGCCCACCGCCTTGAACAGCCTCAACTTCCGCATGTCCGCACGCCGTCTGGCCGCCGTCGCGACCGTCACCGCCCTCACCGCAGGTCCCGCGGTCCTGGGCGCGGGCACCGCGCACGCCACCGGGCGCCACGGTCACGCCTCCGCCGTCGTCCTGCGCACCGGGCTCGATGTGTCCCTGCTCCACAAGACCGTGGACGTCCCGCTCCAGGTCAGCCTCAACGAGGTCGAGGCGCCCGGCGACGCCGACCGCACCGCCCTCACGGCCCGGCTGGACGGGGTGAACGGAGACCGTCCCTTCTCCTTGCTCGGCGCCGAGGTGGCCAGAGCGCACGCCACCGCCACCGCCGGACGCGCCGAGGGCTCCGTACGGCTGGTCCACGCCCGCGTGCACGTCCCCGGCCTGCCGCTGCTGTCCGTCATCGAGGTCGGCACGGTCACCGCCCGCGCCACCTGCGAGGCGGGGGAGCGCCCGGAGGCCGTCGCCAACGTCCTCGGCGGCGTCACCGTCCTCGGCAAGCACGTCGACCTCACGGCGGGCGGCCCGTCCATCGTCAAGGTCCCCGGCGTCGGCGAGGTCCGCCTCGACCTCTCCCAGCGCCACACCACCTCCCGCACGGCCGCCGCCACCGCCCTCGAACTCAAGGTCTCCGTCAACCCGTTGCGGCTCAACGTCGCGGAGGTCGAGGGCACGGTGACCCTGGCGAAGGCGACCTGCGAGACGCCTCGCGGCGGCTGGGGCGGCGGCCACGGAGGCGGCGGGCACGGGCACGGCGGCGGCCATCTCCCGCCCCCGCCGGAGACGGACGAGCCGGGCGGCGACGACGAGCCGACCGCCAGCACGCCCCCGGGCGACGGCGGCACGGCACCGAGCGCCAAGCCCGCCCCGGCGTCCTCCGGCACCGCCTCTCCCGCCCCCGCCAAGCCCGCCTCCGACGTGAAGCCCCAGGGCGGCACCAAGAGCGACCTCGCGGAAACGGGCGCCGGCTCCTCGACCCCCTACCTGGCGGGCGGTGCGCTCGCGTTGCTGCTGCTGGGCGGGGGAGCGGCGATGGTGGCGCGGCGCCGACGGGGTTGACCAACGACCGGACTTCCTGAGCGAGTTGGCCCGGTGCCGTCGACCGGTTCGGCGGTACCGGGCCACGCGCCCCTAGGGCTCTAACCCGCCTGGCTCAGGGCGGTGCCGAGTGCCGCGAGGAATCCCGCTGTCGTGGCCGCGTCGCGTACCGCGATCCGTACCCATTCCGTTCCGAGCCCGGGGAAGGTGTCGCCGCGGCGGACCGCGTAGCCCAGGTCGCGCAGGCGCGCGCGTACATCGGCCGTCCCGGAGATCCGGGCCAGCACGAACGGCGCCTCCGCGGGGCCGGCCACCTCCACGCCCTGCTCCGCCAATCCCTTGACGAGGAACTCCCGGTCAACCGCGATCTGCCGGGCGGCCGCCGCCGCCTCCGTGACGGCCCGGGGCGAGACACACGCCCGTGCCGCCACCAGTGCCGGCGTGGACACCGCCCACAGCGGCTGAGCGCGCTCGAGCCGCGAGATGACCTCCGGCTCCGCGAGGACGTAGCCGATCCGGAGGCCGGCGAGCCCCCACGTCTTGGTGAGACTCCGAAGCACCACCAGCCCGGGGACGTCGCACCGCCCGGCCAGCGACTCCCGCTCACCCGGGACCGCGTCCATGAACGCCTCATCCACGACCAGCGTCCGCCCGGGCCGGGCGAGCCGCAGCAGTGCCGGCGCCGGATGGAGTACGGAGGTCGGGTTGGTCGGATTGCCGACCACCACCAGGTCCGCGTCCTCGGGGACGAGCCCTGGGTCCAGCCGGAAGCCGTCCCGCTCCCGAAGGAGCACGCGGTCGACGGTGTGGCCCGCGTCCCGCAGCGCCGCCTCCGGCTCGGTGAACTGCGGATGCACGACCACCGGACGCCGTACCCCCAGCGCCCGTGCCAGCAGGACGAACGCTTCCGCCGCCCCGGCGGTCAGCAGCACCCCCTCCACCGGCAGCCCGTGCCGCGCGGCGACCGCCGCCCGCGCGGCCCGCCCGTCGGGGTAGGCCGCGAGGGACGGCAGCGACGCGGCGATCTCCGCGCGGAGCCACGGCGGGGGCGTCCCCGTGCGGACGTTGACCGCGAGGTCGATGAGGGCCGCGCCGTCGTCACGGACCTCGGCGTCGCCGTGATGGCGCAGGTCAGGGCCGCCGCCCTCCTCAGCGGGCATGGCTGTGGGAGTGGCCGCCATGGTGGTGGTGCCCATGGCCGTGCCCGTGACCATGTCCGTCGGACCCGTCGTCGTCCGGGTGGAAGTGCGGCTGCTGGGGGAGCCCCACCTTGTCCTCGAAGCCGGGCAGCGCGATCCGGTAGACGCACGAGTCGCAGTTCATCCGCAGATCCCCGCGCACCGCCTCCTCGTACCGCTCGAGGACGAGATCCAGCAGCTCCGGCTCGGGACCGATGACCTCGGCCGAGCGGACCTCGGTGTCCGGGTGCGCGGCGGCCCACTCCTCGGTCTGCCGCCGAACCCGGTCCGGGAGGATGCCGGTGAAGAGGAAGTACGGCAGGACGACGATCCGCCGGGCCCCCAGCCGCGCGCACCGGTCGAGCCCGCTCGGCACGTCCGGGGCGGCCAGCGAGACGAACGCCGTCTCGACGGCGGCGAAACCGCGTCCCTCCCACAGCAGCCGGGCCGCCTTGCACACCTCGGCGTTCGCGTCCGGGTCGGTGGAGCCGCGCCCCACGAGGAGCACGGTGACATCGCCGCGGCCGGTGCCCGCGAGGGCGTCGTCCAGGCGCCGTTCCAGCACCCGCAGCAGGGCGGGGTGCGGGCCGAGGGGACGGCCGTAGGTGTACGTCAGGCCCGGGTGCCGTTCCTTCTCGCGGGCCAGCGCGGCGGGGATGTCGCCCTTGGCGTGCCCGGCGGAGACCAGCATCAGCGGTACGGCCGCGAACGAGCGCACCCCCCGCTCGACCAGTTCGGCGACGGCCTCGCCGAGCGGGGGCGGGGACAGCTCGATGAAGCCGCCCGCGACGGGCAGGTCGGGGCGACGGCGGCCCAACTCCCTGACGAAATCGCGGAAGGCCTCGGCTCCGGCCTCGTCCCGGGTGCCGTGTCCGGCGACGAGCAGGGCGGGCGGCTGGGTGGTCACTGTTGCTCCTCGGGGGAAATCGGTCGGTACAGCAGGGCGTTGAGCGCGGCGGCGGCGACCGCCGAACCGCCCTTCTCGGAGACGTTGCTCACGGCGGGCAGCCCGCTCGCGCGCAGCGCCTCCTTGGACTCGGCCGCGCCGACGAAGCCGACGGGCAGGCCGATGACGAGCGCCGGATCGGCGTCCAGGGCCAGCAGCTCCTCCAGGGCGGTCGGCGCACAGCCGATCACCCACAGGGCTCCGGGCCCGACCTCCTCGTAGGCGAGCCGCACGGCGTGCGCCGAACGGGTCAGCCCGGGTCCGGACCTGGCGTCCTTCAGCCGGCAGACGGTCTCGCGCCGGGTGATCCCCGCCGCGACCATCTCCACGTCCACCACGACGGGCGCCCCCGCGTGCAGTGCGGCATGTCCGCGCACGAGGTCGGCCTCGGCCAGGACGAGATCCGTCGCGTAGTCGAGGTCGGCGGCGGAGTGGATCACCCGCTCCACCACCGCCCTCGTCAGCGGCGGGAATCCGGAGGTGTCCAGGCGGGCGCGCAGCCGCCGGAAGGACTCCTGCTCGATGGGATGGACCACACGGTTCACCGGGCGCCCTCCTCGGCGCTCGCCTGCCAGCGGTAGCCGCGCGGGGTCACCATGCGCCCGGCGATCTCCCGGGTCGCGGTGTTGCCCACGGTCACCACGGTCATCATGTCCACGGACGCCGGGTCGAGCCCGGCCAGCGTGGTCACCCGGCTGGACTCGTCGGGGCGCGAGGCGTTGCGTACCACCCCGACCGGGGTGGACGGCGCCCGGTGCTCCGCCAAGGCCGCGAGTGCCTTGGGGAGCTGCCAGTCACGGCCGCGCGAACGCGGGTTGTAGAAGGTCACCACGAGGTCCGACTCGGCCGCCGCGCGCACCCGCCGCTCGATGACCTCCCACGGTGTGTGCAGGTCGGACAGGCTGATCGACACATGGTCGTGGCCCAGCGGAGCGCCGAGCAGCGCCCCGGCCGCCAGCGCTGCCGTGACTCCCGGCACGCCCACCACGTCGATGTCGTCGGACGCCTCCGCGAGCGCCGGGGACGCCATCGCGTACACCCCCGCGTCCCCGCTGCCGATCAGCGCCACCGCGTGCCCCGCACGGGCCTCCGCGACAGCCGTACGCGCCCGCTCCTCCTCCGCGCCGAGCCCCGACTCCAGCACCCGGGTGCCGGGCCGCAGCAGATCGCGGATCTGGTCCACGTACTGGTCGAGCCCCACCAGCACCGAGGCGCGCCGCAGTTCGGCCACCGCGCGCGGCGTGACCAGGTCCCGGGCGCCCGGACCGAGCCCCACCACCGCGAGCCGCCCGCGCGCCGGACGCCGTACGACCGCACAGGTCGCCATCGCGGGACTCCCCGCCGACTTCCGCTTGGGCACGAGGAGTTCACCTCCGCCGAGCAAGGCAGCCGCCTCCGCCACGGACGGAGTGCCGACCGCCGCGAGCGGCGCGTCGGACGGGTTGGGTACGGCGACACCCGCCAACTCCGAGGCGGGGTGGGCGATCAGCGGTACGCCCAGCCGCTCGGCGGCACCCACGAGCCCCGGCTCCTGCGACTTGGCGTCCACCGTGGCGAGTCGCGCCACCGAGGCAACCGAGAGCCCCGCCTCCGTGAGCGCCGACCCGATCAGCTCCAGCACCTCCTCCACGGGCGCGCCCCGCGAGGCACCCACCCCGACCACCAGGGACGGCGGACGCAACAGCACCTCGCGCGGGCCCGGTTCGACGGCGCGGTCGGTGATCCGTACCGTGTACTCCCCGCGCTCCGCCACCGGCAGCGGAGGCAACGGCCACGCCAACTCGGCTTCCAGCGCCACCGGTTCACCGTCCAGCAGCGCCCGCGACACGGCGGCCACCGCGCCCTCGACGGGCAGCCCCAGGGTGTCGAGCCCGGCCACGCCCACCGCGTCCGTCGCGGTCGTCACCACGGGCTCCGCGCCCAGCAACTCGCCTATCTGGGCGGCGAGTTCATTGGCGCCGCCCGCGTGGCCGCCGAGCAGTGACACCGCGAACCGGCCGCCCTCGTCCACGCACACCACACCCGGATCAGCCGCCTTGTCCCGGAGCAGCGGCGCCATCAGACGCACCACCGCGCCCGTCGCCAGGAAACACACGAGCTGCTCGCACTCCGCGAACGCGGCACGTACCGCGTCCCCCACCGGGCCCTCGTACACCCGGGTACGGTCCGGCCACGCCGCCGCCAGCCGGTCCCGCGCCGCCGCCCCGGCAGAGGTGGCGGAAATCAGGCCGATCACTGAACTGCTCCTTCGTTCGGCCGCGGGGCACGCTCGCCCCACAGCAGGAAAACGGGGTTGGTGGCCGCGAGCCGGGTCACGTCACCCGGCAGCGGTGCCAGCCGCGAGGACTGCAACAGCACGCCGTCACAGCCGAACCCGGCGCGCGCCAGGGCCGCACGCGCCTCGGGCACCCGGTCCAGCGCGGCCATCGCGACCACGACCGTGCGCCGCGCCCGCCGAGCGCACGCCTCGACCACCGCGCCCAGCTCACGCCCCCCGCCGCCGACGAACACCGCGTCGGGATCGTCGTCCAGCGAGGCCAGCGCCTGCGGGGCAGTGCCGTGCACCACGGACACGTCCACGTCGTGGGCGCGCGCGTTGGCCCGCACCCGCTCGCAGCCGTCCTCGGTCTTCTCCACCGCGACCACGGCCGCGCCCAGCCGGGCGCACTCCACCGCCACCGAGCCCGACCCCGCGCCCACGTCCCACACCAGGTCGCCGGGGCGCGGCCCGAGCCGGGCGAGCGCCAGCGCCCGTACCTCGAACTTGGTGATCATCGAGTCCCGGTGCGCGAACGCGTCCTCCTCCAGCGCCCAGCGGCCCGGCCCCACGGCCGGGCCCGCCATCGTGCGCGGACCCCGGGGCGCCCGGGACTCGTCCAGGCACAACACCACGTTCACCGCCGTGCCCCACTCCCGCCGGGCGGCCTCGGCGGGCGTCACCCGCTCCACCCGCTCGTCCTCCGGCTCGCCGAGCGCGCTCACCACGACCAGCGTCCGGCCGCTGCCGGCCAGCCGGGCACCCAGCTCGGCGGGTCCGGACCCGGGCCCGGTCAGCACCGCCACCTTCGGATACGCCCGGCACAACTGCACCGCCGTACGCGGATCACGCCCGTGCGCGCTCACCACCACCGCGTCGTCCCAGGTCAGTCCGAGCCGCGCGAACGCCCCGGCCACCGAGGACACCCCGGGCCGCACGTCCAGTAGCTCCGGGCCGAACCGCTCGGCCAGCACCCGCACGATCCCGAAGAACCCGGGGTCGCCGGAGGCCAGCACGACCACCGGCAACTCCTTGGCCAGGGTCTCGGCGATCGCGTCCAGGGCGGGGGAGAGGGGGCCGAGGGCGATGCGCCGCACGTCCTCGGGGACACCGGCGGCGTCCAGATGGCGTTGGCCGCCGACGACCAGCGCGGCCTTGGCGAGGACGTCGGCCGAGACAGGCGCGCCGGTGCCGGTGCCGACGACCGTGATCAGCGGCGCGCCCGGGTGCGACGCGGTCAACTGCTCGCCCCCCGCTCCCGCAGCGCCCGCCGCGCCTCGGGGTCCGCCTTGCGGAAGCCGTGGAAGTGACCGGGGTGGTAGAGGTGCGAGCGGGTGCCGTGGGCCTCCAGGGCCGGGCCGATCAGGAACAGTGTGTGCTTCCACAGCCGGTGCTCCTTGACCGTCTCCTCCAGAGTGCCGATCGTGCAGCGCACCACCAGCTCCTCCGGCCAGGTCACCTGATGGGCGACCACCACCGGCGTGCTCGTCGGGTAGCCGCCCTCCAGCAGCTCCCGCACCAACTGGCCGCTGCGCGCCGCCGACAGGAACACCGCCATGGTCGTTCCGTGCCGGGCGAACTCCCGTACCTCCTCACCCGGCGGCATCGGCGTCTTGCCGCCGCCGAGCCGGGTCAGGATCACCGACTGCGCCACCTCGGGGATCGTCAGCTCGCGCCCCGCGAGCGCGGCCACCGCCGAGAACGACGACACACCCGGCACGATCTCCGTCGCGATCCCGATCTCCGCGCACCGGTCGAGCTGCTCCTGGGTGCCGCCCCACAGCGCGGGATCGCCCGAGTGCACGCGGGCCACCTTGAGTCCCCCGGCCAGGGCGCGCCGGTACACCGCCACCACGTCCTCCAGGGACAGCGCGGCCGAGTCCAGGACCTCCGCGTCCGCGCGCGCGTGCTCCAGGACCTCCGCCCGGACCAGGCTCGCCGCCCAGATCACCACGTCCGCCTCGGCGATCGCGCGGGCGGCGCGGAAGGTCAGCAGATCGGCGGCGCCGGGACCGGCACCGACGAAGGTCACCTTGCCGGCGGGGACGGTGGCGGCGGGCACGGCCACGCGAGCGTCCTGCGGCGCGGCTTGTGGTGCGTCCTGCGGCGCGGCCTGGGGCTCGGCCATGGGGAAAGGTCCTCTCGTACGAAAAGAAGTGAGGGGAATGTCAGGGTCTGCGGTGGTTTCACAGGCGTCGGATGTGCGCGGAGGGCCCTTCATCGGATACCAAGGTCGTTATGGCGGTCCTCGTCGCGCTCGGCGCGTTTGTGATGACGCTGGCCGGCGGCTGGACGGCACAGCGTGTGACCGACCGTCGCCACCTGGTGCTGGGCCTGGCGGGCGGTCTGATGCTGGGCGTGGTCGGCCTCGACCTGCTGCCGGAGGCGCTGCACGCGGCCGGCCGCGAGGTCTTCGGCGTACCCGCCGCCCTGCTGCTCTTCGTCGGCGGATTCCTCCTGGCCCATCTGGTGGAACGTCTCCTCGCCGCGCGCCAGGCCGCGCACGGCGGCGGGGAGCACGACCACCACCGGGCCCCCGAGGTCGGCCTCACGGCCGCCGCCGCGATGGTCGGCCACAGCCTCATGGACGGCGTGGCCATCGGCGCGGCCTTCCAGGTCGGCGGCGGCATGGGCCTCTCCGTCGCCCTCGCCGTGATCGCGCACGACTTCGCCGACGGCTTCAACACCTTCACCATCACGAGCCTCTACGGCAACGCCCGCCGCCGCGCCGTCGCCATGCTCGTCGCCGACGCCTGCGCACCCCTGCTGGGCGCGCTCTCCACGGTCTTCGTGCACATCCCAGAGCCCCTGCTCGGCGGCTACCTCGGCCTCTTCAGCGGCGCCCTGCTCTACCTGGCCGCCGCCGAGATCCTGCCGGAGGCCCACCACGACCACCCCGCGCGCTCGACACTGCTGTGCACGGTGGCGGGGGCGTTGTTCATCTGGCTGGTCGTGGGTCTGTCGGGCGGCTGACACCGCCACCCCCGCGCGCGGCCGCCTCACAGCTTCCCGCCCCTGCCGCCGTTCCGTCCCGGCGGCGCTATCAGCGTCGACAGGTACGGCAGCGCCGCGCCGTCCAGGTCGGCGGCCGGACGGATCGACTCCTCCGGCAGACCGAGCGCCGAACCCCACACCGCGTCGTCCAGGCGGCCGGACTCGCGCAGAGCGTCGGCGACCTCGGCGGCCCGGCGGCCGAACTTGTACGCCACCACCGTGCCGGGCCCCGCCAGCGCCTCCTTCAGCGCGGACTCGCCCGCCGTCACCGGTACGAGGGTCAGCGGCTCGGTGCCCTCCGTCAGCACGGCACCCGACCGCGCCGCCAGATCCTGCATCGCGGTGATCCCGGGCACCGTCTCCACCACGACCCCCGGCACCAGCC
This sequence comes from Streptomyces sp. NPDC005004, assembly GCF_053600675.1. Taxonomy (NCBI): domain Bacteria; kingdom Bacillati; phylum Actinomycetota; class Actinomycetes; order Kitasatosporales; family Streptomycetaceae; genus Streptomyces; species Streptomyces sp. NPDC005004. Next base: position 64,036 of record NZ_JBSGAH010000022.1, read on the forward strand.
CGGCGACGGTCTGCGCGAGATAGGTGAACGTCGAGTACACATTGGGGTCGCCGATGGTCGCGAACGCGACGCACCCGTGCGCCGCGAGCAGGTCCGCGACCCGCGCGCCCGCCGCGTCCCACGCCGCCTCCCGGCGCGCCCGGTCGGTCCGCTCGTTCAGCGCGAACACCACCCGGACCACCTTCGCGGCGTCCACGTAGTGCAGCACCGTCGCCTCGGCGCGCCCCCGCTCACCGGTGTCCATCACCGGCACGACGACCACATCGGCGCCCCGCAGCGCGTTGACCCCCTTGACCGTCACCAGTTCCGGGTCGCCGGGACCCACTCCGACCCCGATCAGCCTGCTGCTCATGACGTACGGCACCTCTCCGTGAACCGACGGGCCACCGAGGGCTCGGCCGCCCAGTGGGTGTGCAGATAACTCGCGTGCACGCCCCGCCGTACGAAGCCCTCGACCCGCCGGGTGGGCGCGAGCACCCCCCAGGCAGGGTCGGCACCGGCACCAGGCTCCACGACGGTCCGGTGGAACTCGTGCCCCCGCATCCGCGTCCCGGCCGCCGCCAGCACACTGTCGCCGACGGCCACCGCGTCCCGGTACCCGAGCGTCAGCCGCTCGCTCATCCGCGCCGACGCCTCCAGCACCCCGCACATCGGCGCGCCGTCCAGCTCCCGGCACAGATAGAGGAGTCCGGCACACTCGGCGGCAACGGGCGCCCCCCGCTCCGCGAACTCCGCGACCGACTTCCGCAACCTCTCGTTGGCGGACAACTCGCTCGCGTACACCTCGGGAAACCCGCCCCCGATCACCAACCCGGCACACCCGTCGGGCAGTTCCTCGTCCCGCAGGGGGTCGAAGGCGACGACCTCCGCTCCGGCGGCGGCCAGCAGCTCGGTGTGCTCGGCGTAGGAGAAGGAGAAGGCGGGACCCCCGGCGACGGCGATACGGGGCCGAGCCTCCTCGGCGGCCCGATCCGAACGGGTCGCGCGCTTCTCGGCGCCCCGATCCGTACCGGAGGTCCCCTTCTGGGCCGACCGTGACGGGTGGCCGTGGACAGGCGACTGCGTGACCTCAGCCGCACACCACGCCGCCCCCGGCAACGCCCCCGCCCCCCGAGCCAGCGCCAGCAGCGCATCGAGGTCGCACCCCTCGGCGACCAGAGCGCCCATGGCCTCGACCGCCTCCACCGCGGCGGCGCCCCGCTCGGCGGCCGGCACCAGCCCCAGATGCCGCGAAGGCGTCTCCACGGCGGCCCCCCGCCGCAACACCCCCAGCACCGGAACCCCCACCGACTCCAGCGCCTCCCGCAACAACTCCTCGTGCCGGTCCGACCCGACCTTGTTGAGGATCACGCCCCCGATCCGCACCCCCGTGTCCCAGGAGGCGAACCCATGCACCAGAGCGGCGACGGACCGAGACTGCGACGAGGCGTCGACCACCAACACCACCGGCGCCCGGAGCAGCTTCGCCACCTGCGCGGTGGACGCCAGCTCCCCCTGCCCCGCCGCCCCGTCGAAGAGCCCCATCACCCCCTCGACCACGGCGAGATCACACCCCCGCGCACCGTGCAGGAACAGCGGAGCGACCAAGTCCGCCCCGCACAGATACGCGTCGAGATTCCGCCCCACCCGCCCGGTGGCCAGCGCGTGATACCCGGGGTCGATGTAGTCCGGCCCCACCTTGTGCGGAGACACCGCGAGCCCGCGCGCGGCGAACGCGGCCATCAGTCCCGTGGCGACCGTGGTCTTCCCGCTGCCGGAGGACGGCGCCGCGATGACCAGCCGGGGTACGGACGTCACCACTCGATGCCCCTCTGCCCCTTCTGCCCGGCGTCCATGGGGTGCTTGACCTTGGACATGTCGGTCACCAGATCCGCGAACTCCACCAGCGGAGCGGGCGCGTGACGGCCCGTGATCACCACGTGCTGGTTGCCGGGCCGGGCCCGCAGCACCTCGACCACTTCCTCGGTGTCCACCCATCCCCAGTGCATCGGGTACGCGAACTCGTCCAGCACGTACAGGCGGTACGTCTCGGCCGCCAGGTCCCGCTTGACCTGCGCCCATCCCTCCCGCGCCTTCTCCTCGTTGTCCAACTGCGCGTCCCGCTGCACCCAGGACCAGCCCTCGCCCATCTTGTGCCAGTCCACGGACCCGCCCTGCCCGGAGGCGCCGAGCACCCTGAGCGCGTTCTCCTCGCCGACCTTCCACTTCGCCGACTTGACGAACTGGAACACCCCGATCGGCCAGCCCTGATTCCAGGCCCGCAGCGCAAGGCCGAAGGCAGCGGTCGACTTGCCCTTCCCGATCCCGGTGTGCACCACCACCAGCGGCCGGTTGCGCCGCTGACGTGTCGTCAGCCCGTCGTCCGGTACGACACTCGGCTGTCCCTGCGGCATTACGCGGCCCTCCTCGGCATACCCCGCACATCCCTCACGAGCCCGGCGATGGAGTCCGCCCGCAACTCGTCCAACGTCACCGCCGTACCGCCCAGCTCACCGGCGAGCCGCCCGGCGAGCCCCAGCCGCACCGGACCCGACTCGCAGTCCACGACCACCGAGGCGACCCCCTCGGCCGCGAACAGCCGCGCCGCCCGCCCCGCGAGCCCCACCGGTTCCGGACCGCCGGTCGCCCGTCCGTCCGTCACCACCAGGAGCAGTGGCCGCCGCGAGGGATCGCGCAGCCGCTCCACCCGCAACACCTCGTGCGCCCGCAGCAGCCCCGCCGCGAGCGGCGTACGCCCACCGGTGGGCAGCGACTCGAGCCGCGCCGCGGCGGCATCCACGGACGAGGTGGGCGGCAGCGCGACCTCGGCGGCCGAACCCCGGAAGGTCACCAGACCCACCTTGTCCCGCCGCTGATACGCGTCGAGCAGCAACGACAGCACGGCGCCCTTCACCGCGCCCATCCGCTGCCGGGCCGCCATCGACCCGGAGGCGTCCACGACGAACAGCACGAGGTTGGACTCCCGCCCCTCCCGCACCGCCTGCCGCAGATCGTCCCGCCGAAGCACAAGCCCCGGTCCGGAACGCCCCCGCACCCGCTGATGCGGCGCCGCCGCCTGCACGGTCGCCGCCAAGTGCAGTTTGGTCAGGGCGCCGTGAGGAAGCCGTGCCCCCGTGGTCCGCCCGTGCTCGGTCCGTGCCCGCGAACGCCGCCCGGCCGCGCCCTCCCCGATCCCGTCCACGCTGAGCATCCGGGTCCTGAACGGCTCGGCGGCCCGCGCGGGCGTCTGCTCGCCCGCACCGGCACCGGCGCCCTCCGGCTCCCCGCCCTCGGACGCGGCGGCACCCCCGTCACCGTCCCGCGGTCCCGTGTCGGGGGACGGCTGCCCGCCACCGCCACCGGGTCCGTCGGGATCGGGATCGTCGTCCCCGGAGGACCCGGAAGACTCCGAGGACTCCTCCAGGGTCTGATCGAGCTTGTCCTCGTCAAGTCCCGGCGCGTCGAAGGGGTTGCGGCGCCGACGGTGCGGCAGCGCCAGCAGCGCCGCCTGCCGGACGTCCTCCGCGAGCACGTCCGTACGCCCCGCCCACGCGGCCAGCGCGGTGGCGGTACGCGCCATCACGATGTCGGCCCGCATCCCGTCCACCTCGAACGCGGCACACGTCGCCGCGATCTGCCGGAGCGCCCCGTCCCCGAGCCGCACCTTGGGCAGCAACTCCCGCGCCGCCACGACGCGTTGCCGGACGGCGGTCTCCTCGCCGGCCCACTGCGCGGCGAACCCGGCGGGATCGTCGTCGTACGCCAGCCTGCGCCGTACGACCTCCACCCGCCGGTCCGTCTCCCGCGAGGCCGCGACCTCCACGGTCAGCCCGAAGCGGTCCAGCAACTGCGGTCGCAGTTCGCCCTCTTCGGGGTTCATGGTGCCCACGAGCAGGAACCGCGCCGCGTGCCGCACGGAGACGCCCTCGCGCTCGACGTACGAGGCACCCATGGCGGCGGCGTCCAGCAGCAGGTCCACCAGGTGGTCGTGGAGCAGGTTGACCTCGTCCACGTAGAGGATGCCCCGGTGCGCGGCGGCCAGCAGCCCCGGCTCGAACGCCTTCACGCCCTCCGCCAGCGCCCGCTCGATGTCGAGGGCTCCGACGAGCCGGTCCTCGGAGGCGCCGACCGGCAGCTCGACCATGCGTGCGGGGCGGAGCCCGGAGGCCACCGAATCGTGCGGCCCGTCGGGGCAGTTGGGGTCGGGAGAGTCCGGGTCGCAGGAGAAGCGGCATCCGGAAACCACGCTCACCTCCGGCAGCAGCGCCGAAAGGGCGCGCACGGCGGTGGACTTGGCGGTCCCCTTCTCGCCCCGCACGAGCACCCCGCCGATGTTCGGCGCCACCGCGTTGAGCAGCAGGGCCAGTTGCAGGTCCTCCTGCCCGACCACGGCCGTGAACGGGAAATGCGTGCTCACTCGTCTCCCTCCAGTTCCCCTTCGAGTTCCAGATACGTGGCCCGCAGCCGCTCCAGCGTCTCCTGGTCCGGCTCCGCCCACAGCCCCCGGTCGGCCGCCTCCAGCAGCCGCTCGGCGATGCCGCGCAACGCCCAGGGATTCGAGCGCTTCATGAAGTCCTGGTTCTCCGCGTCGAAGACGTACTCCGCGCTGAGCTTCTCGTACATCCAGTCGTCCACCACGCCCGCCGTGGCGTCGTACCCGAACAGGTAGTCCACGGTCGCCGCCATCTCGAAGGCGCCCTTGTAGCCGTGCCTGCGCATGGCCGCCATCCAGCGGGGATTGACCACGCGGGCCCGGAAGACGCGGTGGGTCTCCTCACCGAGCGTCCTCGTCCTCACCTGGTCCGGCACGGCCGAATCACCCACGTACGCCTCGGGGTTGCCGCCCGTGAGGTGCCGCACCATGGCGACCATGCCGCCGTGGTACTGGAAGTAGTCGTCCGCGTCGACCAGATCGTGCTCGCGGGTGTCGACGTTCTTCGCCGCCACCGCGATCCGCCGGAACGCCGTCTCCATGTCACCGCGCGCCGCCCGCCCGTCCAGCCCGCGGCCGTAGGCGTAACCGCCCCACACCGCGTACACCTCGGCGAGGTCCGCGTCCGAGCGCCAGTTGCGCGCGTCGATCAGCGGCAGCAGACCCGCGCCGTACGCCCCCGGCTTGGAGCCGAAGATGCGGGCCGTCGCGCGCCGCCGGTCACCGTGTTCGGCGGCGTCCTCCTCCACGTGCGCCCGCACGTAGTTGGCATCGGCCGGCTCCTCCAGCCCGGCCACCGCCCGCACCGCGTCGTCGATCAGCCCGACCACGTGCGGGAACGCGTCACGGAAGAAGCCGGAGATGCGGACCGTGACGTCGATGCGCGGGCGGCCCAGCTCGGCCAGGGGAACGATCTCGAAGCCGGTGACCCGGCGCGAGGCGTCGTCCCACACCGGCCGGCAGCCCAGCAGCGCCAGGATCTCCGCGATGTCGTCGCCCTGGGTGCGCATGGCGGAGGTGCCCCAGACCGTGAGGCCGACCGACTGCGGATAGCCCCCGGTGTCGGTGAGATAGCGCTGCACCAGCGAGTCGGCCAGCGACTGGCCCACCTCCCAACTCAGCCGGGAGGGAATCGCCTTGGGGTCGACGGAGTAGAAGTTCCGGCCCGTCGGCAGGACGTTGACCAGACCGCGCGTGGGAGACCCCGAGGGACCCGCCGGGACGTAACCACCGTCCAGGGCGCGGAGGATGTGACCGATCTCGTCGGTGGTCCGCGCCAGCCGGGGCACGACCTCCGTGCAGGCGAACTCCAGCACGGAGGACGCCTCGGCCAGTTCGAAGCCGAGCACCTCCTCCAGGACCGTCGGCACGGCAGCCGCGTTCCAGTCCCGCGCCTCCATCCCCTCCGCGATCCGGCGGCACAACTGCTCCAGCAGGTCGATCGCGTCGGCACCGGTCCGCGCCGGGCCGTCGACCAGCGCGGTCAGCTCCACCGGAACCTTCACCGCCGCACCCGGTTCGGCCAGCAACTCCTTCTCCATCAGCCCGAAATGGGCCGCCAGCGAGGCACGCAGACCCGGCAGGGCGTTCGCCTGGCCGCCCCACACCTGGGAGGCGCGCAGCACGGCCAGCACCAGGTTCACGCGCGGTTCGCCCTCCGGGCCGCCGCCGAGGACGTGGAGTCCGTCGCGGATCTGCACGTCCTTGATCTCGCACAGATAGCCGTCGATGTGCATGACGAACGCGTCGAAGTCGTCGTCCTCCGGCTGCTCGTCCACGTGCAGGTCGTGATGCAGCTCGGCCGCCTTGACCAGGGTCCAGATCTGGGCGCGGACGGCGGGGGCCTTCGTCGGGTCCAGGTCGGACACGAGGGCGTACTCGTCGAGGAGTTGCTCCAGCTTGGCGAGGTCGCCGTAGGTGTCCGCGCGGGCCATCGGCGGGACCAGATGGTCGACCACCGTGGCGTGCCCGCGCCGCTTGGCCTGGGTGCCCTCGCCGGGATCGTTGACGATGAACGGGTAGACCAGCGGGAGTTCGCCGAGCACGGCGTCCGGGGCGCAGCCGCCCGACAGCCCGAGTCCCTTGCCCGGCAGCCATTCCAGCGTGCCGTGCTTGCCCATGTGGACGACCGCGTCCGCGCCGAAGCTGTTCTCCAGCCAGCGGTAGGCGGCCAGGTAGTGGTGCGAGGGCGGCATGTCGGGGTCGTGGTAGATCGCGATCGGGTTCTCCCCGAAGCCGCGCGGCGGCTGGATCATCACGACGACGTTCCCAAACCGCAGGGAGGCGAGCACGATGTCGTCGCCGTCCACGTACAGGTTCCCCGGCGGCTCGCCCCACGCCTGCACCATGGCCTCGCGCAGCGCCGGGTCGAGCGTGGCGAACCATGCCCGGTAGTCCGCGAGCGGCACCCGGGCGGGCGCGGCCGCGAGCTGGTCCTCGGTCAGCCACTCCACGTCGTGGCCGCCGGCCTCGATGAGCCGGTGGATCAGCTCGTCGCCCCCGGCGGGGTATCCGCTCACCCCGTACCCGGCGTCCCGCAGCGCGTCCAGGACACGGACCGCCGAGGCGGGGGTGTCCAGACCGACCGCGTTGCCGACGCGGGAGTGCTTGGTGGGGTAGGCGGTGAAGACGAGCGCGATCCGCTTCTCGGCGTTGGGCTTGTGCTCGAGTGCCGCGTGCCGTACCGCGATTCCGGCCACCCGCGCGGCCCGCTCGGGGTCGGCGACGTAGACCGGGACCTCGTCGGGTCCCTGCTCCTTGAAGGAGAACGGCACGGTGATCAGGCGGCCGTCGAACTCCGGGATGGCGACCTGCATGGCCGCGTCCATGGGGGAGAGGGCGGCGTCCGAGGCGTCCCACGCGGCTCGCGAGGACGTGAGGCACAGTCCTTGCAGCACCGGGACGTCGAGGTCGGCCAGCGCGCCGATGTCCCACGACTCGTCGCCGCCCGCCGACGCCTGGGAGGCGTGCGTGCCGCCCGCCGCCAGCACCGTGGCGATCAGGGCGTCGGCCCGCCCCAGCAGCTCGTACAGCGCCGGGTCCGCACCGCGCAGCGAACCGCAGTACACCGGAAGGGCGTTGGCGCCCCGCGCCTCGATCGCCTCGCACAGGGTGTCCACGAAGCCGGTGTTGCCGCTGAGTTCGTGGGCGCGGTAGAAGAGCACGCCCACCGTGGGGCGCCCCTCCCGCAGCGCATACGCGCCGTGCACCCCGAACTCCGGCATGGAGCGCGGAACTTCGAAGCCCTCGCCGGTCAGCAGCACGGTGTCGGAGAGGAACCGGGACAGCTCCAGGAGGTTCTCCGGGCCGCCCTCGACCAGATAGCGCAGCGCCTCCGCCACGACCCCGGCGGGCACCGACGACTCGGCCATCAGCTCGGCGTCCGGCACGCTCTCGCCGCCCAGCAGCACGGTCGGCACACCGGACGCCTTGAGCGCGGCGAGCCCGTCCTCCCAGGCACGCTTGCCGCCGAGGAGCCGTACGACCGCGAGGTCGGCGCCCGCCAGGAGCCCCGGCAGCTCGCCGGTGACGTCCACGCGGACGGGGTTGCCGATCCGGTAGTCGGCGCCGCTGGCACGCGCGGCCAGCAGGTCCGTGTCGGCGGTCGACAACAACAACACTGTGCTCATGCGGGCGCTCCCGGGGGGATGAAGGGCAGTCCTCGCGGCGCGCCGGACTCGATGAGCCGCCAGAGCGCGTCCGTGTCCGCGTGCTGTTCGATGAGGTCGCCGAGCCGGTCGAGCTGCTCCTCGCGCAGCGCGGCGAACGAGGTGCCGGGGGCCGGGACGAAGCGGCGTCCGGTGGCGGCGGCGACCTCGCGCAGGAAGGCGCGCCGGAAGCCGTCCGACTCCAGCGAGCCGTGCCAGTGGGTGCCCCAGACCTGGCCGACCCGGCAGCCGTCCAGGAAGGCTTCACCGCCCAGGACGTGGGCGACACCGTGATGGATCTCGTACCCCTCGACCGGTTCGCCCAGGGCCTCGCCGGAGGGGCGCGTGAGGGTCTTCTCGCGGGCGAAGCGCACCCGCACCGGCAGCAGGCCGAGCCCCTCGACGGTTCCGGCGCGCGACTCCACCTCGTCCTCGATGCGCTCGCCGAGCACCTGGAAGCCGCCGCAGATGCCCAGGACCGGGCGCCCCTCGGCGGCCCGGCGGGCCAGCGCGTCCGCGAGGCCGCGCTCGCGCAGCCAGGCCAGCGCCCGCACGGTTCCGCGCGTGCCCGGGACCACCACCAGGTCGGCGTCGGCCAGTTCCTCCGGGCGGTCCACGAACCGCACGATCACGCCGGGCTCGGCGGCCAGCGCGTCCACGTCGGTGAAGTTGGACATCAGCGGCACCGCGCACACCGCGACCCGCAGCACGTCCTCTCCGACCGGCGGGGCGACCGTGGACTCGCGGACGGTGCCCCGCAGCGAGACGCGGAGCCCGTCCTCCTCGTCGATGCCGAGCCCGTGCCGGAACGGCAGCACGCCGTAGGTGTCGCGCCCGGTGAGGCCGCGCAGCATGTCGAGGCCCGGTTCCAGCAGCGAGACGTCGCCCCGGAACTTGTTCACCAGGAACCCGGCGACCAGCTCCTGGTCCTCGGGGGAGAGCAGGGCGAGCGTGCCGTAGAAGGAGGCGAAGACGCCGCCGCGGTCGATGTCGCCGACGACGAGGACGGGCAGGCGCGCGCCGCGCGCGATCCCCATGTTCACGATGTCGGTGCGCCGCAGATTGATCTCGGCGGGCGAACCGGCCCCCTCACAGATCACCGCGTCATACGTGCCCCGCAACTCGGCCAGGCACTCCAGCACGGTGCCGAGCAGCCGCTGCTGGCGTCCGCCGTGATAGCCGCGCGCGCTCATCTCGCCCACCGGCCTGCCCAGCAGCACCACTTGACTGCTCTGCTCGCCACCGGGCTTGAGCAGCACGGGATTCATCAGGGCGGTCGGCTCGACGCGGCACGCCTGCGCCTGCATGGCCTGCGCCCGCCCGATCTCGGCGCCCTCGCGGGTGACGAAGGAGTTGAGGGACATGTTCTGCGCCTTGAAGGGCGCCACCTTCACGCCCTGGCGGACCAGCCAGCGGCAGATCCCGGCCGTCACGACGCTCTTGCCCGCGTCGGAGGTCGTACCCGCGACGAGGAGACCACCGTTCACTTCCCGCGTCCCTTCAGGATCAGGCTCGCCCCGGCGCTCACGCCGAGCGCGAGCAGACCGACGCGGCGGGAGAGCCGTACCGCCCGGTCGATGTCGGTGACCCGGACCGGACGCCCGGAGCCGTTGAGCACGGGCCGGTGCTCGACCCGGCCGCCGTAGGACAGCGTGCCGCCGAGGCGCACGCCGAGGGCGCCCGCGAACGACGCCTCCACCGGACCGGCGTTGGGGCTCGGGTGCCGGTCGGCGTCGGCCCGCCAGGCGCGGACGGCACCACGCGGATCGGGGCCGGCCAGCGTCGCCAGCAGCGCGGTCAGACGGGCCCCGGGCCATCCCGCCACGTCGTCCAGGCGGGCGGCGGCCCAGCCGAAGCGGCGCAGCCGGGGCGACTTGTGGCCCACCATGGCGTCCAGCGTGTTGACGGCCCGGAAGCCGAGCAGCCCGGGCACCCCGGCCACCGCGCCCCACACCAGGGCGCCCACGACCGCGTCGGAGGTGTTCTCGGCGACCGACTCGACCACGGCGCGGGCGATCCCGTCGGCGTCCAGCGCCTGCGGGTCGCGACCGCACAGGTGCGGAAGGCGGGCGCGGGCGGCGGTCACGTCCCCGTCGGCCAGGGCACGGCCGACGGCGCGTGCCTCCCGGGCCAGCGAGGTGCCGCCGACGACGGCCCAGGTGGCGGCGGCGGTCAGCGCCAGGGACGCGGCGGGGGAGCGGCGTACGGCGCGCTCGGCCAGCGCGCCCGTCGCGACGGCGCCCCCGGCGCACACCAGCGTGTGCAGGGCGCCCCAGCCGCGGTGGTCGTGCCACAGCGCGCGCTCGACGGCCCCGGCGGCGCGTCCGAACGCCGCCACGGGGTGGCGGCGGCGGGGATCACCGAGGAGCAGGTCGCCCAGGAGGCCGGCGGCGGCGCCGTACGCGTAGGAGCGATCGGCACCCATCGGCTCAGCCGGCCGTGGGCGCGGGAGCGGTCCTGGGAGGGGTACTCAACGGGCAGCCGAGCATGGCGGTATGTCCTCACTCAGGGTGTCCACGCCCTGGTTCGACGAGACCGACGGCAGGAGTTCCTGGCTCCCGGGGATCACTCCCCGGTGACAGTGGCGGGACCGCGCCGGATTCGCACCGGCTTCCTCTTCTGCCGCCGTACATGGCCCCGGAAGTCCACCACGCCCCCCGAAGGGCCGTCAACCTGCCCTTGACCTGCGGAGGGAGAGTGTGGGCGGGCCCACATCGGGCCCTCGTCAGGCACAGGCGGGGCGTACGCCGGGGGGGCCGGCGAAGCGCGAGGCCCCTCCCGGCGGGTGCCGGAAGGGGCCTCACACACGTAATGCGCCGCCGGGGCTGTCGGCTCAGGCCTTCGCCACGATCAGGTAGAACCCGTACGCCACCGCCGCCGCACACGCGGCGAAGCAGAGGTACGCGCCGGTCACCGCGAGGGCGGCCGACTCGCCGCGCGCGGCGGCCTTCTCGCGGCGGGCGAGCCCGCCGACGCCCAGGGTGAACAGGACCACCAGGGCCACGCTCGCCGCGAGGCTGACACCGAAGACGGAACCGATGGCCGCCCAGTCGATCTGCATGGGGTTGCTCCTTCGGAGACCGGGTCAGGCCGCGGAGGCGGGCGGGGCGACGGGGGTCGCGGTGGCCGGTTCGACGACGGCCGGGGCCGGGATGGTGGCCGTCAGGCCCTCGGCCACGGTGCCCGCGGGGGGTGGGGTGACCGCGGCCATGGCGGTGGTGACCACACCGGCGGGCTCCTCGTGCGCGCCGGCCGGGGTGACGCTGGTGTGGTCGATGACCTCGCGGCGGGAGATCTTCCAGATCGCGGCGCTCGCGGCGACCAGGAAGACGGCGACGGCGGCGGTGCCCCAGTCGCCCAGGTCGGTCACGGACTCGGCGCCCGCGGCGACCAGGGCGGCGGCCGGGAGGGTCAGCGCCCAGGCGACGAACATCCGGGACGCGGTGGACCAGCGGACCACACCGCCCTTGCGGCCCAGGCCCGCGCCCATCACCGCGCCGGAGACGACGTGGGTGGTGGACAGGGAGAAGCCGAGGTGCGAGGAGGCCAGGATGGCCGTCGCGGCGCTGGTCTGGGCGGCGAAGCCCTGACGCGGCTCCAGGTCGGTGAGGCCGGTGCCCATCGTGCGGATGATGCGCCAGCCGCCGATGTAGGTACCGGCCGCGATGGCCAGACCCGCCGAGAGGATGACCCAGACCGGCGGGTTGGAGCCGGGGGCGATGGCGCCGCCGGTGATCAGCGCGAGGGTGATGATGCCCATCGTCTTCTGGGCGTCGTTGGTGCCGTGGGCGAGGGAGACCAGACCGGCCGAGGCGATCTGGCCCGCGCGGTAGCCCTTGCGGGTGGCCTCGCCGCCGGAGTCCCGGGAGACGCCGTAGGACAGCCGGGTCGCGAGCATGGTGGCCAGACCGGCCACCACGGGGGCGGCGACGGCCGGGAGCAGCACCTTGGTGACCAGCACGTCGCCGTGGACGGCGCCGAAGCCCGCCGACGCGACGGTGGCGCCGATCAGGCCGCCCATCAGGGCGTGCGAGGAACTGGAGGGCAGGCCCACCAGCCAGGTGAGGAGGTTCCAGAGGATCGCGCCGGTCAGTGCGGCGAAGATGACCTCGGGACGGATGCCGGTCTCGTCGACGAGACCCTTGGAGATCGTGTTGGCGACCTCCACCGAGAGAAAAGCGCCCACCAGGTTGAGGGCGGCCGACATGGCCACCGCGACCTTGGGCTTGAGCGCACCGGTCGAGATGGTCGTGGCCATCGCGTTGGCGGTGTCGTGGAAACCGTTCGTGAAATCGAACGCGAGTGCGGTTACCACCACAATCGCGAGGATCAGCGAGAAGCTTTCCATTTACCCAGGCAATCGTTCGAGCGTCATTGGCTGGATGAACGTAGGCAACCTGGGTGAACGGAAGGTGAACTCGGCCGGGCATCACGGTGTCGGAAGCGGGGGCCCGGATTCCGTCCGGAATGAATGATTCCGCACGGCCCGGGCGCCCCTTGGGTCAGCGGGCGCGCGCGAAGGTCCGCAGGCGGTTCGCGGAGCCGTTGAAGAGATCCTGGTCACCCGGCAGCCGGCCCTTGACGCCGTACTGCCAGAACGTCCAGTAACGCCAGCCCGCGGGAAGCCTTCCGGGCCCCGAGGCGCCGTGTCCGGCGACCCACAGCGCATGGCTCGCACCGAAGGCGCGGCTGCGCCCCGTGCAGGCGTTCCACCAGTTGGCGGTGGTGTAGATGACCGGGCGGCGTCCCGTCTCGCGGCGGACCTCGTCGCTGAACGACCAGATCCAGCGGACCATCCGCAGATGGCTCAGCCCGTAGCACTTGTGGTGCTTGTCGTACGGGTTGTACTCGATGTCGAGCGCGGGTGGCAGCGTGACGCCGTCGGCGCGCCAGTCGCCGCCGTGCCGGACGAAGTACGCGGCCTGGCGGGCGCCGGAGGAGCGGTCGGGGCGGGCGAAGTGGTACGCGCCCCGGATCAGCCCCGCGCGGCGGGCGCCGTCGTACTGCCCGGCGAAGTACGGGTTGCGGTAGTTCGTCGACTCGGTCGCCTTGACGTAGGCGAACCGGGCGCCCCGGGCGCGGGCGCGGTCGAAGTCCACGCGCTTCTGGTGCGAGGAGACGTCGTTGCCCCGGGGGAGCGCGGGGAGGACGGCGCGGTGCGGTGCGGGGGCGGTGGCCGTGGCGTGGAGCGGTCCGGCGGCGCTGAGGTGGGTGCCCGTCAGGGCGAGCGCCGCGGTGGCCGTCGCGAGGACTCCGGCGCGGCGGTGGGCAGAGAAGGCCATGCGTCCCCCGGGGTGGCGGTGAAGCGTCGTCGTCCGGTCGGTCGGCGGAGGCCCATTCAAGGTGCGGGGCGGGGAGCGGGGGTTGATTTGTGGTGCTGTGTCATGATTTTCGTTCGATCGGACGTACGGTCCGGTCGGCCCCCGCGTCACAAAAACGCCGCCCGCCGTCGCCGTCCGGCTGGCAGGATCGGCGCATGGACCGGCAGCGGGGTGACACGGGACGGATCGGCGCGGCGGAGGCCGAGGCGTGGGCGGAGGTGGTCGCCACCGCGCGGCGCACGGCCGCCGAGGGGCTGGTCGTCGGCACCTCGGGGAACGTCTCCGCGCGCGTCGGCGACACCGTGCTGGTCACCCCCACGGGCGTGCCCTACGACCGGCTCGGCCCCGACGACATCACCGGCGTCGACCCGAGCGGCCGCCAGGTGCTCGGCACGCTGAGGCCGACCAGCGAACTTCCCCTGCACCTCGCGGTCTACGGCGCCACCGATGCCCGCGCGGTCGTCCACACCCACGCCGTGCACGCCACCGCCGTCTCCACGCTGGTCCCCGAGCTGCCCCCGATCCACTACATGACCTGCGCCCTCGGCGGCCCCGTCCGTGTCGCCCCCTACGCCCCCTACGGCACCCCCGAACTCGCCGCCCACGCGGTCACCGCCCTCACCGGCCGCACCGGCTGCCTCCTGCGCAACCACGGCACCCTCACCTACGGCAACACCCTCGCCCAGGCATACGACCGCACCGCCCAACTGGAGTGGATGTGCCACCTGTGGCTCACCGCCTCCTCGGTACCGGGCCACACCCCGTCCCTGCTGACGGAGGCGGAACTTGCCGAGGCGACCGACCGCCTGAAGAGCTACGGCCAGCAGGGCTGACCAGCGCGAACTCCGCTTCCGCTGGCCACCGCCGCCCCGCCCCCCGACACTGGAGCCGTGCGTACAGTCAAAGTGTCCGCTGCCGTCGTCGGTGCCGTCGTCGCGGCGGGGGCCGTGTCCCTGGCCGTGGGGCGGTATGCGAGCGGGGCCGCGCTGAAGGCGCCCTCGGGGCGGCCGCTGCCGACCGAGCCCCGGCTCACCGTGCACGCCACGCAGGCCGGGCGGATCACGCTCACCCGGGATCTGGCCTCGCTGCGGCGGGGCACGTACGGGATCACGGGCCATGGCGTGCACGCGGTCGTCGGACCCGTCCTCGACTCGGCCGAGCACACCGCCGACACGGTCGTACGGCGCCTGGAACGCGTCACCCACGGCACGCTCACCCCCGGCGAGGCGGTGCGGATGACGCCCCACGTCCACGTCGGAGACCCGCGCACCGCCCTGGGCATGGACTTCGCCGACGTCGAGGTGCCCACCGGGAACGGCCTGCTGCCCGCCTGGTTCGTGCCCGGGCAGCGGGACACCTGGGTGATCGCCGTGCACGGCCTCGGCGCCACCCGCGAGCAGTCCCTGAACGTGCTGCGCGCCCTGCACGCGCTACGGCTTCCGGTGCTCGCGCTCTCCTACCGGGGCGACGCCGGAGCCCCCGCCCCGCCCGACGGCATCAACCATCTCGGTGAGACCGAGTGGCGCGACGTGGACGCCGCGATCCGCTGGGCCGTCGGCCACGGCGCCCACCGGGTCGTCCTGCTCGGCTGGTCCACCGGCGCCACCATGGCGCTGCGCGCCGCCCAGCACTCCCCGCTGGCCGACCGGGTCGCCGGACTGATCCTCGACTCGCCCGTCCTCGACTGGGAGTCCACGCTGCGCGCCCTCGCCCACGCCCGGCACCTCCCACGCCCCCTGCTGCCGCTCGCGGTGCGCGCCGCGCAGGGCAGGGCCGGACTGCGCCCCGGGCGCGCCGCCGGAGCGGCTGGGTCCGGCCCGCCCGAGGTCCCCGCGCCCACCCTGATCATCCACGGCCCCGGCGACACGGTCGCCCCCTGGCAGTACTCCCGCCGCCTCGCCGACCGCCGCCCCGACCTCGTCGCCCTCCACACCGTCCCCGGCGCCCCCCACGCCGCGATGTGGAACGCCGACCCGGAGGAGTACGAGGAGCGGCTGCGCCGGTTCCTGGTGCCGCTGATGTGAACCCGGACGCGGACGCCGGTCCGACCCCCTCAGCCAGCCGGAATCCCCGGTTCCGTGCCACTTCGTACCCCGCCGGAGGCCCCCGGGGCCATGGCCTGATCCTGACTCCGCGCCCCTCGGTCGAGCTGGTGCGTTGGCCTTCTCCGTCGCCGCCCGTGACATCCCGTTTGGGTTTTCGGACCGTCAACCGGAAGACTGCACCCGTGACGTCCCGTATCCCGCGCGACTCCAGGCTCCGACTCGTCCGACCGCGACCCCTGGCCGCCGCCCCCAGAGCTGTGAACCAGCGGCGCCCGCGCCGCGCCGCACCCCGGCCCCCGGAGGGCACCCCGGCCCCCGCCGAGCTGGCCAGAATGGCCCGCACCGGACTGGCCGGCGCCGTCCGCGTCGCACGCTGGGCCGACTCCGCCCTCGGCCCCGGCAGCGACGCCGCCACCGCCGACGGCAAGGCCACCCTCTCCGACGCGACCGCGGCCCGCGCCGCCGCCGACCTCGGCCTCACCACTCGTCAGATCCGCGCCGACTGGGACACCGCCCGGCTCGCCGGACTCGTCGAGGTGCACGGCGACAGCGCCCGCCCCGGCTGGCGCCTGCGCGCCTGGGACCGCGACGACAGCGCCGTCCTGCGCGGCTGGGTCGCCCTCTTCGACGCCTGGTCGCTCGCCTGCCCCGAACCGGCGGGCCACGAACCGGCCGCCGTCGCCGAGGTCGTCTCGGCCATGCCCCAGGTGCTCTCCTTCCTCCAGCTCTCCGCGGGACCCGTGCCCGTCGAGCAGCTCCTGGACCTCCTCGAACAGCGCGTCACCGAACTGCGCACCGAGCGCTGCGAGGTCTCCTACGCCCCCGGTGTCCCCGCCCCGCTCGCCGCCCCGGACGACGGCCCCGCCGACGCCCCGCTCGCCCCGCTCCTCGACTGGGCCGTCCAGGCGCTGGCCTCCGTGGGCGCCCTCACCCACGGCGACGGCCACGCCACCCTCACCCCGCTCGGCAACTGGGCCGTCTGGGTCAAGCTGGAGCAGATCTGCGTCGCCGCGCAGAGCCCCGCCGGGAACATCGAGCAGTCCGCCGAGGACATGCTGCGCGGCTGCGCCCAGCTCCGCCCCAACGCGGCCCGCGCCGAGTACCGCGCCTGGCTCGCCGCCCGCCCCGTCGGCGGCGCCGTCGGCCAGCTCATCGAGGCGGCCCGCGGCGAGGACGCCCTGCTGCGCGGCCTCGCCTTCGAGGCGCTGCGCGTCGTCGGCGCCCCCGCCGAGCCCGAAGTCCGCGCGGTCGTCGAGGAGCCCGCGCTGCGGCCGTACGCCCTGCTGTGGCTGGCCGAGCACGACGGCGTGGACCCCGAGGACGCGCACGAGGTGCTCACCCGCGAGGAGGCCACCTGGCTCTGGGTCGACACCGCCGCCGCCGTCGCCGACCACGGCGAGACGGAGATGCTGGTGCGGCACCTGGAGGCCGCCGTGCAGCCGACCGTCCCCGCCCTCCTGGAGGAGGTGCGCGCCGTCGGCCACCCCCGCACCGTGCAGGTCCTGGTCGCGCTGGCCGCGGCCCACCCCGACCCCGCGCTCGCCAAGGCCGTGCGCCGGGCCGCCTTCCAGGTGCACACCGGCGGCTAGGGCCTGTCTGACCGTTCTCGTCTGCCGCGCGACGTCATGCACGCACTCTCGCCGCGCCGGCCCCAGACCTCAGTACGGTCCAGTACGGGGGTCTGGGGCCGACACGCCGAGAGCACACACCTGACGCCGGCGCGGCCGCCCTCCGGGCGACGACGGTAATGGTCAGACAGGCCTCAGGGAGACCCCCTGGAGGCCGGCCCCCGCGGGGCTCGGGAACTCACAGCGCGATCGCCGGGGCGTACGTCCCGAAGCTCCAGACGTTGCCCTCGGCGTCGCGCGCCATGTAGTCCCGCGAGCCGTAGTCCTGGTCCGTCGGGGGCATCAGGATCTCCACGCCGTGCTCCACGGCCCGCTGGTGGTGGGCGTCCACGTCGTCCACGACGATGTACACCCCCGCGGGCCCGGCGTCCTTCATCACCGAGTCGAAGACGCCGCCGCGGCCCTTGGAACCGACCATCACCGCGCCGTTGCCCTGGGCCAGCTCGGCGTGCAGCACCGTGCCGTCCTCCGACTCGTACACCGTCAGCTCGGTGAAGCCGAGCGCCTCCGTCAGCTGCGCGATCGCGGCCTTCGCGTCCGCGTAGAGCACCGTCGGGTAGACGCTCGGCCGTCCGTCCCTCACCGCCATGGCGATCACTCCCTTGTGCGCCGGGTACTCCGGACGGTCCTGTCCGGATCCGTGGTGACTCGCCGCTCAGTGTGACACCCGCCACTGACAACGCCCCGGGTCCTTCCCCCGCCCGTCAGCCGAAGGTGTCGCACCGGGCCGGGTCGCCCGTGCGGTAGCCCTGGTCGAACCACTGCTGGCGCTGGAGCGAGGAGCCGTGCGTCCAGGTCTCCGGGGTCACGTGGCCCTGGAACTCCTCCTGGATGCGGTCGTCGCCCACGGCCGCGGCCGCGTTCAGACCGTCCTTGATGTCCGCCGGGGTCAGGCTGGTGATCAGCGGCCGCCCGGTCGCCGGGTCCGGGGTCGTGGTCGCGTGGTGTGCCCACACCCCCGCGTAGCAGTCGGCCTGGAGCTCGGTGCGCACGGAGTTGCTGTTCTCGCCGGTCATCCCGTCCTGCGTGCGGCCCAGCGTGCCCTCCAGGTCCTGCACGTGGTGGCCGTACTCGTGCGCGACGACGTACGCCTGCGCGAACGGACCCCCGCTCGCCCCGAACTTCGTCCGCAGTTCGTCGAAGAAGCCCAGGTCCAGATAGACCTTCCGGTCGCCGGGGCAGTAGAACGGCCCCACCGCCGAGGTCGCCGCCCCGCAGGCGGTACGGATCTGGCCGGTGAACAGCACGGTCGGCGCCGGGGTGTAGGTCCGGCCCTGGCCGCGGAACTCCTGCGACCAGTAGTCCTGCACGCTGTTGACCACCGCCACCATCCGGCAGTCGGTCCGCGTGTTCGCGTCCTTGCCGGTCCGGCACGACTCCTGCACCTGCCCCAGCGACGACGGCTGCGGCGCCGCCTGATCGCCCCCGGACGACAGCCCGAGCTGATCCGGCCCGACCCCCAGGAACAGCGCCAGCAACAGCGCGATCAGCCCGCCGATGCCACCCCCGATGGTCGCCCGCCCACCCGGAATCCGGCTCCCGCGCACGTCCTGCACCTCGGACGTGTCGAGATTCGCGTCATCATCGAACTGCACCGGCCCCACACCTTCCGTCCCACGTCGGCCTCACATCCAGCGCCTTGCCGCCATCCTCACCCGCGCACCCCCTCAGGACCAGTGCTCACCACCGGACCAGCCCCGCCCTCGCGGGGCCCGCGTCAGGAAATCCCCTTGCCCGCCCCCGTTAGACTTGCCCGCATGGCCTTTCTCCTCGCGCATTAGACGGCGGGAACGCCCTCAGCAGACCGCCCGACGATCCCGTCCCGTACGCCCAGGAGCCTGTCCGTGATCTCCGCCTCCGGTATCGAGCTGCGCGCCGGTGCCCGCATCCTCATCGAGAACGCCAGCTTCCGTGTCGCCAAGGGCGACCGCATCGGTCTGGTCGGCCGCAACGGCGCCGGCAAGACCACCCTCACCAAGTGCCTGGCCGGCGAGGGCATCCCGGCCGCCGGGCAGATCACCCGCTCCGGCGAGGTCGGCTACCTGCCGCAGGACCCCCGCACCGGCGACCTCGACGTGCTCGCCCGCGACCGCATCCTCTCCGCGCGCGGCCTCGACACCCTGATCCGCAAGATGCGCGAGAACGAGGAGCGCATCGCCAACGGCAAGGGCGGCACCCGCGAGAAGGCGCTCAAGCAGTACGAGCGCCAGGAGACGGAGTTCCTCACCAAGGGCGGGTACGCCGCCGAGGCCGAGGCCGCCACCATCGCCGCCGCGCTCAACCTGCCCGACCGCGTGCTCGGCCAGCCCCTGCACACCCTCTCCGGTGGTCAGCGCCGCCGCGTCGAGCTGGCCCGCATCCTCTTCTCCGACGCCGACACCCTGCTCCTCGACGAGCCGACCAACCACCTCGACGCCGACTCGATCGCCTGGCTGCGCGACTACCTCAAGACCTACCGCGGCGGCTTCATCGTGATCTCCCACGACGTCGACCTGGTCGAGACGGTCGTCAACAAGGTGTTCTACCTGGACGCCAACCGCGCCCAGATCGACGTCTACAACATGGGCTGGAAGCTCTACCAGCAGCAGCGCGAGGCGGACGAGAAGCGCCGCAAGCGCGAGCGCGCCAACGCCGAGAAGAAGGCCGCCGCCCTGCACTCGCAGGCGGACAAGATGCGCGCCAAGGCCACCAAGACGGTCGCCGCGCAGAACATGGCCCGCCGCGCCGACAAGCTGCTCTCCGGCCTGGAGGCCGTCCGCCAGTCCGACAAGGTCGCCAAGCTCCGCTTCCCCGAGCCCGCCCCCTGCGGCAAGACCCCGCTGATGGCCGAGGGCCTGTCGAAGTCGTACGGCTCGCTCGAGATCTTCACCGACGTCGACCTGGCCATCGACAAGGGCTCCCGCGTCGTCATCCTCGGCCTCAACGGCGCCGGCAAGACCACCCTGCTGCGCCTGCTCGGCGGTGTCGAGCAGCCCGACACCGGCGGCGTCGTCCCCGGCCACGGCCTCAAGCTCGGCTACTACGCCCAGGAGCACGAGACCCTGGACCCCGAGCGCACCGTCCTGGAGAACATGCGCTCCGCCGCGCCCGACATGGACCTGGTCGAGGTCCGCAAGGTGCTCGGCTCGTTCCTGTTCTCCGGCGACGACGTGGACAAGCCCGCAGGCGTCCTCTCCGGCGGTGAGAAGACCCGTCTCGCGCTCGCCACCCTGGTCGTCTCCTCGGCCAACGTGCTGCTCCTGGACGAGCCCACCAACAACCTCGACCCGGCCAGCCGCGAGGAGATCCTCGGCGCCCTGCGCACCTACAAGGGCGCGGTCGTCCTGGTCACCCACGACGAGGGCGCCGTCGAGGCGCTCCAGCCGGAGCGGATCATCCTGCTCCCGGACGGCGTCGAGGACCTCTGGGGCTCCGACTACGCGGACCTCGTCGCCCTTGCGTGATCCACGGACATGGATCATTCGGCCGATCGGTGATCCCTCATCTGTGTGAGATCTCCTCGTACCGAGGTGTGTCGTACACGGATTTCGCGGCCGGTCCCCCCAGGCGGAGGGGCCGGCCGCTCCGCGTCTGTGACCTGGACCTTCATCGATCCGCGCGTCCCCGGTTCCGCGCATCACCCCTTGGAATACGAGATTCCGTATGTGGGGATGTGCTCCTGTCGTCACAACCTTGTCTCACGGACCTTGCCGAATGGGTGGCCATCCCGCCCCGGAGGGGTGATCATGAGAAGACCAGAGCGCACTTCCCATGAGGAGGCACGGGTGGCCGAGACTCTGAAGAAGGGCAGCCGGGTGACCGGCGCCGCGCGCGACAAGCTCGCGGCAGACCTGAAGAAGAAGTACGACTCCGGTGCGAGCATCCGGGCGCTGGCCGAGGAGACCGGCCGCTCGTATGGCTTCGTGCACCGGATGCTCAGCGAGTCGGGCGTCACGCTGCGTGGGCGTGGCGGAGCGACCCGGGGCAAGAAGGCCGCATCGTCCTGACTCCGGGCGGCCCGTCGGCTTCGATGGTGGCCACCCGGTCGGTCGTGCGATCGCCCGGGTGGTTACTGTGCAGTCACTTCGCGGCGCCGTAGGGCACCGCGTGCTGACCGCACCCACCGGAGGCGCCCCATGGCTTCGCCCGACCAGGACCTCGCTCCTGTACTCGACAAGGACGGCGTACGGCTCACCGTCGACGACGCGCTCGCCACGGTGACGCTGACCAACCCGGCCAAGCGCAACGCGCAGAGCCCCGCCATGTGGCGGGCGCTGGCCGAGGCGGGGAAGCTGCTGCCGGGCACCGTGCGTGTCGTCGTCCTGCGCGGCGAAGGGCAGTCCTTCTCCGCCGGTCTCGACCGACGCATGTTCACGCCGGAGGGGATCGAGGGCGAGCCGACCTTCGTCGACCTCGCGCGCCGTGACGACGCCGGGATCGACGCGACCATCGCCGAGTACCAGGAGGCGTTCACCTGGTGGCGCCGGAACGACCTCGTGTCCGTCGCCGCTGTCCAGGGCCATGCGATCGGGGCCGGCTTCCAGCTCGCGCTCGCCTGCGACCTGCGCATCGTCGCGGACGACGTGCAGTTCGCCATGCGGGAGACGAGCCTGGGCCTGGTGCCCGACCTCACGGGGACCCATCCGCTGGTCGGCCTGGTCGGATACGCCCGCGCGCTGGAGATCTGCGTGACGGGCCGCTTCGTGCACGCCGAGGAGGCGGTCGTCTCGGGGCTCGCCAACGCGGCGGTCCCGGCGGCCGAACTCGACGCGGCGACCGCCGACCTGGCCGCCGCGCTCCTCGCCGCGCCCCGTGACGCCGTGGTGGAGACCAAGGCCCTGCTGCGTGGCGCCCCCGAGCGCACCTACGACGAGCAGCGCACGGCCGAGCGCGCCGCCCAGACCCGCCGGCTGCGCGACCTCGCGGGCATCGGCGACTGAGCACTCGCCCCGAACGACCGGGCTCAGGTGAGGGGACCGGACTCCGCTTCCGGTTCCTCCACCGCCGTGACCAGCACCGCCACCGTCGGATGGTCCTCCAGCGCGTCTCGTACCGCCGTACGCACCGCGCGGGCCACGTCGGCGGTGCGGTGGACGGGGTCGGTGGCCACCTCCACGCACACATGGCGCCGGGGGAGCGAGGCGGGCACGGCGGGCCGTTCCGTCCGCACCACCCCGCAGCGGTCCCCGAGCACCGCCGTCAGCCGGGTCACCCCGGGCACCGCCCGCGCGGCGGTGGCCACCAGATAGCCGTCGGGATCCGTGGCCTCGGCGGCCGGCGGCGGTGCGGGCGCCCGACGCGGCTCGGGCGGCGGATCCGCCGGGCCCAGCAGATCCGTCACCCGCAGGTCCACCTCGGTGACCACCAGCCCGAGCCGCCGGACCGCCGCGTCCGCGAGGGCCGTCCGCAGCAGTTCCGCCGTCACCGGCAGCGGCCGTTCCGCGCCCGCCGCGAAGTCCGCCGTCACGCGCAGGGCGCCCGGCGGCAGCGCGCTCGGCGGCGGCGGTACGACCGGTTCCCCGGCCTCCGCCGGATCGGCGAGCCCGATCCTGAGGGTCCCCAGCCGTACCCCCGGCACTTCGTCCCTGGCCGCGCTCCCCAGCACCGCCCCGGCCGCCTGCTCCGAGATCCACGCGCCGTCGCGGCTCCCGCCGAGCGGCAGAAGTCTGCCCACGCCCAGCCGCTGACGTACCGCCTGTGTCCACTCCGCCGTCATTCCTCCAGCCTGCCGTATACCTGGCGCGCATTCGCGCAGCCGTGCTTACGGTGGTCCAGGAACCACGACCGAAAGGGACCCACGGCGATGACCGAGACGACGACGAGCCCCGGTGGAGACGACGAGTCGCAGGTGTCCACCCGCAAGACCACCCGGCGCGGCGGCGGTGACCCGGCGGACCGGGGCCGCACCACGATCGCGGACGGCGTGGTGGAGAAGATCGCCGGAATGGCCGCACGCGACGTGGTCGGAGTGCACGCCATGGGCAGCGGGCTCGCCCGCACCTTCGGCGCCGTGCGCGACCGGGTCCCGGGCGGCTCCAAGGCCGTCACCAGGGGCGTGAAGGCCGAGGTCGGCGAGGTGCAGACCGCGCTCGACCTGGAGATCGTCGTCGAGTACGGCTACTCCATCGGCGACATCGCCCGCGCGGTGCGCGAGAACGTGGTCGCCGCCGTGGAGCGCATGACCTCGCTGGAGGTCGTGGAGGTCAACATCGCGGTCAGCGACGTCAAGCTCCCCGACGAGGAGGACGAGGAGGAACCCTCCCAGCCGCGTATTCAGTGAGCTGCGCGTATGCACCACGCCGTAGGGGGAATCGGGGTTGTGGGGGCCTGACGAACTGAGGAGCGCTATGAGCATGGCCGTGGCCGGCATGATCGCCGGCCTGGCGCTGGGATTCGCCGGGTACTTCGGCGGATTCGGGGCCTTCCTGCTGGTGGCGGCGCTCGGAGCCGTCGGGTTCGTCGTCGGCCGCTTCCTGGACGGCGACCTGGAGCCGGGTGACTTCTTCCGCGCCCGCGACGGCCGGCGCGACCGGCGGCGGTGAGCGCGGTGAGCGCGACGGCGGCCGACCGTCCGGCCACGGAGCCCACCCCGGCGGGCGAGCGCGGCGCCACCCGGATCGCGGACAAGGCCGTCGCGAAGATCGCCGCGCAGGCGGCCCGCGAGGCCCTCGCCCCGCTCCCGCCGGGCGTCGGCAAACCGCACGCCACCGTCGCCGTGCGCTCCCACGGCTCCGGCGCCCACCGCGGCGAGGGCGGCCCGTTCGGCACGGCACGCGTGCGGGTCTCCCTCGAACTCGCCTACCCGGCCGACATCGGCGCCCGCTGCGCGGCGGTACGCAGCCGGGTCACCGAACGGGTGAGCGCGCTGGCGAACATGACGGTGCCCGAGGTGGTCGTCCAGGTCGAACGGCTGCACCCGGTGGCCGCCCCCGGTGACGCGCACGGGAGGACGTCATGAGCGAGAACACCACCCACCGCCTGCCCGTCCTCGACCCCGACGAGCAGCCCGTACCCCCGCCCGAGAGGAGCAGCGGCCGCTTCTGGTCCGCGCGCCGTGTCCCGGCCGCCCTCGTCGCCCTGTGCCTGATCGGCGGCGCGGGCCTCCTGCTGTACGACGTGGCCGCCGTGCGCGCCGGGCACCCCGCGATGTACTGGCGCCGCGAGCTGGCCCGGCAGCTCGCCGAGCAGCGGGTCGACGCGATCCCGGTGCTGGCGGGCGCGGCCTTCGTCGCCGCCGTCGGACTCTGGCTGCTCTTCCTCGCGCTCACGCCGGGACTGCGTCGCCTGCTGCCCATGAGCCGCCCGCACCCCGACGTGCGCGCCGCGCTGCGCCGCGAGGCGGCCGCCGTGCTGCTGCGCGACCGTGCCATGGACATCTCCGGCGTCCGCGAGGCACACGTACGGGTCGGCCGCAGAAAGGCGGACGTGAAGGTGGTCTCGCACTTCCGCGAACCGGAGGAGGTCCGCGAGGACCTGGACACCACGCTGGACGGCGCGGTCCGCGAGCTGGGGCTGAGTCGCCCGCCGAAGCTGTCCGTCCGGGTCCGCCGCCCGGGGAAGAAGGGGTGAGCCAGATGCGCACCGGCATCGTCAACCGGGTCCTGCTCGCGATCACCGGCCTGCTGCTGCTCGCCCTCGGCGGTGTGGTGCTGGCCGCCGGACTCGGCGCGCCCTTCCCGCGCTGGTGGCTCCATTCCAGCGCGCACGACGTGCTGCTGAGCCGGGCCGAGCGCACCGCTTTCCGGGACGCCGGCTGGTGGTGGCCCGCCCTCATCGCCGGCCTGGCGATCCTGTTCCTGATCGGCGTGTGGTGGCTGGTGTCGGTGCTGCGCCGTCACCGGGTCTCCGAGGTACGGGTCGACACCGGCGACGGCGGCACCGCGCGGCTGCGCGGCTCGGCCCTGCAGAACGCCCTCTCCCGGGACGCCTCGGGGCAGGAGGGCGTGGCCCAGAGCGACGTGCTGCTGACCGGCCGCCGCGGCGCGCCCGCCGTACGGGCGTGGTTCCGGCTGGAGCCGGACATGCCCCCCGGGGCCGCGCTCGCGGAGTTCACCTCCGGTCCCCTGGCCCGCGCCCGGGACTCGGCGGGCCTCGCGGCACTGCCCGCCGAGGTCCGGCTGCGGGTGGTCAGGCACCGCGCCGAACGCGTCACCTGACCACCGGGCAGAAGCCGGATCCCCGGCGAGGAGAGTCGACTACACGTCAGAAACCGTGCCGGGACCCGCCGTCCACCGGCAGCATCACGCCCGTCACATAGGACGCCGCCGGGGACAGCAGGAAGGCGGCGGCCCGGCCGAACTCCTCGGGTGTGCCGTAACGGCGCAGCGGGATACGGGACTCGGCGGCCGCCCGGGTCGCCTCGGGGTCGGCGGAGAGCCGGTCCAGCTCGCGCACCCGGTCGGTGTCGATCCGGCCCGGCAGCAGCCCGACGACGCGGATACCGCGCGGGCCCAGCTCGTCCGCGAGGGACTTCGCGAACCCGGCGAGCCCGGGGCGCAGTCCGTTGGAGATGGTCAGCCCCGGGATCGGCTCGTGCACCGAGCCGGAGAGCACGAAGCCGATGACCCCGCCCGGCTCCAGCTCGGCCGCCGCCGCGCGGGCCAGGCGCACCGCACCCAGGAACACCGACTCGAAGGCGTCCCGCCACTGCTCGTCGGTCACGTCCGCCACGAAGCCCGGCGGCGGCCCGCCCACGCTCACGAGGACGCCGTCGAGCCGCCCGAAGTGCTCCCGCGCCGCCGCGATCAGCCGCTCCGGCGCCTCCGGATCGGCGTTGCCCACGGCCACGCCCACCGCGTCCGGGCCCAGCTCGGCGGCCGCGTCGGCCGCCCGCTCGGCGTCCCGTGACGTGACGACCACCTTCGCCCCGTCGGCGACCAACTGCCGCGCGGCGGCGTTGCCGAGCCCCCGCGAGGCCCCGGTCACGATGTACACCCGGTCCTTCAGTCCAAGATCCATGCCCCTATCCTGCCTCCTCGCCGCCGTAGAGGGTGCGGGCGGTGTTCACGAGGGCGATGTGGCTGAAGGCCTGGGGGTAGTTGCCGAGCTGGCAGCCGGTCACCGGGTCGTACTCCTCGGCCAGCAGCCCCACGTCGTTCGACAGGTCGACCAGCCGGGCGAAGAGGTCCCGCGCCTCCTCGGTGCGGCCCGTCATGTGCAGGGCGTCGGCCAGCCAGAACGAGCAGGCGAGGAACGCGCCCTCGCCCTCGGGCAGCCCGTCCACCACCGGTCCCTCGGGGTCCTCGGTGTCGTAGCGGCGCACGAAGCCGTCCTGGCCGAGCCCCGCGCGGATCGCGTCCACCGTGCCGATCACCCTCGGGTCGTCCGGCGGCAGGAAACCCACGCGCGGGATCAGCAGCAGCGCGGCGTCCAGGGTGCGCGAGCCGTAGTACTGGGTGAAGGTGTTGCGTTCCGGGTCGTACGCCTTCGCGCACACCTCCCGGTGGACGTCGTCGCGCAGCTCCCGCCAGCTCCTGAGGTCGCCCTGCAGCTCGGGGTGCTGCTCCAGGGTGCGGACGGCGCGGTCGACGGCCACCCACACCATCACCTTGGAGTGCGTGAACTGCCGACGGCCCCCGCGCACCTCCCACAGCCCCTCGTCCGGCTGACGCCACTGCGAGCGCAGGAAGCCGATCAGCGCGCACTGCAGGGACCACATGTGCGGCCGGGGCGACAGGCCCGCCTGCCGTGCGAGCCAGAGGGAGTCCATCACCTCGCCGTACACGTCGAGCTGGAGCTGGTCCACCGCGCTGTTGCCGATCCGGACCGGTGCCGAGCGCGCGAACCCGCGGAGCCAGGGCAGCTCGCTCTCCGGCAGCCGCCGCTCGCCCGCGACCCCGTACATGATCTGTAGATCCTCGGGGCTGCCCGCGACGGCCCGGAGCAGCCAGTCGCGCCACGCCTCGGCCTCCTCGTGGTAGCCCGCAGCCAGCAGCACGCCGAGGGTGAGGGTGGAGTCGCGCAGCCAGCAGTAGCGGTAGTCCCAGTTGCGCACCCCGCCGAGCTTCTCCGGGAGCGAGGTGGTCGCGGCGGCGACGATCCCCCCGGTCGGACGGTAGGTGAGCGCCTTGAGAGTGATCAGCGAGCGGACCACGGCGTCCCGGTACGGCCCCTCGTAGCGGCAGCGGCGCGCCCAGCTCTGCCAGTCGCGCACGCTGGACTCCAGCGCGTCGAACGGGTCGATCAGCCGGGGGCGCGGCTCGTGCGAGGGGTGCCAGGTGAGCACGAACGCCACCCGCTCGCCCTCGCCGATGGTGAACTCCGAGTGCGTGCCGAAGTCCTCGCCCCAGGTGCGCACCGGCGGAACGGTGCGCAGCCAGGTGGAGTCGGGGCCCGCCACGGCCACCCGGTGACCGTCCGAGCGCCGCATCCACGGCACGATCGAGCCGTGGTCGAAGCGCAGCCGCAGCGTGCCGCGCACGGTGACCCGCCCGCTGAGGCCCTCCACGATCCGTACGACGTCGGGCACCCGGGCGCGCTGCGGCATCAGGTCGGTCACGCGCACGGTGCCGTCGGGGGTGTCCCACTCGGTGTCCAGGACGAGGGTGTCGGGCCGGTAGGCGCGCCGGGTGCAGGTGTGCGCGCCCTTGGGGGCGATCCGCCAGTGGCCGTTGTCTTCGTCGCCGAGGAGGCGGGCGAAGCAGGCGCCGGAGTCGAAGCGGGGAAGGCACAGCCAGTCGATCGAGCCGTCCAGGCCGACCAGGGCCGCGGTCTGCTCGTCGCCGATGACGGCGTAGTCCTCGATGCGCGCGTTCACGGGAAGCCGGTTCCCGGCGGGTCTGAGGGGCAATCAGACGGTGCGGCCGGGGGAGTGACGCCTCGGTCGTGTGCGGTCCGGGCTCCCGGCGGCGCGGGCGTTATACGGCGGCGGGCTCGGGCTCGGAGGAGCCGTCCCCGGAGCCGCCCGGGGAGTCGTCCCCCGAGCCGTCCTGCGGGGCGCCGCCGGCCGCCGCCTCCGCCCGGTCGCGGATCTCGCGGCGGACCAGGAACCACCAGCCCACCGGCACCGCGGCGGCGAACAGCCACCACTGGATCATGTACGCGTAGTTCAGCGGGGCGTCCTCGCTGCCCGGGCTGGAGATCTGCTCCGGGGTGTCGCCCCTGGGCGCGGGCGCGGTCTGCTCGACGTAGCCGCCGACCACCTTCGCGCCGAGGCGCCGGGCCTCCTCCGCGCTGTTGATCAGCATGATCTGCCGGTCGGGCAGACCCTTGACGTTCTTGATGCCGCTGGCCGCCGTCGTCTCGTCGGCCATGAGCCGCCCGGTGACGGTGGTCCGGCCGGACGGGGGCGCCGGGATCTTCGGGAAGGCCGTCTGCACGCCGTTCGCGGGAATCCAGCCCCGGTTGACCAGCACGACGGCGCCGTCCGTCAGCCGCAGCGGGGTCAGGACGTGGAAGCCGACCTCGCCGTCGGAGTTGGTGCGGCGGCGGACGACCACCTCGTGGGCGGTGTCGAAGGTGCCGGTCGCGGTGACGGTGCGGTACTTGTCCAGGCGCGTCACGGTGTGGCCGGGGGAGGTGAGCCGTTCCACCGGGACCGGCTTGGCGTGCAGCGCCCGCGAGACCAGGTCGTTGCGGGCGGTGCGCTCCTCGTACCGGTGCTGCTGCCAGAAGCCGAGCCTGATCATCGTCGGGATCAGCGCGATCGCGACGAGGGTGAGGATCACCCACTGGAGGGTCAGCAGGAAGCGGTAGCGGTGCACCCCACGACGGTACTCCTGAGCCGTGGGGCGCATTCGGGCGGGTACCGGGTCACACCCGGTCGACCACCCCCGTCCTGCCCTCGGCCCGCGCGCAGTGGGCACCGCAGTACCAGTGGCCCTCCACCTCGACGCCCTGTCCGATGATCTGCACCCGGCAGTGCTCGCAGATGGGGGCCATGCGGTGAATGGCGCAGGAGAAGCAGTCGAAGACGTGCACCGCGCCCTGCGCGTGGACCTCGAAGGTCATTCCGTAGTCATTGCCGCAAACTTCGCATCTCGCCATGCGGCTCAGGGTGAGCCGTTCCGGGGCGCCGGGCGAGCGGGGGCGGGGCGAGTCGCGGTGAATCACCCGTCCGCCCCGTCGTCCGGCGTGCCCGTCGGTCCACCCGGTGCCGTCCTGCCGCCGGGTCGGGTCCCGCCCCGCCGGTCGGTTCCGGTGCGGCGCGCCGCCTGCGGTCGCGGTCGCGCGGGTTACGCCGCTCCGTCGGCGGGCTCCACGTCCCGCAGGAGCTGCCCGAACGCCGCCTCGTCCACCACGGGGGTGCCGAACTGGCGGGCCTTGGCCGTCTTCGAGGTGCCCGAATCGGGGTCGTTGGTGACGAGCAGGCTGGTCAGCCGGGACAGGCTCGTCGCGACGTGCAGTCCGGCCTCGGTCGCCCGGTCCTCCAGCAGATCCCGCTCCGTGGAGGTGTCGCCCGAGAACGCCACCCTCATGCCCTGCTTGAGGCGTTTGCCTGGTTCGTACCGACCGGGGTTGGGGTACGGACACGCCGGCCGCTTGCGCGCCGGACGCCAGCTCGACGAGCCGCCGTAACCGCCGCCGCCCTGGCGGCCGATGCGGGGCGCGTCCGACCACTCGGTGAGCGGACGGCACTCCAGCAGCGGCAGCCGTACGTTCCCCGCGGCGGCCTCGCGCAGGCTCGGGCGGAACGCCTCGGCCAGCACCCGCGCGTCGTCCAGGGCGTGGTGGGCGCGCTGCTGCACGACCCCGAAGTGGGCCGCGAGGGACTCCAGCTTGAAGTTGGGCAGCGGAAGCCCCAGCTCCTTGGAGAGTGCGATGGTGCACAGCCGTTGCCGTACCGGAGGCTCCTTGCCGGCACGCGCGTACTCCCGCGCGATCATCTGCCAGTCGAAGACCGCGTTGTGCGCGACCAGCACCCGGTCCGCGAGCCGGGCCGCGAACTCCGCCGCCACCTCCGTGAAGAGCGGGGCCCCTTCGAGGACCTCGCTCGTCAGCCCGTGTATCCATACCGGGCCCGGATCACGCTCGGGGTTGACCAGCGTGTACCAGTGGTCCTCGACCTCGCCGCGCGCGTCCAGGCGGTAGACGGCGGCCGAGATGATCCGGTCGTCGCGGGCCAGGCCGGTGGTCTCCACGTCAACGACCGCGTATCCCTTCGGATACACGGCCGGCCACGGGGCGGGGGAGGACACAGCGGTCGCAGGGTCTTCGAGCATGGTCACTGAGGATACGGGCCACCACCGACACCGAGGGCCCCCAGGGGCGCACTCCCCGCCCTCCCGGGTCGGCCGTCGTATGCCTGTACGGCCCCGGCCCGTATGCCTGTGCGACCCCGGGCGAGCACCTGTTCGCGTCCGGCGCGCCCACCCGGGGCGGGGGCAGCCGGTGAACCCCGCCGCGCGGGCGCCGAGTTCACGCGGGGTGCTCCCTTTTCCCTGGTCGGGCGCCCCCTGGGCGCGCGTCACGCCCCCGGCACGGCGTACCGTGAGAGGCGCTCGACCACCGCCGAGCCCCCTCGCACGAGAAAGACCCGCACCATGCGCGCCACCACCATCCACGCCCCCTTCGACATGCGCGTGGAGGACGTGCCCGAGCCGGTGGTGCAGTTGCCCACCGACGCCGTCGTCCGGGTGCTGCGCGCCTGCATCTGCGGCAGCGACCTGTGGGCCTACCGCGGCGAGGCCGCCCGGCAGCCCGGTCAGCGCATCGGGCACGAGTTCCTCGGCATCGTCGAGGAGACCGGCTCCGAGGTGGGCACGGTCCGGCGCGGGGACCTCGTGGTCGCCCCCTTCATGTGGTCCGACGGCACCTGCGAGTACTGCCGCGAGGGCCTGACCACCTCCTGCGTGCACGGCGGCTTCTGGGGCTCCGTCGGCTACGACGGCGGCCAGGGCGAGGCCGTGCGGGTGCCGTTCGCCGACGGCACCCTCGTCACGCTGCCCAAGGAGGCGGCCGCCGACGACCACCTGCTGACGTCCCTGCTCACCCTCTCCGACGTGCTCGGCACCGGCCACCACGCCGCCCTCGGTGCGGGCGTCCGCCCCGGCTCCACGGTCGCCGTCGTCGGTGACGGCGCGGTCGGCCTGTGCGCCGTGCTCGCCGCCAAGCGGCTCGGCGCCGAGCGGATCATCGCACTCGGCCGGCACGAGGTCCGCACCGAGATCGCCCGCCGCTTCGGTGCCACCGACGTGGTCGCCTCGCGCGGCGAGGAGGCCGTCGCCGCGGTCCGCGAGCTGACCCGGGGCCAGGGCGCGCACTGCGTGATCGAGGCCGTCGGCACCGAGCAGTCCATGAGCACGGCCGTCCACATCACCCGCGACGGCGGCTCCATCGGCTACGTCGGCGTGCCCCACGGCAGCGGCACCGGCCTCGACCTCAGCGTCATGTTCGACCGCAACATCGCCCTGCGCGGCGGTGTCGCCCCGGTCCGCGCCTACATCCCCGACCTGCTGCCCGACGTGCTCGACGGCACGATCGACCCCTCCCCGGTCTTCGACATGACCGTGGACATCGAGGGCGTCCCGGACGGCTACAAGGCGATGGACGAGCGCACGGCCCTCAAGGTGCTCGTCACCAACGGCTGAAACCCCACGCGGGCACGGCGGTTCAGGACCAGCGGATCGGCAGCGGCAGCGCCGTGAGCAGTCCCGAGACCGCCACCACCGCGCCCAGCACGGCCACCTCGGCCCGCGCGGGCGCGGCCGCGGCGAGCGGGTCACCGCCGCGGCCCAGCCGCACCCGCGCCCACAGCGCGAGCACGGCGACGACGGCGACGAGCAGCACCTTGGCGAGCAGGGTGCGCCCGTACGCCGTCGTCGTGAGCTGGTCCAGGACCGTGCCCGGCGGCATCCGGCGCAGCGTGCTCCACACGCCGGTCGCGATGAGCGCGCCGAGCAGGACAGCGGCCACGCGCGCGTACCTCCCGAGCAGCGCGGCGCCCGCGGGCCCGCCCCGCCAGACCCGCAACGTCCGCAGGGTGTACGGCAGTCCGCCCGTCCACAGCGCCGCACAGGTCAGGTGCGTGAGCGTCAGCAGCGAGCCGGTGAGCGGGCCGTGCTCGGGGGACGGGTGGGCACGCAGCGCCTCCGCGACCAAGACGCCCGTCAGCGGCCACAGTTGGAGCCCCGGGCGGTGCGAACGGGCGCACAGCGCGGCCAGCAGAAAGGCGTTGACCTCCACCAGGGCCAGCCTCCCGTCGCGGGAGGCGTAGAGACCGCCGAGGTCGATCTGGCCGAGGTCGCGGGGGACGAGATTGCCGGTGGCGACGACGGAAGCCAGGGCCAGTGCGGCCGCGCAGCCGGCCCCGTTCGCCGACGGCGCCCAACGGGAGGGCCGTTCACCGGGAGCACCCGGCAGTCCGGCCGCCAGCCTCCTCACGAACAGCTCACCCAGTGACACGCTCAGTGCGGCGAACAGCACGCCACGCAGCAGCGCCGTCCCGCCCGCACCGGGCGCCGCCGCCTCCCCGGTGCCGTGCAGCGCGGCACCCGGCCCCCACAGCGGTATGAGCGCGGCGAGCGGCGCGAGGACCAGCACCGCCACGCCGCGCCGCACGTCGGCCCGCACCTCAGGCGAGGTGGCGGAAGGGGGGCGCGGAGAACTCACCTGCCGATACTGGCCAAGGGGACCCACATTGGACAAGTGCGCCTAGAAGAAGGCGGATTGGACCCTCAGCTCCACGTGGCCGCGCTCGACCCCCACGGAACCGGCGGCGCCGCCCAGTCCGTCGGGCCGCCCGTGAACGACACCGGAGGCCGGGCGTACCGCAACCGCCCCAGCGGGCTGTCCCGTTCGGCCAGCCACGCCTCCTCCTCGTACTTCGGTCCGCCCAGGGACGGGTCGGGTCCCGCCTCGTGGGTCAGCCAGTGCGCGGTCCGCGCGAGGGCGAGGCGCACCAGGCGCCCCTGTCCGTCGCGGGCCCGTTCGCCCAGGGCCCGCAGAATGCCCGCCGCCATCAGATAGCCCGAGCCGTGGTCCAGGGCCTGCGCGGGCAGGGCGCCGGGCTCCATGGTCGAGCCCTCGGTGGCGGCGATGCCGGTGGCGACCTGGACCAGGCTGTCGAAGCCGCGCCGCTCGCGCCAGGGACCGTACGCGCCCCACGCCGAGATCTGTGCGACGACGAGGCCCGGGTAGCGCTCGGAGAGGGCCTCGGGGGAGAGACCGAAGCGGTCGAGGGCGCCGGGGCGGTAGCCGGTGACGACCACGTCGGCCGAGGCCAGCAGCTCCTCCAGCACCTTGGTGTCGGCGGTGAGTTCGAGGGTGGTGGACCGCTTCCCGAAGCCCGTGTCCGCGTGCTGGTCGGCGAGTTCGGGCAGCTCGGGCCCGTCCACGCGCAGCACGTCGGCACCGAGCAGCGCGAGGGTGCGGGTGGCCACGGGCCCGGCGAGGACCCGGGTGAGGTCCAGGACACGCAGCCCGGCGGCAGGCAGCAGCGGTGCCGACTTGCCGTCCAGCGGCGGGAGTTCGCGTGCCGACGTCGCGCCGATCGGGGCACGCTCCACCAGCGGGCGCAGCGCCACCTCGGTGCCCTGCGGATGCGCCGTCCACTGCCCCGGCGTGCGCAGGGCCACCGCGAGACCCCCGGCGGCGTACACCGCCTCCTCGATCTCCAGCGCGGAACGCTCCAGCAGCAGCCGCTCCACGTCCTCCGGTTCGGCGCCGTCGGGCAGGCCGAGGGCGCCGAGAAGGCGCAGCCGGTGGTGCGGGTAGTTGGCGTGGGTGCGCACCCAGCCGTAGCCCGCGCGCCACCAGCGCGACAGGGGCGCGAAGTTGACCGGTGCCCGGCCGTCGATCCGCAGCACCCGCTCGCTGTGGAACGCGGTGACGACCGCCCCGTCGTCCACCACGGCACGCGGCACCGTGCCGAGCCCGGCCCGCAGCGCGCCGAGTTCGGCGGCGGCCAGCGCGCACGTGCCCACGCACGCGCGCGCCAGCCGCTGCACCGGAAGCCGTGCGATCAACGCCGCGGGACGCTCCACGGAAACCAGCCGTGCCAGCAGCCCGGCATCTCCGCCCAGCGCGGCCCAGGCGGACTTGATCATGGGATCGGTCACCGCTGCACTATGCATCAGCCGCCCGGGCCCCACAAGGAGGCGCCTGTTCTGCCGCGTCGGCCAGGGGGCGTCTTCCCGATCTTCGCGGGCCGCCCCGGCTCACCCGCCCGGCCCGTCCCCGCCCGCGCCGGGCTCCGCATCCCCGGGATCAGCCCGTTCGTCACCGGGAACAC